>JAAZJD010000061.1 GCA_012800525.1 Clostridiales bacterium
AAAAAAATGGTATACAAAAAGTTTTTTTAGAAGTTTCAGAAGATAATATATCAGCTAAAAAGTTGTATGAATATTTTGGCTTTAAAAAAATTTATAATAGAAAAGATTATTATAAAAATGGTCTGTCAGCAGATATCTGCGCTTTAGAAATATGAGATTTTATTTGTTTGATAGAGGGTACTAGATATTTTAAAAGTTTTTAAATCGTATTTTTTAATTTATGTTTTATAACCTTGAAATTATTTTAATTTAAATAAAAAAATAGAATAAAATCGTAAATTGACCGATATGTCATGCTGTTATTTCGGCAATTTTATTAAATTATTTTTTTTTAATTTAATTATCAAAAACTGCGTAACAAATAATAGTATTACAAAAATAGCTATAAAATAGAATAGTTTAAGGGCAATAAATTAAATTTGCGAATCATATATTTGCCCCCTCTCGATGCAATATTATGCTTGATTTCATAATTGCAATCAAGCACTTAGCATAAACTATTGTATCAAATGATGGTGTAATTCTTTTGTGGTGTTGAGCTTGTGTGTAAAAGATTAGATTGCTTAATATTTTACTTATTTTTAATATAAATGATTGCTTTGTTTCAATTTAATATGTTAGTATAACTAAAATAAACTATAGTGAGGTAATGATAGTTATGGAATATTCTATTCAAAAATTAGAGAATTCAGTAGTTGAAATTGCTATAAAAGTCGGCAAAGACAAATGGAACGAATGCATTTCAGAAGCATATAAAAAGACAAAGGGACAATATAAAGTTCAAGGTTTTAGACCAGGCAAAGTCCCTTTTGATGTTATTGTTAATAGATATGGAATTGAAGCTTTTTATGAGGATGCACTAGATTATGGAATTAATAAATATTACCGCGAAATAATTGAAAAGGATAAGCTAGATGTTGTTTCTTCACCTGAAGTAGATGTTCATAATGTTGATGAGGAAGGATTTAATGTTGTATTAAAAGTTGAAGTTTATCCAACAATCGAGGTAGAAGGGTACAAAGGCCTATCTTTCAAAAAGATAAAATCTAAATACAACAAAAAGATGCTTGATGAGGAGCTAAAACGAATACAACAAAAATACACAACATGGAAAGAGGTTGATAGAGCTTCTCAAAATGGTGATAAATTAACGCTAGATTATAGTGGCGAAGTTGATGGGGTCAAGTTTGATGGAGGGACTGCTGAAAATCAACAACTTGAACTTGGTAGCAATACATTTATTCCTGGCTTCGAAGATCAGCTGATAGGCACAAAAAAGGGCGAAGAAATAGATGTGAAAGTTAAATTTCCTAAAGATTATCATGCTAAGGAGCTCGCTGATAAAAATGCAATATTTAAATGTAAAGTTCATGTTATCACGGAAAAAGTGGTCCCTGAATTAAATGATGAGTTTGCTAAAGATATGGGTGAGTTTGAAACTTTAGATGAGTATAAAAAGCATTTAGAAAAAGAACTAAAATCACATGCTGAGCAAGAGGCAAAATATGAAGAAGAAGATGAAATGATAAAAGCCATAGTTGCCAATAATGAATTTGAAATTCCACAAGGTTTGATTGATGAGGAAAGCGATCGTCACATTAATGAAATAGCTGCTAGGTATAAGTCTATGGGTATTAGTCTAGATGATTTCTTAAAATATTCTGGAAAAACAATGGAGGATTTTTACAATGATTTTGCGGAACAGTCTAAAAATACAGTTAAGACTAGGGTGGTTTTAGAGGCTATTATTGCAAAAGAAGGTCTAACAGTTGCAAAAGAAGAGTTTGATAAAGAGTTGGAAGAAATAGCAAAACAATCGCAAAAAGATGTTGAAGAGTTTAAAAAGAATTTTGATCAACAATTGTTTGCTGGAATTATGAATAAAATTCTAATTGAAAAACTGATAACATTTTTGAGAACATCAAATAAATTTGAGTAATAACTTAATGTAAATTTTGCAAGTCAAATGGATGGTCTAATATTTGTAAGAACATCTCATGAGTAAGAGGTTAAAGTTTTTGCAATAACTACTTTTTGTGGTATAGTTATTGTGTTAGTTTAGCAATTAATCGGGCATAAAAAGTGTAAATTTAAGCAACGAAAATTGTTTGTCAAGTTAAATATTTAAATTTGATTTTGAGAAGGAGAGTTTTATGGAAATCAATAATTATATACCAATACCCACAGTGATTGAACAAACGAATAGAGGGGCAACTTCATATGATCTTTATTCTAGATTATTAGAGGATAGGATAATTTTTATAACTGGAGAAATTAATATTCAAACTGCTAATTTAGTGATTGGCCAGTTGCTATATTTAGAAACAAAAGATCCTAAAAAAGATATATATTTGTACATTAACAGTCCTGGAGGCTTAGTTTCAGCGGGTCTTGCCATATATGACACAATAAATTATATAAAATGTGATGTGTGTACTATTTGTGTAGGATTAGCAGCATCGATGGGAGCTTTTTTATTAGCAGCAGGAACAAAGGGAAAGAGATTTGCTCTTCCTAACAGTGAAATAATGATTCACCAGCCTCTTGGTGGTACACAGGGTCAAGCAAGCGATATTGCAATACATGCGGAACATATTTTGAAACTGAAAGATAAATTAAATAAACTTTTAAGCGAAATGACAGGACAAAAATTGGAAACCATTGAGAGAGATACGGATCGAGATAATTATTTGTCTGCAGAAGCTGCTTTAGATTATGGGATAATTGATAAAGTTTATATTACGAGAAAAGAGAATAAATCCACAAAATAATACCTATTTGGAGAATAAAGAATGAGTGAAAAACACGATAATAACAATATAGATAATCCAAATAAAGATGTTAAATGTTCTTTTTGTGGTAAAGAAGAGAGTCTTTTTTTGACTTTTATTGCAAGTGTTACCACTGATGCATTAATTTGTTCAGACTGTATAGCCAAAATGAACAAGCGTTTGCAACTTGCTAAAGAGAGTGAGAAAAATATTAGTGCTGAAATAAATCTTTTGAATCCACGGGAAATTAAAGAAGAGCTTGATAAATACGTAATTGGTCAAGAAGAGTCGAAAAAAATTCTTTCAGTTGCTGTCTATAATCACTATAAGAGAATAGTAAATAAACCAGCTGATAAATACAGTGATGTCATATTAGAAAAATCAAATATTTTAATGCTTGGTCCCACAGGTTCAGGAAAAACTCTTCTTGCAAAAACATTGGCAAATATTTTAAACGTTCCAATAGCTATTGCCGATGCAACAACGCTAACTGAAGCAGGATATGTTGGAGAAGATGTGGAAAATATTTTATTTAAACTTATACAAGTAGCTGACGGAGACATAAATAGGGCGCAAAAGGGCATTATTTACATTGATGAAATAGACAAAATTTGCAGAAAAACTGAAAATACCAGCATTACGAGAGATGTGTCAGGAGAAGGGGTGCAGCAAGCGCTATTAAAAATATTAGAGGGAACAATAGCTAATGTGCCGCCTCAAGGTGGTCGCAAGCATCCATCAGAGCGAATGCTCCAAATTGATACAACAAATATTTTGTTTATTGCTGGTGGTGCTTTTGTTGGATTGGAAAAAATTGTTAATTCGAGGGTTGATATGTCTGCAATAGGCTTTAGCTCAAAACTTCGTGAGTCTGACAAAAATTATTCTGAAATGCTTAAAGATTTGCGTCCAGATGATTTGATAAAATATGGTTTAATTCCAGAATTTGTAGGAAGGGTTCCTGTGGTAACTGTGTTGGATCCACTAGACGAGGCCGCTTTAGTTAGAATCATGAAAGAGCCTAAAAATGCTTTGGTAGATCAATACAAAAAGCTGTTTTATCTAGATGATGTTGAATTAGAATTTGAAGAAGATGCTATTTTGGAAATAGCAAAGCAAGCGATTGAATTAAAAACTGGTGCAAGAGGTCTCAGAACTATAATGGAAAATGCTATAATTGGGCTGATGTATGATATTCCTAGTGACAAAACGATTGAAAAGGTGGTTGTAACTAAAGAGGTAATTTTAAACAAAAAAGATCCAATTATATTAAAAAGGGCAGTTTAACTGATTCATGATGATAAATAGAAATAATTAACTGCATTTGTTATATAATAATGCAGTTTTTAATTTATTTGAAGCCTATGGGAGAAAAAATGGAAATTATCAATGCAAAATTTGAGACTTCAGCGGGAAACATCTTTCAAATTAAACAAACTAATATTCCAGAAATCGCTTTGGTTGGAAAATCTAATGTTGGAAAATCGACATTGATTAATTATATTACAAACAGAAGTAGTCTGGCTAAAACTTCAAAAGAGCCTGGGAAAACAAGACTTGTGAATTATTTTGATATAAATAATGGGCAATTTTATTTTGTTGATTTGCCAGGCTATGGATTTGCAAAGGTTTCATTGAAAGAAAAGGAAAGGTGGTCTTATTTAATAGAAGGCTATTTTCAAAAGACATCGTCATTGGTGATGGTCTTTGTTTTGATTGATTCTAGAAGGATGCCTTCAGAGGAAGATGTATTGATGGTGGAATATCTTTATTCGCACAATATTCCCTTTTCTATTCTCGCAACTAAAGCCGATAAAATTAATCGTGCACAAATGTGTATAAGTAAAACAATAATTGCCTCTACTCTTGGGGTAGGTGTAGAAAATGTGGTGTTAATTTCCTCATTGAAAAAAATAGGAAGAGAAGATATCTTAAATGTAATAGAGAGGGCGATTGTTGTATGAAAATTTTCGCTATAAGTGATTTGCATATATCCTCAAGTCAAGAAAAGCCTATGGACATTTTTGGCGATAATTGGGAAAATCATTTATCAAAAATAGAGAAAAATTGGTTACATAAGGTTTCAAATAATGATGTCGTATTAATACCAGGTGACATATCATGGGCGACCACGTTAGATGAGGCAAAAGAAGATTTGCTGTTTTTTGCAGATTTGCCAGGTAAAAAAATTATAATTAAAGGTAATCATGATTATTGGTGGAATTCGTATGCTAAGGTGAAGACAATTTTGCCTGATAATGTTTTTGCTATTCAAAATAATGCCTTGAAATTTGACAATAAGATTTTTTGTGGAACAAGGGGATGGCAGGTGCCGGAAGCCGGTACTAGGTTGCTGGAAAGTGACCAAAAAATACTTAAAAGAGAAGAAATTAGGCTGGAGTTAAGTTTATCGCAAGCTTCTAAGATGCGAAATAGCCAAGATCAAGTATTTGCTTTAATGCATTATCCTCCTTTTAATTCTATTAGGCAATCATCTAATTTCACATTATTATTGAAAAAGTATGAAGTAGATACAGTCGTTTACGGACATTTGCATGGTGATGTGAGTCTAAGCAATAATATAGTTATAAAAGATGGAATAAAATATTTTTTAGTCTCGACCGATATGATAAAGCATAGCCCAGTTTTAATATTTGACTGTTAATTTAGGGATTTTTAACCACAAATGTTTTTTCAAGCTTATATTCGACAAATTTTTATGTTTATCATAATTTATGTACTTTTCAAATCTCTTTAATGCTTAAAACATTTGTTTTTATAATATTTTTCAAATTGTTATTTTATGTTTTTCCACTCCATAAATAAAAATTTTGATCTTTTTTAGCATCAAAAACGAATTTAGTGGTTGAAAGTGGAAAATTTTTGTAGTACAATAAAAATATAAAATAGGAGGATAATGACAGTGATATTTTTTGGTGAATATTTTATCCAATTAGATGATAAGAATAGGATGCGTATTCCATCAAAACTTCGTTCCCTTATTGGCGAGAAGTTTTACATTTCAAATGGAACGGCTGGTTGTTTGTTTGTAATGGATAAAGAAAATTTTGAAGATTATGCCCAAAAACTTGCATCTATCACTAGCATGTCAAATCTTTCTCAACAAAACACAATTCGTTTAATTATGTCTTCCGTTGATGAGCCATGTGAAGATTCTCAAGGTAGGTTTGTGCTACCACCTAAGCTAAGAAAACATGCAGGAATTACAAAAAAAATGGTATTTATTGGAGTAAACAATAGAATGGAAATTTGGTCAGAAGAAAGATATAATGCCATGATGGAAAAAGAAGCTAGCAATTTTGATGAAGCTTTTGCAAGCTTAGAGAAAATATAGGGACATAAAAATGTCAAGTTATCACATACCCGTTTTACTCGATGAAGTTATAGCTGGTTTAAATATAAAAAGCGATGGAATATATGTTGACGGCACAGTAGGAGGCGGGGGTCATAGTAAAGAAATATTTAAACTTTTAAATGATGACGGTTTGTTAATTTGCAATGATATAGATAGCGAAGCTATTCAGGAAGCAAGAACCAAAATAGCAAGTGATAACGTAATATACATCAATGATAACTACAAAAATCTCGTATCTAACTTGCACAATATGAATATAAAAGAAGTGGATGGTGTCTTGTTAGATCTTGGAATATCATCTCATCAAATAGATGATAAAACTAGAGGTTTTAGTTATATGCTAGATGCAAATTTGGATATGAGAATGTCTAAAGATGCAGGAATGACGGCTTACGATGTTGTTAACAGCTATTCATATGATAAATTAGTTGAGATTCTTTTTTTGTATGGAGAGGAGAGATATTCCAAGCTTATAGCTAAGGCCATTGTAAAAAACAGGGAAATTAGTCCTATAAAAACGACCACTGAATTATCAGAAATAGCTAAAAAGGTATATGGCATAAAAAAAACATATGGATTAGGGCACCCAGCAAAAAGGACCTTTCAAGCTATACGTATTGAAGTTAACAGCGAATTGGAACAATTGTCTGAATGTATTACTGCTTTGACAAGATTGTTAAAAAAAGAAGGAAGAATATGCATTATTTCTTTCCATTCGTTAGAAGATAGGATTGTTAAACAAACCTTCGCTGAACTAGAAAAAAATTGTATATGTGATAAATCAAGTCCAATTTGTACTTGTAACAAAAAAAGCGAAATAAAAATAATCAATAAAAAACCGATTATTGCAAGTGCAAAAGAAATAGAGAATAATAGTAGATCAAAAAGTGCAAAATTAAGAATTGCGCAAAAGAAGTAAAGGAGGAAGAAATGGTTACATTGAGGAGAGATATTGCTGCGTCTCAATCAAACAGTATATTTGATGTCGGATTTAATGAAGATTTAACTGGATACGACCTTTTTATGCAAGAGAAAAGAAAATATGAAAGTAAAGCTATTTCTGATTGTTTTGCGCATGAAAAAACTGACAATTTAGATAAGTTTATTGAAAAAGATGAGGTATGTAGTGGCAACAATGAATTGGATTATCAAAGTTACGAAGAGTATATGAGTGCACAATTGCATAGAAAAAATCCAGGGAAACTTTTATCAAAAGAAGAATTTTATGGTAAAAAACAAACTATAATAAACGCTCCCAAATTAAAAAAGAGTGTTAGAGCAAAAGCAAAGGTCAATGCTGCAAAAAAACTTACTAAACAAGGAAAAATTTTTGTTGCAGTATACTTAGTTTTGGTAGCTGTGATAGCTTGTATAATATTATCGGTAAATACACAAAGAAATGATGTAATGGCAAATGCTTTAGATAGTAGTGAAAGCGTGACACCTATGGCAATTGAAAGAGAAGATAATGCAAACAAAGACAATATATTTGATAAACTCTTAGACACATTTACCAATAAGTAATAAGTATGAAAAAAAGGTAGGCATGAAAAAGAAAATAGCTGTTATGCTGATATGTGTGTTATTGGTTTCTCTAGTTAGTGTGCTAGGTGGAATTTTTAATGTGCGTTCTATTCAAGTGCTATTTTTAGATAAACAAAAACAGGCTTCAGCTGCAGATATAATTGCAGATTCGGGGCTTCAGCTTAGGGCCAGTATATTGAACATTAATGAAACGAGTGTGAAAGCAAAAGTTAGCAGAATTAACAACGATCGTTCCGTAGAAGTATATGACATTGAACGTGTTTTTCCAAACAAAGTCATTTTAAAAGTCAAGGCACACAATCCTATGTTCTATTTAGAATCCGAAAATGGAAAAACATATTTGGCAGATGTTGATTTCCAATTGAATAAAGAAATTGAAAGTAATGTATCTTCATTAATACCTATCATGGGGTATAAATTGCAAAATGATGTTAGCTTTGATAGTAAAGAGTTAAAAACAGTAAAATATGTGATTTCAATAATGTTGGAAAAGTGGAATGCTGATGCAATTAGAGCAGTAATTAAAGAGATTGAAATAAAAGATCAAGAAATAAATTTTTTGACTATGTCAAACGACTCATTCAAAGTAAAAATTTTTAGCTCTAAGGAATTAATTGATAAAGAAGCAAAAAATATTAATGATGAAGTTGAAAGTTTTTATAATATGTATATGGAAAAATATTATAGTTAAAACATCATTGTATTTTAGTATTTGTGGTATTATTGACTGCACTATACTACATATAGTATAATTAAGCATATTATTAAGGAACTGTTATATGGCTAAAAAGATATCAATTATTGATGTTTCATCAGGACAAATTAGGTTAGCACTTATTGATACGAAGTATAGCAATACGTATCTATATCACAAGGCTTTACCATATGAAGGTTATCAAGATGGTGAATTTTTTGATGTTAAAGAGCTTTTTTCGATAATCAGCTCTTTAATAAAAGAATGCGAAGATACGACTTTTGTTTCTTTGGATGAAGTCTTGATTGGTGTACCTGGAGAATTTACTAGTGTAACTTGTCAACATGTTGATTATGATTTTGGTGTACATAGAAAAGTTAATGAGAAAGATGTTGCATTTTTGTTTGAAACAGGTAGAGATAATCTCAATGAAGATAACATGACGGCTATTAGTACCGCCCCTATATATTATTTATTAGATGCTAAAGATAGGGTGATTGATCCTGTTGGTAAGAGCGTTAATAAACTCTCAGGATTAATATCTTATGTTCTTTGTGAGCAAAGCTTCATTAAATTATTTGATTCCATTGCGCAAAGTAACGGGGTAAGATTTAGGTATACTTCTTCTATTTTGGCACAGGTTATGTTTTTGATTCCAGAAAAAGTTAGAGATAAGGGAGTTATTTTTATTGATTTTGGTTATATATCATCAACAGTAAATTATGTTCAAGGGGATGGAATTATATATTCCATATCTTTTTCATTGGGTAGTGGAAATGTTGCTGCAGATTTAACAATTGTTAATGAAATTCCATTTGAACATTCGATAGAATTGTTAAAAAAAATTAATTTAAATGTTCGTCCAATAATGGAGGATGAATATGTCATTTTTATTGGTAAAAAGAATTATGCATATAATATGCGTACTGTTAATGAAATTGTTTTAGCTAGATTAGAAGATATTGCTGCTGTAATTGAAAAGGCTATTAATATGTGTCCAAGTAATATTCCTCGAAGTATTCCTATCGTAATGACGGGAGCTGGACTTGGCACCATGGTGGGATTGAAAGAGGTATTTTCAAAAGTTTTAAATCGTCAAATTTCATTTGTTGCATTTTCAATTCCACAACTTAATAAATATTCAGATTCATCTCTTGCTTCGCTTATATTATTGGTTGAGCAAGGATATCAAAAAACATCTTTTTCATTTAAAAATTTGATATATTTACTAAAAAATAAATTTAGACGAAGATCTAGATAGGAGGAAATATATGGCTAATGGCTATGGAGTTGCAAATATAAAGGTAATTGGTGTTGGTGGATGTGGCAACAATGCTGTGAATAGAATGGTTTATGCAAATGTTACTTCCGCAGAATTTATAAATGCAAATACAGATTTACAAGCGCTGAATGCTTCAAGAGCAAGTTTAAATATTCAGCTTGGTCCTACTGTAACAAAAGGCTTAGGTGCTGGTTCTGATCCAGAAATAGGGGCAAGAGCAGCTGAAGAAAGTAGAGAAGAGTTAAAAGAGGCAATTAAAGATGCTGATATGCTTTTTATTACAGCTGGGATGGGAGGGGGAACAGGTACCGGGGCTGTGCCAATTATAGCTCAAATGTCTCAAGAAATGGGTATATTAACAGTCGCTGTTGTTACTAAGCCTTTTGCAAAAATGGAAGGTGAGAGAAGAATGGAAAATGCCAATAAAGGCATCGAAAAACTTAAACCTTATGTTGATACCTTACTTGTGATACCAAATGAAAGATTGCAAGATTTTGTTCCAAAGGGCACACAGTTTATCAAGGCTTTTCAAGTAGCAGATGACGTGCTTCGTCAAGCAATTCAAGGAGTTACTGATATTATCGCAACTCCGTCACTGATCAATCTAGATTTTGCAGATATAAAAACAATTATGAAATCACAAGGTTATGCTCACATAGGTATTGGTCACGGAAGTGGTGAAAACAGGACACTAGATGCAGTTAGGCAAGCAGTACAAAGCCCTCTTCTTGAAACAAATATACAAGGTGCTACAGGCATTATAGTTCATGTCACTGGTGGTATAGATTTAACAATGGAAGAAGTTAATGATAGCGTTGGTTTAATTAGAGAGGTTGTTGATAGTAAGGCTAACATTATTTTTGGAATGGGAATTGATGATAATCTCAAAGAGTCAGTAGTTATTACAGTTATTGCTACAGGTTTTGATGTTAAAGCTGATGGGACAAGTAGGTATAAGACAATTCAAAAACCTATTTTTGATAAGGATAGAGTAGATAAGAAAATGGGAAGAATTTATGGTTTTGATACTGAGCCTGATATTTCAGAAGAAACGATTGAACAAGGTAATGCTGATTTAGACTCTACACCTCCTTCTCGTATAGATCTTGGTGAAAGTAAGTCTATCCCATCTTTTTTAAAACGCATGAAAAACAAGTTGTAAAATTATAGGAGATTTGTTATGAGATGTCCGTATTGTGACAGTTTAGATAGTAAAGTAGTTGATAGCAGGGTTAGTGAAGACAATACTTCAATTAGAAGGCGCAGAGAATGTTTAAAATGTTTAAAGCGATATACGACATATGAACGAACAGAGATAATATCTATTCGCGTCATAAAAAACAATGATGAAAGACAAACTTTTAATATAGCTAAAATAAAAAATGGGATTTTAAAAGCTTGTGAAAAGAGACCCGTATCCACGGAAAGCATAAATCAAGCTGTCGATAGAATCGAAAAAAAAATATATGCAAATGCTTCAGATGAAATTTCTAGTAAGGTAATTGGAGAATATGTGATGGAAGAGTTAAAAAATTTAGACAATGTTGCATATGTAAGATTTGCTTCTGTTCATAGACAGTTCAAAGATATTAATACCTTATACGATGAAATCGGTAAAATAATTAATAAAGACGTTAATTAGATTTGAATACCTTTTAATATTATGTTACTGTAGGACGCCTTTTGTAAGACTTGAGATTCAATTTTTTGACTTTAATTGCAATTTTTACTATAATAATGGCGAGTAGTCTGAACGGTTGCACCTTTTTGGTGAGGAAAGTCCGAGCATCATAGGACAGTGTGGCAGAGAAATCCTGCTGAAGGCGACTTTAAGGAAAGTGCAACAGAAATTATACCGCAGTTATATGACTGTAAGGGTGGAAAGGTGCGGTAAGAGCGCACCAGCAGTTTGGTAACAAAATTGGCTGTGTAAACCCCACATGATGCAAGATAATGGAACAATGATTGGTCCGATCGTTTCTAAATCGCTAGATTTTATAGGCGACTATAAAACAAGACAGATAACCGTTTTCAACAGAACTCGGCTTATAGGATTACTCGAGAAGCCTTTGGCTTCTTTTTTTATAGCTCAAATTGACTTTATATCAATATAAGTGATAATATCTAGCTATGGATTTATTCAATACAATTTCACAAGCACATTTACCGTTAGCAGAGAGAATGAGAGCTTTAACTTTTTCAGATTTTTTAGGGCAAGAACATTTGATTTTCCCTAATTCTCCTTTGTTGAGAGCTGTCAAAACAAATAGTTTAGGGAGTTGTATTTTTTATGGACCACCTGGCACAGGCAAAACTACATTAGCATATATCATAGCGAATCAAACAAATGCACGTAGTGTTAAATTAAATGCTGTTTCATCAGGTGTTGCTGATGCGAAAAAAGTAATCGAAGAAGCACGAGATTTTTTGTCATTATACAACCAAAAAACGTATTTAATATTAGATGAGTGTCATAGATGGAGTAAAGCTCAATCAGATAGCGTGTTAGGTGCAATAGAAAAAGGAGAAATTATTTTTATTGGAACAACAACAGAAAATCCATATGCTAATATGACAAAAGCAATAGTAAGCAGATGTAAAGTATTTGAGTTTAAAAAACTCAAAGATGAGCATATAGTCGAAGGACTTAGAAAAGCTATTTTGGATAAAGAAAGGGGACTCGGTTTATACAATGTGTCGGTAGAGAAGGATGCATTGGAACATATTGCATGGGCAAGCAATGGGGATTTAAGAGCAGCTTTCAATTCTTTGGAGTTAGCTGTTATCACAACTATTCCAGAAGAAAACTCTGAAATTAAAATTACAAAAAAAATATTATCTAATGTAACAAATACAAAAACATTAAGTATTGATGTGGATAATTATTATGATATTTTAAGCGCCTTTTGTAAAAGTTTAAGGGGAAGTGATGCGGATGCGGCTCTTTATTATGCATTTAGATTAATTCATGCAGGGGTAGATCCTCTAATTATATTTAGAAGGCTGATAATTCATTCTGCAGAAGATGTGGGACTTGCAGACTCACAAGCTTTGGTAGTTGCAACAAATGCTTTACTAGCTTTTGAAAAAATAGGAGCGCCTGAGGGTTTTATCCCCCTTAGTCAAGCTATAATTTATGTTTCAAATGCTCCTAAATCTAATTCTGTTGTTGTGGCAATGAATTTAGCAAAACAGGCGGTAGAAAGTAATCCAAATGATTCTATTCCAACATATTTGCAAGATCAAACTTTTAAGAAAGAAAAATCAGATATAATTTATTTGTATCCTCATGATTATGCAGGTGGTTGGGTGCAACAGCAATATTTACCAGATGCAATAAAAGATGAAATATTTTACACTCCCAGTCATAATGGAGAAGAGTTAAATATAAAAATAAGAAAGAAAGGAGAATAATTATGAAAAAAGATTTAAAGGGTAGTAAGACAGAAAAGAATTTAATGTATGCGTTTGCAGGAGAAAGTGAGGCCCGAAATAAGTATGATTATTTTGCGAGCAAAGCGAAAAAGGAAGGATACGAACAAGTTGCCGCTGTTTTCTTGGAAACAGCTTTAAATGAAAAAGAGCACGCGAAACTTTGGTTTAAAGAATTTGATAAGATAGGTAGCACAGTAGAGAATCTTGTAGCTGCAGCTGCTGGCGAGCATGAAGAATGGACTCAAATGTATAAAAATTTTGCAGAAATAGCTGACGAGGAGGGGTTTTATGAAATTGCAAAAAAAATGAGGGGAGTAGCTGAAGTAGAAAAAGAACATGAGAAAAGATATTTGGCATTGTTAGAAAACATTAAAACTGGAAAAGTTTTTAAGCGATCAACAGAAGTTGTTTGGTTTTGTAGAAATTGTGGTCACATGGAAAAAGGCAAAGAGGCACCAGAAGTATGTCCAGTTTGTGATCATTCAAGAGCATATTTTGAAATTAAGTCAACAAATTACTAAAATAAGTTAAAAATAACATAGCAAAAATTAGATTTCATGAAGGTTTTAGCATTAGATATTGGTGATGTAAGGATAGGTCTTGCTACGAGTGATTCTTTGGGTATAATTGCATCAGGTTATGAAACTTATACTAGGCAAGATGAAATTGCGGATATTCTATATCTTAAAAATTTTATTGAAAAAAATGCAATAGAACTTGTTGTTATTGGTTTACCGATAAATATGGATGGAACTCATGGTGAAAGAGTGAATATTGTTAAGAAATTTGCAAATAAACTTTTAGAACAAATTTCTATTGAAGTTGTATTCCAAGATGAAAGATTAACAACTGTGCAAGCAGAAAGGATGTTGATTAACCATGGGGTAAGGCGAGAAAAAAGGAAACAAATAATTGATAAAGTAGCAGCTACTATAATTTTACAAGCATATCTAGATGCAAAGTAGTAAATTAGCAAATCTTTTAGAAAAATAAAAAATCAAAAGGGGTTAATCATGAAAAATGAAAATGTAAACAATGATAAAAATAATGAGTTCATAGAATCTGAAATATTATTGATTGAAGATGAAGCTGGGAGTCAATTTGAATTTTATTTGGTAGCAACTCTCCAATATAAAGATGATTGGTATGTTTGTTTAGAGCCTACTGAGCTGACAGAAGGCATAGAAGATGGTGAAATTTTGATTTTAGAAGTAAAATCTGATGAGGAAGGCAATGATTTGTTTGTTACTGTAGAAAATGAAAAAATAATACAAGAGGTTTTTTCAGAGTTTCTCAAAATGCAAGAAGAGTATGATCAAGCATAGCCGTAATTAATATTATGATGTTAAGAAAGAAAACTTATATTTTTATCTATTATTTGGCAATTATTTTGTTATTTTTTCTATTATTATTTTCGATAGAATTAACGCTTACATCCAAATTTTATTCGTATGCACAAGAGACACTAGATCCTGATAAATTTGAACTAACTATTTTAGGAGATGCAACAAAAGAAGTCATTTTTTCTAAAAGTAGCAAAGCTACATATAAAGGAAATTATGAATTAAAGTATGATCATGAAGTTTTTACGGGCGAAACAATTGTTTATGAATTGGGAGATGAGATAATTGAGTCGCCAGAAAATATTGGTGTATATAAAGTGACAATAAAAGTCGGCGAGAAATCTTGGACTACTGATGGTAGTGGTAACGAATTAGAGCTCGTAATCAATCCTAAATTGTTAAATATTGAAGTATCTGGAGCAAATAAATATACATATACGGGGACAAAGCAAGAAAGAACTATAAGTATCTTAGATGAAGAAATATTAGATTCAGAAAAAGAAAACATTATTGAGTGTAGTTATGTTGGGGAAAAATATGGCAATCTTTTGGAGGAGAAGCCAATAAATGTAGATAAGTATGTACTTGATTTTAAAGTGATTGATGAGAATTACCATATTAATGAAGGCTCTATTTCATATAAAAATGATTTACTAGGATTAGAAATTCTTCATAAAAGCCTTATTGTAACCGTAAATGATATTACTGTCAAATACGGTGATGAGTATAACTTAACATATGCTATAGCTGGATTTGTAAATGGTGAAAATGAAGATGTTTTAACTATTAAACCTATAGTTGAGTCTACTTTTAAAAATCCAGGCAAATATTCAATTAGTGCAAAATCTGCAAAAGCTGAAAATTATGTTTTTGAATATATTCCTGGTCAATTGATAATTAACAATTTTGTAATTGAAAGTAAAATAAATGGAAATTTGAATCAAATTAAAATTTTAGGAAATTTCTCACCTGATTGTGAACTTAATTTTAATATTTCTAGTAATGCGGATTTAATGAATGCAAGAAAGGAAGCTTATGAAACTAGAGGTATGGGGAAATTAAATGATAAACAACATCTAGTTTTTGATATTACAAAACAGAGTGGTGATTTTTATCTTGATTCAAAATTTAATGTAACGATTAATGAAATTAAAGTCAATAGATTGTTTAAAAACTCAATTAAAATTATTGCAGTTGACAAGTCAAACAAGGTAACATTAGTGGAAAATTATAGTTATTCAGGAGAAAATCTTTCATTTTCAATGCCAGCAATGGAAGGAACTGTCTTTATTTTGACAGAAGAACTAATTTTGGCTTTAGTACTTTTTTCCTTTTTGTTTGTAATTTTATTGATAATTCTTTTTTTAATAACCGCACGTATTAACTACAAAAATAGAATTAAAGAGTTAGAAAACGTAAAGAATAGTCAAAAAGGCGAGTATAAATGGAGCAATAAAAAATCAAGAAGGTAAAGATAAAACATAACTATTTTTTGTTGTGAAAAACTTGCACAATATATAATAAAGTGATATCATTTGTAACAGCATCTTATGATGAAATATACAGATATCCACATTTCTTCAGCTTGTTCCTATTTTTGGGCATGTTAATTTGGGTATCAAAGAAAAAACAGGAGATTATTATGGCGATAATTACAATGAAACAATTACTAGAAGCAGGGGTGCATTTTGGACATCAAACAAAACGTTGGAATCCCAAAATGAAACCATACATTTATGATGCAAGAAACGATATTCATATAATCGATTTGCAAATTACAGCACAAGAGATTGAAAAAGCATTTAAGTTTGTTTATGAGTCTGTGAAAAACGGAGCAACAGTTCTTTTTGTTGGTAAGAAGAAACAAGCAAAAGATGCTATACAAGTTGAAGCTGAACGTTGTGGGATGTTTTATATGAACAACAGGTGGCTTGGAGGAACTTTAACGAATTTTGAAACTATCAAAACTCGGATTGACAAATTGCATAAACTTGATCAAAGCGAAAAGATGGGTGAATTTGAACAATATTCAAAAAAGGAAGCAATGAAACTCAGACAACAAAAAGAAAAACTTGAACTTGATTTAGGTGGTATAAAAAATATGCGCAAACTTCCTGATATAATGTTTGTTGTTGATTTGAAAATTGAAGAGACAGCTATCAAAGAAGCTAGAAAATTGAATATTCCAATTATTGGTTTGGTTGATACAAATTGCGATCCTGATTTGGTTGATTTTGTTATTCCAGGGAATGATGATGCAATAAGAGCTGTTAAGTTGGTTGCTGGGGTTATTGCAGATGCTGTTATCGCAGCAAGCGAGGGCACAGACTATGTTGAAGGATCTGTCACAGGCGAGGCTTATTTAGCATCTACAGAAGAAGATGCTGTATTTGGTGATAAAATTGATGGTTCAAAAACTGATATAAAGGTAGAAAATGAAGACATTGATTGTAAAAATATAATAGAAGAAAAAAAACTTGATAAACCCATAACAAAAGAAAAAAAAGAGTTTGATAAAAAAGTAGAATCAGTACAAAAGGTTGAAAAAGAAAAAGCTAAAGAAGACAAAAACGCTGATTCAAAAGAAAGTGTGAAAGAAAAGTCAAAAACTGAAAAAGTAGAAACTTCTAAAAAAATGGAGAAATCAAAAACTACAACAAAAAAAGAAGTAACAGAATAGATTTACAAAACTTATAATTGTTAGAAAATAAATCTAATCGAGTAAAGGTTGATATAAATAAATTGGGAGGAAATATGTCATTTACAGCACAAGATGTTAAAAAATTAAGAGATATTACAGGTGTGGGCATGATGGATTGTAAAAAAGCACTAGTTGATACTAATGGTGATATTGACAAAGCCATCGAGCTATTAAGAGAAAAAGGTATGGCAACCGCTGCTAAAAGAGCGGGCAGAATTGCTTCACAAGGCATTGTTGATAGTTATATACATTTAGGTGGAAGAATTGGTGTTTTGCTGGAAGTCAATTGTGAAACTGATTTTGTAGCAAAAGGCGACTTGTTTAAAACTTTCGTTCATGATTTAACTTTACAAATTGCAGCAGGAAATCCTTTGTACATTTCTAAAGAAGATGTTCCAGCTGATGTGGTAGAACATGAAAAACACATTCTTAGAGCACAAATTGCAAATGATCCTAATCTTGCGAAAAAACCTGACAAAGTTATTCAAAATATGATTGATGGAAGAATAGGAAAGTTTTATCAAGAAGTTTGTTTGTTAGAGCAGTCTTTTATAAAAGATACAAATATGAAAATTGGCGACTTGTTAATTGATACGATAGCTAAAACGGGTGAAAAGATAAGTATTCGTCGTTTTGTCCGCTATGAGATGGGCGAAGGTTTAGAAAAAAAGGTTTGTGATTTAGCATCAGAAGTTGAAGAACAAATAGCAAAAATGAATCAATAATATTTAAAGATACCATCAAAATGGTATCTTTTTTTAGGAGGTATACTTATGATCCCTACGTATAAAAGAGTGTTGTTAAAATTATCTGGTGGTGCTTTAGCAGGAAAATCTGGATTTGGCATAGATGAAGAAATTATTTTAGATATATGTCAACAAATTAAAAAAGCACAAGAAATGGGTGTAGAAATTGGTGTTGTTGTAGGTGGCGGTAATTTTTGGAGAGGGAGACAGGGAGTTGAGATGGATAGATCTACAGCAGATCACATGGGAATGTTAGCTACAGTGATAAATTGTTTAGCTCTGCAAGATGCATTAGAAAGAATAGGAGTTGTTACTAGAGTACAAACAGCATTAGATATAACAAAAGTTGCAGAACCATTTATACAAAGAAGAGCATTGAGACATTTAGAGAAAAAACGTGTTGTTATATTTGGTTGTGGAACAGGAAATCCATACTTTACAACAGATACTGCAGCTGCATTAAGAGCCAATGAAATTAATGCTGAAATTTTATTGCTTGCAAAAAATGTTGATGCAGTTTATGACTGTGATCCTGAATGTAATAAAAATGCAAAAAAATATGATAAAATGACTCATTTAGATTTTATAAAGAAAGATTTGTCGGCAATGGATACAGCCGCTGTGGCTTTATGCCATGAAAATAAAATGCCGATATTAGTTTTTGGGTTAAAAGAAAAAAATGCAATATTAAATGTTATGACTGGAAGTAAGGTTGGCACATTGATTGCTACGTAGCCTCTTAATATTTTGTATAAGGTGTTTCTAGTCTATAATTTTATATATCAACCTTGCATATAGCTCACATTTTTGTTATATTAAAATCATTAAAGTAAAATACAAGAGGTGGAAAATGCCAAATATAATAGAAGTTGATTTATGTTTTGAAGAATACAAGGATAAAACTAAAAAATCCATAGCTAATTATCGTCAAGAATTACAATCTATGAGGGTAGGTAGAGCAAATCCGCATATATTAGATAGAGTTATGGTTGATTATTATGGAACATTGACTCCCATAAATCAAATAGCTAACATTACAATATCAGAAGCTAGAGTATTAACAATAAATGTTTGGGATATTAATGCTATAAAGGATGTGGAAAAAGCGATAATAGCGGCAAATATAGGTATTTTCCCAGTTAATGATGGAAAAGTTTTACGCCTTGTTTTTCCTGAATTAAATGAAGAAAGACGAAGAAGTTTAGTTAAAGAAGTAAGAGCATTGAGTGAAGTGACAAAAGTTGCTATAAGGAATGTTAGGCGAGATTGCATTGATCAAATACGAAAGCTAAAAAAAGATAGTCTAATAACAGAGGATGATTTAGCTTACAATGAAAAAGAGTTTGATAAATTGACATCTGCTTTAATGGATGATGTTGACAATATAACCAAAGCAAAAGAAGAAGAGATTATGGAGATTTAATGCCTCATTTAGCTTTGAAAATTTGCGGATGCGATGACTGGATAAAAGAAAACAAAGAGGCATCTATTTCTGAAGCTTATATTAGAGCTACTCAGTCCATTTTAGATTTGATTGATGTTTCACAAGAACATGCTATAAACTACTTAACTATTAATCTTTTTAGAGTTGATGAAATCATAAAATATGAAGTGGCTGAACAGATGAAAATTTACAGTATTTTCATCTCTTTTTTTATGGATACAATAGATGAGTTAGCTGAAAGTAGAAAATATAAATTAAGGTTTATAGGAGACTTTTTATCATTGCCATCTGAACTTTTAGAAATAATTTCTAAATTAAATGCCAAGACATTAAACAATAAAGGAATGATGATTATTTTTGCATTAAATTATAGCAGCTCGAATGAGATAACTTGCGCGATTAATTCTTTAATCAAAACGAAGTTCATGGTATCTGATTTTAGTCCAATAAAAGCTGAAGAGCTAGAGGCACACCTAAGTATGCCTAATATACCATCACCTAATTTGTTAGTTTATACAAAAAAAGAACAAGTTCTTGATGATTGGTTACCATATCAAGCAAAAAAATCTCATGTTTTATTTTATGATAAGTTTTTTCCCGACTTAGATAGGGAAGATTTCTATAAAATGTTAGGGCATTTATCAAATAAATGGTAAAATATTATAAAACTATACATAAGGATTTGCAGGAAACAAGTTAAGAAATGAAAAAGTTGCTTAAAAAAACAATTCAAGGGTTAGTGCTATTTGCATTTTTTTTGTTGTTTATTTTTTTGACATCACTTTTCCCTGTGGAGAAAAACGGAGTTATTCAAGGTTATTATGGTCAAATATTTTTTGATATATTAGTTATCTTAGTTATGGGAGCATCAACATCGGAATTAATTTTAGCCGTTAAAAAAGCGGGATTTAGTCCTGCAGTTATTCCCTTAAGCATATTGGTTGCAATAACATATCCTTTAATCAATTTTCTTGGTCAAAAAGGTTTTATAATGTTGATGATTGCAGGAATAACCTTTATTTTCATATTTTATATATTTGATAGAAAATTAAGTTTAAAAGATATGTTTGTTTCGTTGTTTATTTTTGTGTATCCAATATTAATTTTTGGACTTGCTATAGATTTAATTGCGCAGTATGGAATGATTCCTCTTTTAATAGCTTTGAGTGCGGCAATGGCATCTGATGTTTTTGCTTTTTATTTTGGAAGTCTAATTAAGGGGCCTAAAATATTCCCACGTATTAGTCCTAAGAAAACTTGGGCAGGTAGTTTGTTTGGAATATTAGGGGGTGCGTTAGGTTCCCTAGGTGTTTATGGGATATTTGAGGTTGCTAAATTTCCTATAAATAATATTTTTAAATTTGCAGAATTTTTCAAAGGAAATTTGCTTTTGATATTAATTTTTTATGGATGCTTAGGAGCAGGGATAGCCTTTATAAGTGAAATTGGCGATATTTTTGCGAGTAGGATTAAGAGAGAACTGGGGTTAAAAGATTTTGGAACCCTACTCAAAGATCATGGTGGAGTAATCGATAGAATTGATAGCATTATGTTTGCTGTTTTAGTTGTATCAGCTGTTATGATGTTTTTAAATTAAAATGTTTAAAGTAAAAGTAGGTGTTATTGGTAGTACAGGCTCTGTGGGAAGACAAGTGCTTTCTGTTATTTCTCGTCATTTAGAAAAATATGAAGTTGTTTTGCTTGCTTGCAAAAATTCTTATGATTTAATAAAAAAGCAAGCCAAACAATTCAAAGTAAGTGATGTTATTGTTAATTGCGATGAAAAGCTTGCAAATCCTAATACTTATAAGAATTGTGATGTAGTATGTAATGCCATATCAGATCTTTCCGGTCTTTTACCCACACTTGCAATAATCCAAAGCAAAGCACGACTAATTACGGCAAATAAAGAAAGTTTAGTTCTTTATGGACATAGATTAAATAAAATATGTCTAGAGAATAATAAAAATATTATTCCATTAGACAGCGAACATTCGGCTATTTTTCAATGTTTAGAAGAAAATAACAACATTCATAAATTGATTTTAACGGCATCAGGCGGGGCTTTTAGGAATTTTTCAAAAGAGGAAATAAAAGAAAAAAAAGCTATTGAAGCGTTACAACACCCTGTTTGGAAAATGGGTAACAAAATTACAATAGATAGCGCTACTTTAATGAATAAGGGTTTGGAATTAATTGAAGCTAGACATTTGTTTAATTGTTTAAATATAGATGTTTTAATACACAAAGAAAGTATTATTCACTCAATTGTTGAGTTTGAAGATTCTTTTCAAAAAAGTGTTATGTCTTTACCAAACATGGAGCTTCCGATTCAATATGCTCTTTCATATCCCTATAGACTTGAAAGAACAGGAGAAAGATTAAAGCTTGAAGATATAGGCAAACTCACTTTTAAGCTTCCGGACTATAATAAATTTCCTTGTTTAAAAATAGCAAAAGATGTGCTTAAGTTAGATTCAGATTTAAGTGCAAGTATAATGTGTTTGTCTAATTCAGAGGCGGTACGCTTATATTTGGAAGACAAGATAAGTTTTTATGAAATTAATAAAATAATAAGTGTTTGTATTGAAAAGTTTAATCATGGTAGTATAGAAAATCCTGGTGATATTTTTCAGTTACATAATGAAATCAAATCATACATTAATTCAATTGCTGGAGGGAGTCTTTGATTTTAGTGAGTATATTACAAGTTCTTCAAACAACAAGTTATTTGATTTTAGCTTTGTTATGTATCATGTTTATGATAGTTGTTTATGAATTTGGACATTATTTAGCTGGGAAGGTATTAGGATTTAAGATAATTGAGTTTGGAGTTGGTTTTGGTCCTCCTTTCTACAAAAGAGAAAGCAAAAAAAACGGTGAAGTTTTTTCTATTAGCTCAATTGGCAGGTTTTGTCAATTTGAATATGATTCTGATCATGAAAACAAGAAAGTAGCATTTAGTAATCAATATCCATTCAATCAAATGATGGTTTTGTTATTTTGGGCGTTATTTAATTTTGTATTAGGATTGCTATTAATAATAGTTTTTTAATGTGTATGGTCAAATGCTATTATATGTTAATGAGGCTTTTTATGATGGTGAAACGTTAATACGTTAAATGAAGGGGACATTTTTTAAAAGTTAACAATAAAAATGTAGAAACAATTTTGACAATAACAGGACTTGTTTTTTTGTTTAGGATAGTAATAATTGCAGATATATTGCAATTCAAACAAGGCTAAAATCAATTATAGATAAAAAATTAGGGTTTAGTGATATGAGGAATGAAGTAAAAATTAAAAACGTGCAAATAGGGGGGAATCATAAGATTGTTATTCAATCGATGACAAATGTGAAAACATCTAATCATAAAAAAACATTAGAACAAATATCACAACTATATGAAGTGGGATGTGAATTAGTTCGTGTATCAATAGAGAATAATGAAGATATAAAATCATTACACGAAATATGCAAAAAAAGTCCTATACCAGTAATTGCGGATATTCAATATAATTATCAACATGCACTTGGTGCAATAAAGGCTGGTGCACACAAAATTAGAATTAATCCTTCTTATCTAAAAGAAAATGAATTATCGGTTTTATGTAAGGAATTAAAAGAAACTGGTATTGCGGTTAGAGTAGGAGTAAATGAGGGCTCAACTTTAAAAAATATGACCGCTGAAATGCTTGCAACACTTGCAATAAAGCATGCAAAGCTTTTTCAAAACTATGGAGTTGAAAATATAGTTATTGCTGCAAAGACATCTAGTGTGAAAAAGACAATTGAAACCAATAGAATTTTATACAAAGAAACAGCATTTCCTATTCATTTAGGTTTAACTGAAGCTGGAATAGAATCAAGTGGTATTGATAAATCATTTGCAGCATTAAGCGGATTATTAATTGATGGGATTGGAGACACTATTAGAGTGTCTCTGTCAGCAGACCCAGTACAAGAAATAATCGCTGCAAAACGCATATTAAGAGCTTGTGAAATTGATAAAAATTATATTAATGTTGTCTCTTGTCCAACTTGCGGGCGTACAAATATTGATGTTTTATCTTTAGCACTTGCTGTTGAAAACTTTGCTAAAGATAAAGCGTTTCCGTTAAAAGTTGCAATAATGGGCTGTGCAGTAAATGGAATTGGGGAATCTAGAGGTGCAGATGTAGGAGTTTGTGGTGGAAAAACCAATTCTTCAATTTTTATGGATGGAAAAAGAATAAAAACGGTTCCAAATGATGAAATATTGCAAGAAATTATCAATGTTATAAAAATAAAAATTTCTAATTTTAATAAATGAAAAATGTTTTGAGATATTCAATTAATGTTAATATTGAGCGAATTTAATTTGTATATTTTATTTAGCTTAACATATTCACATTACTTTAGTGTTATAATACTATAATGGTTAATTTTAGAGACAATGATTTTTTTATCGATAAAATCAATCACTCACTAAGTAATTATGATTATAATCTAAAACTTGGTGAGGTTGTTTTATACAATTCACGAAATCCTAAATTGCATATTACTTTTATATTTAATGAGGAGTCTTTTTCTTATTTGACAAAAAATATAAAAGATTCAATATTAAAAGTGAGCAAAAATATTCTACCCCAAAATGTCAAAGTGGAAATTAGCTATAGAAGGGTAGAATATTCTAATATAAATTTAATTAAAAAAATACAGGAATTTTTTAAATATAATGCTGAAATTCAACATCGCACCATTAACTATTCTAATGTAAAATTTGAGGAAGCAAATAATAAGATTGTTGTAAAACTAGAATTAGCTTCATTTACATATAAATTTGTGAAGTATAATGATTTAGATAAATCTATTATTTCATTTTTAAATATGTATTTTTATGAGAATATTGTTGTTGAGTTTATTGAAAACTCAACATTAAACACTAATAGTATTAAGAATGTTGTTATTGCACCTACATATACATCTTTTCAAAGTATCAATATTAAAATTACAAGGCATATAAGTGGTAAAAAAATATTTAAAAATCCTTATACAATAAGAGACAGCATATCAGAAATTGGTGAAATAATAACAATTTGCGGATTAATCTCTAGGATAGAGTTAAGAAATACCAAAGAAAAACAGTTTTATAAATTTTCATTAGATGATACTACGGGTTCAATTTCTTGCTTGTTTTTCCTCAATGAAGCAAGAAAAAAGGCTCTAGCTGATGGTGCACTTAAGGATGGAGTAGAAATAATTGTTCAAGGGCCTTTAAAAACTGATAGAATTAATGGATTGCCGTTATTGCTTGTCAACAATATTGCTTTATGTGATATAGATTATAATACAATTCCTATACGAACATTTGTTAAAGATGTTAATCATGATTACAACCTTATCTTTCCTAAACCATATTTACGAGAAGCAAGCCAACAGTTAAGCTTCTTTAATGAAACACAACCAATATTAAAAGAATTGGAGGGAGAAGTTGTAATATTTGATTTAGAAACAACGGGCACAAATGTAAATACTGCAAAAATAATAGAAGTGGGTGCAGTAAAACTTGTTAATGGAATCTTTGAATCTACTTTTTCAACTTTCGTAAACCCTTTAATGAAAATACCTTCAGATGCAAGTGAGATAAATAATATTTATGATGAAGATGTAAAAGATGCTCCCAAAATTGAAGAAATTTTACCAGATTTGTATAAATATGTATATAATGCGAAACTTGTAGCTCATAATATTGACTATGATATCAATGTGTTAAACAATAATGCTCTTAAATTTTTATATCGCTTTGAAAATGATTTAGTTTGTACATTAGAGCTTGCAAAATCACAGCCGAATTTAAAGGTATCTAATTATAAATTGTTAACATTGACAAAACGCTTTAATATTGATTTTAAAACTGCACATAGAGCATTAGATGATGCTATTGCAACTGCACAAGTATATTTGGAGCTTTTAAAGGTGAAATATGGCAGATAAAAAGGTAGCGGGAAAGCTTGTTTCAAAGAAAATTATATATTTGATTTGTTTTTTGATTATTTGTTTGCTGGTTTGTTTTTTATGGTCTTGTAATAACAAAGCAGTAGGTGTTGTTGTTATTACTTTTGATGTTAACGCAGAAGATGCTTCATTTGAAAATGGTGATAAAGTTATGACAAAACCAGTAAAGGTAAATACAGCGTTTATACCAATTGATGAAGAACCGAAAAGAGAAGGTTTTGTTTTTACTGGATGGTGCTTAGATAAACTTGGTCAAAGTCCAATAAAATCCAATTTTATTACTATAAAATCCATAACGATGTATGCTAGTTGGGTAGATGTAAAAGAGTATGAACATGAAATCTATGTAAATCAAGATGTTAAGGAGTATTTTTCTGATGATATTCCCCTAAAAGCTAAGTATGATACAAAAATTACCTTTAATGTTTATCCGAAACAAGGTTATGAAGTGAAAGAAGATTCTTTTGGATATTATGAGGGGCACAATAAAGATAATTTTGTAAAAATATCATATAGTGAGATAAATCCACAAACATTTAGAATGCCAGCAACTTCAATTACTATTACATTAGAAATGCAAAAAATTCAGTACACACTAAGCAAAGGGTTTAAAAGCGAATCATTAAAGGGGGATGTGGCTGATATATATTTTAGTTCCCATTCAGCTGGTTTTGATGAGCATATTATCTATTCTATAATTCCAAATTACAATTATTATGTCAAAGATAAAAGTATAGTAGGGGCGACTTTAATCAATGAAGAGTCTGTAATGAAAGGCAAAATTAAGATGGAAAAAAGTGATGCGTTTATTTTACTTAATATTCAAAAAATTGATTACAGTGTTAAATATCCAATCACAATAAAATCAAATATTGAAAGTTTTAATGTCGCAGATTTAGATATACCAACGGAAGCAAGTGTTGGAGAGTTTGTTTTTGTAAATACAAATAAACTACTTCAAGATTATAAAATCAATGAAATTAGAGTAAATGGTGCTAGCAATGCTATGGAGCATAGTGGTTTTTATATGCCAAATGAAAGTTCCGTTTTAGTTGATTTTGATTTGATACCATTAAATAAAAGCCAAGCATATAACCTTACAATTGAAAAAAATGTTTCAAAAGGTGAAATCATCTCAACAAAAAGCAAATATTTGCCAGGTGAAAAAATTGACATAGCAATTAGTGGATTAGATGATTATTATGTAGAAAGTGTATTTTTGTCTGGAAATCCAGTGAGTTTAGAGCAAATATATATGCCAGAAGAGGATGCGATATTGAGTATAAATATATGTGAAATTAAAAATTTAATTAAAGTAAATTATGATGAAAATAAAGGAGATGTTTGGATATTATATAATAAACAAACAATTCAAACATCCAATTTGCAAATATTTGTGAAACCAAATCGTGAATATAAAATAAAAAGCATTTATATAGATGAAGTTAATGTAGATCAGTCTCTATTTTATACCAACTATGATAATTATTACACTTTTGCTACTTATGGCTTATATTATGTATATACATTAAAAAAAGATTGTAATAATTTTGGTATAGAATTTATTGAAAATTCAAGAAAAATAGATTTTGAATTAGTTGATAATGACAGTATAGTTGACATGGAAACAATTTCAACAAAAGATAATTATATTTATGATTTAGAAATATTAACATTTCAAATTAAACAGTTGGAACAAAATAGAGTAAAAGAAATCCAAATTTCGCAGCGTACATCAGAAAATGTTTTAGTAGGTAATCTTATTACAATAAACAAAAATGAAATTTTAGATAAAAAAGAAATATCATATTTTTTAAAACATATAGGAGAAAATGTTGCAAAATTAAAAATTGAAGTGACAGCTTTAACTGATGGTGTTTTTTATCAAATACAAGAATATATCGGTAGATTTGCCGAAAATCCTATGGATATTGATCTAATTCCAGAATATGGACAAGTTAAGCAAGGAGATTCTGTCAAAATATATATTAAGCACTATGCATTTGATTCTGATTTCAGGGTGACATATTCCGGTGTTGAAAAAATCATATCACCTAACGAAGATTTTTTTATAATTGGATGTATTTCAAACCACATTGCTTTTTATGTTACAAAAAAACCATTAAATTCTGAAAAAGAGGTAAAAATTAATCTGACATGCGACCTTCGTAATGCTGTGGAAATTAATAAAAGTAAATTTTATGTTGGCGAGAAAGCAATTATTTCCGTTAAGGAAGATTTCTATAATGAATATTATATTGATAGTTTGCTTAATACAAGTGAAGGTAGTATTGAAATGGATTGTTGCTTTACCATCGATAGTAGTTTTTTAGAAACACTAAATATTCTTGTAACCTTAAAAAGGAAAGAAAATAACATTAAATCTATAAATGAAATTTATGATTTGGCTTTATGTAGTAATGTTTTTAAAAAAATAACTTTGTTTGAATCTATATATGAAAAAAGTGAAATATTTAGTTTAGAAAGCTTTCATGCTGTCGAATTTTATTCAAGTTATGTGAGTTCTATTTTACAACTTTTAACAAAAAATGATTTGCCGATATATGTAATAGAGGTAAAGGATAGGAAGATATCAAATGAACTTTTATCTATTGTTAAAGTCTTGTTAGATAATAAACATGCAATGCTATCTGATGCATATATACAAGGAAATCATTTGATAATATCTTATATTAGTAATGCAAAAGAAATTTATTATAGTTTAACCAATGAGGATAGTTTTGTTATGGTTAATGATTCTAATATACTCTATTATACTTTAAGTGATAAAACACTTGGTGTTTTTTCCTATGTTGGTAACAAGAACTGTGTTATAATACCAAAGAATTACAATGGAGTTTACATATCCACAAATGATATAATTCAAACATTAAATAATAAAATAATAATTGCCAATTACATTAAAATATAAATGATTAAAGATAAATTAGAGCAGATTTTAATAAATATTGAAAATAATGCACTATACCCAGTGGAGATTATAGCAGCAACGAAACAGCAAACTCTTGAGAGCATAGAATATCTTAATGAACTTTCTAAGGACATTGTAATGGCAGAAAATAGAGTTCAAGAGTTTATTGCAAAATACAATGAAAATCGTGCAATTATTTGGGACTTTATTGGTAGATTGCAGTCTAATAAAGTTAAGTTTTTAGTTGGCAAAATTAGATATATTCAAAGTGTAGACAAGGAATCGCTTCTTAAAACAATA
Organism: Clostridiales bacterium; assembly: GCA_012800525.1. Classification (GTDB taxonomy): domain Bacteria; phylum Bacillota; class Clostridia; order Christensenellales; family DTU072; genus JAAZJD01. Next base: position 28,568 of record JAAZJD010000061.1, read on the forward strand.
GATTGTTTATCAAAAAAGAATAACCTAATTCAAAAATGTTTTGTACAAATAAATGCCGGCAATGAAAGCAATAAGGGTGGTATAAGCTTTGATGAGACGGAAGAATTTTTAGAAAAAGCTCTTATTTATAAAAATTTAAAAATGGAAGGATTGATGATTGTTACTCCATTTGAATCTGATGAAGGTGTTTTAAGCAAATATTTTGTTAAGGCACGTGAAACTTTTGATTTGTTTAAAGATAGATATGGCTTGAAATATCTTTCTATGGGAATGAGCAATGATTATATATTGGCATTAAAATGTGGCTCAAATATGATTAGATTAGGTACGGCATTGTTTGGTCCTAGAAACATTTACATACATTAAATCTTTTGGAGTTTTAAGATATGTGGAATAAAGTAAGAAACTTTTTATTCAAAAATAAAAAATTAATTATTAATTTTTGTGTTGAGGTTTTTTTTATCATATTGGTTTTATTATTTGACTTGTTAACAAAAAAATACATATATGGTAAAGCTCAAGCTTCTGGTGATATAGTAATTATTCCTAAAATTTTGTGTTTTACCGCAGTAGAAAATACTGGAGCTTCATTTGGCATTTTAAAAAATTCCACAAAATTTTTGTCTTATATATCTTTATTTTCTGTAATTTTATTGTTTGCTTTTATGATTTTTTCATTAAAAGATAGGAATATAGTTTTAAGAGCTTCTTTAGTTTTAATAACTGCTGGTGGTCTTGGTAATTTAGTTGATAGATTTAAATATGGATATGTTAGAGATTTTGTTTCTTTTACAATAAAAGATTGGTCTTTTGCAGTGTTTAATTTTGCTGATAGTGCCTTAACTATAGGGTGTATATTGGCTATTATATGGGTTATTTTTTATTTTTCAAAAAAAACAAAGGATGAAAAAGATGCCGAATCTCTTGATCATAAAGAAGATGCTGATTTAGATAATCATAATTTTTAATTTTATGAATTTATATAGTTTTAATTCGAATTATTACGATAGATTAGACAAGGTAATTTCTAAAACATTAGATGTTTCTCGTTCTTATGCTCAAAAATTGATTAAATCAAAAGAAGTTAAAGTAGATGATGTTTTGATTGATAGGTCATCAAGTTTGATTAAGGTAGGCCAAACAATCAGCCTGAAGTTTTGTGTTACCAAGTCAAAAGACAATGCGTTGATTAAGACAAAAGCTGATTATATCATATTATATGAAGATAAATATTTGCTAATTATAAATAAGCCGGCAGGATTAACGACTCACATTGGTGCTGGGAATCAAAGTAACACTTTAGTGAATGCATTGTTATATGATAATGTTCATCTTTCTAATATTGCTGGGGAAGATAGATTGGGTATCGTGCATAGGCTCGACAAAGACACGTCTGGTTGTTTAGTTATTGCAAAAGACAATGATACGCATCTTAAACTAAAAAAAATGTTTAAGGAAAAAAGCATTCAGCGAACATATGTAGCTCTTGTTGAGGGAACATTTAAAGAGCATATTGGAATGTGGTCTACTAATATTGGTCGAAATCCTAAAAATCGTCAAAAAATGGCAGTACTTCCAGAAGGTCGCGAAGCTGTTACAAAATATAAGGTGATAGAAGAATATCATAAAAAATATTCTCTAGTAGAGTTTGAGCTTATTACTGGTAGAACACACCAAATTAGGGTGCATTGCAAATATTTTAATAAGCCTATAGTTGGCGATAAAAAATATGGTGGGTCATCCACCAAGCTAAAAGCAAAACATCAGCTTTTACATGCAAAATCATTAAGCTTTATTCATCCATTAACGGGACAGAAAGTTTATGTTGAAGCTCCCATTAATGAGCATTTTGAGAATGTATTAAACAAACTTAAATAGATTTATTAATGTGTTTTTTGTTGAATAGTAATTATATCTATAAGTAACTTTAAAAGTTGCATTTACTTTGACAAACTTTTCGAGGGCTGACTCAAAAGTTGCACTTACCCTGAGAATTAACTTTGAAAGAAGATTTATATAAAAAGTTTGATTTAATTAACAAGATGTGGTATTATCATAAGTAGCACCTAGGGATTATAGCTTAAGAGTGGTCTTTGGCCACTCTTAATATTTATTAGGAGTTATAAAGTTGTCGCAAAAAATTATTGAAAATAAGGCCAAGGAGTTATTAATTCCGATTATTGAAAAAGCTGGCTATGAAGTTGTTGAGTTAAAATATTCAACGAAGGGTAAATTAACATATCTTGAAATTTTCATATATAAAAAAGATGGTGTTAGTTTGAATGATTGTATCTTTGTGAATGATTTATTAGATCCAATTCTTGAGGAATATGATATTACTAATGGTGCAAGCTATAGCTTGAACATATCCTCGCCTGGGCTCGATCGATCTATAATAACAAACGATGATTTTAGAAGAAATCTAGATGTTGAGATAGAAATATTTTTGAAACCTATGAAAAAGAAAAAAATAAAGCACATTGGTTTTTTAAGGTTTTATGATGATGATAAAATTGAAATAGAAAACAAGGGGATAAAAACAAAAATCATGAGAATTGATGTTTTGCTAGTAAGACCTTACATAAATATTAATAGGATAAAATAACATGGAGGAACAATAATGGATATTGGTGATTTTTTTGAAGCATTAAAAGAGCTTGAAAGGGACATGAAAATTGATAGCAAAGAGTTGACAACAACACTAGAAGCTGGCTTAGCTTCAGCATTTAAGAAGGATAGTGGTGATAGTCGTGCAATTAAAGTAACGATTAATCCCGAAGAAAAATATATTAGAATTTATGCATATTATAAAGTTGTTGAGGAACCTGAGGAAGATTATGAAATAACACTTGATGAGGCGAGAGAAATGAAAGCAAACGCACAAATTGGGGACATCATAGGTGAGGATGTTACTCCTGCTGATTTATCTCGAATTGCTACTCAAACAGCAAGCCAGGTTATTAAGCAAAGAATTAATGAAGCTAGAAAAAATATAATTAATGAAGAGATGAGTGAAAAAGAGGGTGAACTTGTTCCCGCTATAGTGCGTAGAGTTGATCCAAATGCAATTTCAGTTGAGATAATTGGAACGCAAGTTGAAGGTATTATGTCAAAGTATGATCAAGTTTTTGGAGAAAAATTATCAGTTAATGATAAAATCAAAGTGTATGTAAAAAAAGTTAGAACAACAGACAAAGGAGGCTCACAAGTTTATGTTAGTAGAAGTTCACCATATTTTGTTAAGAAACTGTTTGAAATTGAGGTTCCAGAATTAAGAAGTAATCTTGTCAAGGTGAAAAATATTGTTAGAGAAGCTGGATATCGTACAAAAATGGCTGTGTATTCAGATGAAGCTAGTATAGACAGTATAGGAGCATGCATAGGACCTAAAGGAGCAAGGGTTAATGAAATTGTTTCAGAATTAAAGGGTGAAAAAATAGATGTTATTCTTTATAGCAATAATCCATCAGAATATATAACAAGAGCTTTAAGTCCAGCAAAAGTTTTATTAGTTAGGTTTAATGAAATTTTAAAACAAGCTGAGGTTGTGGTGCCCGATGATAAGCTTTCATTAGCAATTGGTAAAAATGGACAAAATGCACGTTTAGCAGCTAAATTAACAGGATATAAAATAGATGTAATTCCTTATAGCAAGGCAATAGAGCGTTCAGAAACAGGTTTTGATGCTTTGCCAGACACTGAATAAAGCATATGGATTTTAATATACAAAATGCGTATTCAAAAATTAGAGCATATGTTGGATTTTGTATAAAAGGCAATATGTTAGTGTATGGAATAGATAATATTTTTGTTTCGCGAAAAATTAAATTAATAATATTGTCTAAAGAATTATCGAAAAAATCAAAAGAAAGAATAAAAAAGCAAACAACAATACCAATTATTGAAGATTATGATTTTTCAACTTTGACGGTTAATACAAATTGTAAAGCATTTGGTGTAATTGATAAAGGTTTGTCAAATGCTATAAATGAAACATATAAAATGATTAAGGAGTAAGAATGGGATATAGTAATACCGAAACTGAATATAAAGAGTTATTTGCAAAAATTGAGAGTGCAAGAATTGATATTGAAGAACATAGAAAGTCTATAGCTGAAATGATGACTCAGCTTAAACTTTATATTGTGTCATTAGAGAAAACTATTGATGATTCTAAAGATTTGGATAAAATAACTGATAACTTTGAAGTTTCTAACATAGTAGGACAAGGAGGGGGCATTGAACTTGACACGCCTTCAGGTCCAAGTGCGGTTGTTGAACTTGACGCGTTTTCAGGTCCAAGCGAGGTCGTTGAACTTGACATGCCTTCAGGTCCAAGTGTGGTTGTTGAGCCTGAGATAGTTGTAACTAGTGGTGGTGCTGGTAGAAGTTTTGGTAAAAATAAAGCAAGAAAGGATGACGAAGACAATAAACCCAAGAAAAAAATTAAAACAAAAGGGTCTAATGAAAATGAAGATATGAATTATTGGCAATCCTCAATTGGCGCAACTGATACTGAACAACACTTTAAAAACGAAACATTGGCAAGAGTTCGCGTCAAAAAATCTTCACCTAAGAAAAAAACAACTGAAATTGTAAAGGCTGAAAAAATAACTTTTGCTATTATAAATACAGAAAATATTACCATTAAAGATTTATCGGAAAAAATAGGGAAACCAAGCAACGATATTATTAAACAATTACTTCTTTTAGAAATGCCAAAAACTATTAATGAAACAATAGATTTTGAGACAGCAGCAGTGGTAGCAGGAGAGCTTGGAGTTAGACTTGAGTTAGATATACCTAAAACGGTAGAAGAGATGGTTTTGGAATATCATGATACTGAACAAGATGACCCTAAAGACCTTGTTGTAAGGCCGCCTATTGTAACAATTATGGGGCATGTTGATCATGGAAAGACATCAATATTAGATTTTATAAGAAAGACAAGTGTTACAAAAGGAGAAGCTGGCGGTATAACTCAACATATAGGAGCATACTCAATAAAGTTTAATAATCAAAAAATCACTTTTGTCGATACTCCTGGGCATGCTGCATTTACTGATATGAGAGCTAGAGGTGCTAATTTAACAGATATAGTAATAATTGTTGTAGCAGCTGATGATGGTGTTATGCCACAAACTATTGAGGCTATAAATCATAGTAAAGCTGCTAATGCTAGCATAATAGTTGCAATAAATAAAATTGATAAAGGTTTAGGGAATATAGACCGAATATATACACAGTTGTCTGAACTATCTCTATTACCAGAAGATTGGGGTGGTGATACACCAATTGTTAAAGTTTCTGCAAGAACTGGCGAAGGCATAAACGATTTATTGGAAACTATTTTGGTTTTAGCTGAAATAAAAGAATTAAGAGCAAATCCTAAAAGAAAAGCTCAAGGCATAGTTGTAGAAGCTAGACTAGATAAAGGAATGGGGCCTGTTGCTACTGTTATTATTCAAAATGGAACTTTATCAGTTGGATCGTATGTTGTAGCCGGAGTAACGAGTGGACGAATTAGAGGTATGTATAACGATTTAGGTGAGCGAATTCGGGTTGCTGGTCCCTCTACAGCTGTTTCAATACAGGGATTACAGGATGTACCATTGGCTGGTGATATATTATTATCCACGGAAGATGAAAAAACAATGAGGCAAGTCGTTCAAGAGCGCTTGAATAAGGAAAAAACACAAAAAATTACATCTAGCAAAATCTCTTTAGAAGATTTATATAAAGAAATTGAGGAAGGAAAACTCAAAAATTTAAATCTTATCATCAAGACGGATGTCCAAGGGTCAGCTGAAGCATTAAAAGAAAGTTTGATTGATTTGAGTGATTCTGAAGTTAAGGTAAATTCTATTCATGCTATGGCAGGAGCAATCAATGAAAGTGATGTGATGCTAGCTGAAACAACAAATTCAATAATTATTGGGTTTAATGTGAGACCTGATGCAAAGGCAAAAGCACTTGCAGAACAAAAAAATATTGAAATAAAAATATATAGAGTAATTTATGATGCGATTGACGATATTTCAAAGGCGATCAAAGGATTGTCTGCACCTAAATTTAGGGAAGAGTATCTAGGAAGTGCTGAGGTAAGAGTCGTATATACAATCACCGGAGTTGGTTTAATTGCAGGTTGTATTGTTAAAGATGGAAAAATTGTTAGAAATGCAAGGGTTCGTTTAATTAGAGATAATATTGTTGTAGCTGAAACTAGCATAACTTCATTAAAACGAGTTAAAGATGACGTGAAAGAAGTTGCTGCAGGAATTGAATGTGGAATAGGATTAGATAAAATAGAATCATTAGAAAAGGGTGACATCATTGAATCATTCTTGGTGAAATCAAATAAATAAAAGTATTATGAAAATAGAACGCATTAATTCTCAATTAGTAAAAGAAATAACCCTTATTATTGAAAGGGAAATAAATGACCCTAGATTGATTAATCAACTTTTTACAATAACTTCTATATCAACAACTAAAGATTTGCAGTTTTCTAAGGTAAGAATTAGTTTTAGAAATACGCAAGATGCAGAAACATATATTGAAATATTAAATAAAGCATCATCTTATATCAGAAAATTACTTTTCGAACGTGTAAACATTAGAGTAATTCCTCAAATAACCTTTGAATATGATAAAGGTTGGGAGCATTCGATGCAAATTGATGCAATTTTACAAAAGATTCATGAAGAAAAAAGAGCAAAGAAAGATGTATGAGCATGTAACTAAATTATTATATTCGGTAGAAAGTGTTGCTTTGTTTATGCATATTAATCCTGATGCCGATTGTGTAGGTTCAAGTTTAGCGATGTATAAATATTTGACAAATCTAGGGAAAAAAGTTGATGTGTTTCTTGAACCCTTTGAAGAAATTAGAGATAATTTATATATATTGCCAAACATAGAGATTATCAATGCTAATTCCCCTGCATCAAATTACGACTTGGGGATTGCTTTGGATTGTGCAAGTCCAACAAGGCTTGGTAAAAAAATGTTAAAAGTTTTAGAAAATTGTTGTGAAATCAAAATAAGTTTTGATCATCATAAGTCATATTCTAAATTTACTGACATATTAGTGTTGGAGTCCAATTCAGCTTCAACAACACAAATATTATATAAGTTTTTTAAAGAGAACGACAAAGAGGCTATTGATTTAGAGGTGGCAACATGTCTCTATGCTGGCTTAGTTTCTGATAGTGGTAATTTTTCGTATAACTCCACAACCGTAGAAACTTTTGAAGTAGCTTCAGAACTAATTGCATATGGAGTTGATCATACTTTGTTGGCAAGAGTATTATACTTAGAAACTTCATATAATGCTTTCAATCTTTCGTTAAGAGTATTATCCAACGCAATTTTTCATTGTGATAAAAAATTAGCAATAATTACTTTTTCATTTGATGATTTTAAATCAACTAGTACTAAATTAGTTGATACCGAAGGAATAGTTAATAGTTTAGTTAATGTTAAAGAAGTATTGTTAGCATTGTCCATTGTTGAGATTTCAAACAATGAATTTAAGGTTGGATTAAGAAGTAAAGGCAACTTTGATTCTTCTTTAATTGCAGAATATTTTGGTGGTGGAGGACATAAAAATGCTAGTGGCTGTAAAGTTTTTGGTTCGAAACTTGAAGTTTTAGATAAACTTGTTTCCATTTCTAAGTATTATATAGAAAAGTATGACGAAAATTTATGATGGTATAATAAATGTTTACAAGGAAAAGGGAATTACTTCAGCAAAAGTGGTTTCCATTATTAAGCATATGCTTAAACAGACTTGCCCTAACAACAGTGTAAAAGTTGGACATTTTGGGACATTAGATCCAGATGCACAAGGAATTTTGCCTATTGCAATAGGTAAAGCTACTAAATTGTTTGATTATTTTGTGGACAAGGATAAAAAATATAGAGTAATTGCTGAGTTCGGATACGAAACAGATACTTTAGATGCGACAGGTAAAGTTGTAAAAAAATGCTCTATTGTTCCTACAAAAGATCAGATTGAAAAAAAGTTACTGAATTTTATCGGCGGATATAAGCAAATTCCACCAAAAGTTTCCGCAAAAAGTCTTCATGGGAAAAGAGCTTATGATTTGTTTAGAAGTGGCATTAAGTTTGAACTTGAGCCACAATTTGTTCGAATTAATGAAATTGAGTTGTTAAATTATAGTAAATATTTAGATCTAATTATTAGTTGTGGCAAGGGATTCTATGTTAGGAGTTTTATAAAAGATTTAGCATTTTCATTAGGCGCACTTGCTACTGTAGTGAGTCTTGAAAGAATTGAAACGGGCCCATTCAACATAAAAAACTCAAAGAAGCTTGATGATATTTGTTTTGAAAAAGATATTTTAAGTGTAGAAGATGTTTTGTGCAAATTGCCCTCATTTCATATAGAAAAACAGTACTCAAAAAAAATACTTAATGGTGTCAAATGTAATATAGCTGAGGCACCCGAGTATTTTAAGGCATATGTTGATGGTTTTTTTATAGGTATAGGAGAAAAAAATGATGGGCTTGTAAGCATTAAAATATGGCTATCATAAAAGTTAAATTGGTAAGATTTCATGGATAAAAAGTATATTTTTGGATTTGGTTTTTTTGACAGTGTTCATATAGGGCATCAAAATCTTATTTGTAGGGTATTGAAAATTGCAAAAGAAAGTGATTTGGAGCCATCAATTATAACCTTTGACGATGATTTCTATATGTTATTAAATAATCCTGATAAAAATATATATTTATCATCTGAAAGGGATTTATTGTTTAATTATTATGGTATTAATAAAATCGTAACTTTAAAATCATCTTCGACTTTAAATTTAACTGCTAAAGAGTTTTTTGAAAATTTATTAAAAAATTACAAAATAGAACAAATCGTAGTAGGAGGAGATTTTAGGTTAGGAAAAGATCAAAGAGACATTAATTTTTTAAAAGAGTTCTGTGTTTCTAATAATATACGATTAAACATAGTAAAACTCTTAAATATTAACGGAGAAAAAGTTTCGACCTCTACCTTGAGAAAATATATAAAAAATGGTGATGTTAAAATGGCCAGCATTTTACTTGGAAGATATTTTGCTATTACAGGAGTTGTTGTTCCTGGTAGACAGGAAGGGCGTAATAATAAACTAAATACTGCTAATATTTTTATTGAAGAGAAAAAAATAATACCCAAAGATGGCGTTTATGCGACAATTTCTGAAATTAATGGACAATTTTATAGGTCAATTACACATATTGGGGCTATTCCTACATATAATATTGACAAACTTGTTATAGAAACACATGTTTTTGATTTTAATTCAAACATATATAATAAAAATTTAAAATTATACTTCATTGATAGGATTAGGGATGTAAAAACATTTTCTCAAAAGGAAGATTTGTATAAACAAATTGAAATAGATTCTAAACGGGCTAAACGTATAAAAATAAATAAAAAGTTAATTGTGTAGCAATAGGGGGTATTTATTTTTTTCGTTATGTTAAATATTGTTCTAAATTAGGTTGAAATACATAATAATACAAAAAAATAAAGCACATATGGTCGGCTTGTTTTTTTATTGAACTCTTTCTGCGAACAACAAGTGTTGCCCCCTTTTATTTTTTATATTTTTATCGAGATTAAGCTTGGGTTGTTGTCTTAACAATTAAACTTGTGTAGCCTTAATCAGTTGACTATGAGCATCAAATTCATTAAAATTTAATTATTAAAATTTTAGAAGGAATATATGTTTGTTTATAAATTAATTCAAAGTGGTATAGACACTATCGATATAATATTGATACTGCTTTCTTTTGCCATAGCTGGAACTTTTGCCGTTGTTTTACATGAAGTTAGCCATGGATATGCTGCTAAAAAAAATGGCGATTTAACTGCAGAAATTAACAAAAGACTATCATTAAATCCAGTTTCTCATTTCTCTCCAATGGGCTTTTTAATGCTTTTGTTGGTGGGATTTGGTTGGGCAAAGCCTGTTCCCATAAATCCTGACAATTTTACTAATTACAAGAAGGGGATGATTCAAGTTTCTATTGCTGGTGTCATATCAAATATTATTCTTGCAATGAGTAGTTTGTTTTTGCTTTTTCTAGCATACATAACATTTTTCAGTATGTATGTTTCTAGTTCGCATATATCGGGTTTATTTATTAAACTATTCATTTATTTATTTAAAGTTTCTTTGCAAATAAACATTTTTTTAGCAGTTTTTAACATTTTACCAATTTATCCGTTGGATGGGTATAATTTATTGAGTACGATTTTGCCATATGAAACAGGCACAAAATATAAGCTATTCATGGTAAAATATGGTACATATGTGTTGATTGGTCTAATAATTTTTAGCAATATTATGAGAGCTTTTAATATTTGGTATTTAGATATTTTTGGTATGCTTGGACTGTTAGTTGATAAATTAGATGCAATAATACTTAAAGGAGCCTTTAGCGTTGTTACAAAATATTAATCATGAAAATCAATTTAATATTTCATATTCAGAATTTGAAGAAAGGGTGCCTATCGAAGTACTGTTAAATTTGTGTAGTACTAATAAGATTGATATTAGGGATATATTCATTTCTAATATTACTTCTGAATTCATTAAGTATGTGGAAAAAATGCAAAGTGAAGAAAGGGATTATGATGAAATTGCTGCTTTTTTAGTTTATGCAGCAAGGCTTATCGAAATTAAGTCTGCATGCCTTTTGCCTCTTAGTGATTTTGATGATGAGGAATTTAATCAGTTTGATTCTGATGAGTTGCTATTTCTAAAAGCAGAAGAATATAGAATGCTTCAGGAAGCATCATCAGATTTATCCAATAAAGAAATTTTAAATAGATTTTATCGTACTCCTGAGTTTACTGATAAAGATGTAACTATAATCGTAAAAGATGCAACTATTGATAAGATGATAGAGGCATTTAAATTGCTATTAGAACAAAATGAGGAAATTTTTGATGCAAAGTCTATACCAAAAGTTATTGAAAAGGAAAGATTTTCCGTATCAAATAGAATAGAATTCTTAGCTAAATATGCTAAAAATAAAAAAAATTTTTTATTTTCAAAATTAATAGATGAAGACTTCTCAAAAACTGAAAAAATTACAACTTTTTTAGCAATTCTTGAACTAGTTAAATTAAACATCATAAGTGTAAATCAAGAGGAAAAAGATATTTTAATTAAATTTAACGAAGAACATTTAGATTTTAAAGTCGAAACTTTATTCGAAAATATAGATGATTATGAATAACAAATAAATATTTAGGTAGGGTATTGAGTTATGCAAAAAGATTTAAACCAAAAAGATAAAGCCAAAGAAACAATCAAAGCCTTGATTTTTGCAAGTGGCACAGGACTTGTAGTTGATAAAATTTATATTGAGTTATCTGAATTTTTTGGAAAAGAAATAATCGAAAGTGCAATTGCTGAGCTTGAAAACGATTTTTCAAAAGATAATGGAATTTTATTGATAAGGTATGGGAACAAGGTGCAATTTCAGTCAAACCCCCAATACGGTGAAATAGTATCTAAAGTTTTAGTAGAAACAAAAGAACGTGAAATAAGTAAAGTATTGCTTCAAGTTTTAGCAATTATAGCTTATAAACAGCCAATAACAAGAGCTGAAATAGAGGATTTGAGAGGAATAAATCCTGAATATGCAATTTCTATGCTTTTACGACTGAATTTAATTTATGCTGCAGGACGAAAAGATACAATTGGAAGACCAATTCTTTATGCAACAACGGAAGAGTTTTTGAAAAAATTTGGTTTAAAATGCCTAGAAGATATGCCAAAGTATGATTATATAATGAATGAAATCAAAACAAAATATGAAATGTTGTACGGGGATTCAAGATTATTTAAGCAAAAAAATATCCCAAACGATAACGGAGAAGATGAAAATAATAGCTCAGATGTTGTTGAAGTGCCAGATTTTTTAGAAGGTGAAGATTTTTTGGAAATTGAATAAATTTTTATATGCTGGCTTTACTAGTATTTTATATTGAGTTAAAATATTATATAATGAACTTGGAGAATAAGCTGTCTCATAGTTTAAAAGCTGAATAGGATGCAATTTTAATGAAAGGGAAAGAAAAAACTAACCATATCAAAATCGTTATATTGCTAAGCATAGCATTTTTTATGCTACTATTTAAATTTTTCACTATTTCAATTTCATACAATCAGCCTATTAAAGCTGCTTATGCTGCAAATGTTATTACAGATGGAGCAGATTTTTGGTCAACTTTTTATTCAAATGGTAATAATATAAGTGGAAACTATTCGTTACAAAATGACATAACACTTGATTACAGCAGTTTGCCTAACGATGAGTATATAAAGAAAAGTTTTAGCGGTGGAACTTTTGATGGTAATGGCAAAAAAATTACCATTACTGGTTCTAAAACACTGCAGTATTATGCAAATGCTAATTTGGATACAGTTCAAGATCTTGATATAGGGTTATTGTTTGGTAATTTATTGAACTATAAAGTGCAAAATTTAAAAGTGTTATTTGATGCAAATATACATATTAGGTATGAAAATCCATCTGCCTATATACCTGACGAAAGGGCGGATGATATGAAAATATCAAGTGCGTATGTTGGCATTTTGTCAGGCAAATCGAGTGGCTCATCATCAATGTCAGATGTTGACATTGAGACAACTGCCTCTTCTCGTCTTTTTGTAGAAGGTATTGACAATAAGAGCGGTTTTTCAGATAGAGAGAAAGCGGGATGGGGCTATAAAGATTGGCAATCACCTATAGATAGGGCTGTTAGTGCTACCGTGGCACTGGTTGTAGGTAGAAGCAATAATTTCACTTCTAATCAAATTTCTATAAAACACAATGGTCTTATTATATCTCAATCTCATTGCAAAATAGCTGGACAATCGTATGTTTACCAAAGTTCTGGTGGTGGACCCTCAAAGCAGTATACACATAGCTCTGATTATGGTTCTCACGCAGCACTATTTGTGGGTATGGCAGATATAAATTCAACAACAAATCTAAATTATATTTCTATTGAAGGAACTGGTGCTGTTGTTACATTACTTAAAGCTGCCAGCAACAGCACTACTTATATTTTTAATGACTGTGCAGGAGTAGTGTCAGGGAAAATTTTAAGTGGAATAACGGCTTTTAATGTTAAAGGGTTGTTGTACAACTATAATGGGCGAGTTGTGGCTGCAACAGGGGTAGGTAATACTATAAAAGCTAGGCTCATTATTGGTGGTGGGGTTGATGCTAAAACTTCAATTAAATATTTTTTTAGAGATCAAACTGTAAATAATGGTAAAGTCGCTTCATACAATCAAATTAATGTTACGCCACCTGCATCTGTAGGTGGCGTAACAAGTAGTAATCAAATGTCTTCTATTAACAAAACGCTGTCTTTTGCAGCCACTGATAACTTAGGTTTTAGTGGAAGCATCGCAAGCACAACTACAAACATAGAGTCACTAATTCCAGTACATGAAGGAAACACCAAAAACGATGCTCTTCTTACTAGTGCTATCGTAAAATATAAGGGATTTGAAAAAGTTACTGATACAGAGCGCAAAATTAGGATTTTCGTAGATTTACAAACTGCAAATAGATATCTCTCGGCTCTTGAATATAAAGCAAGTGCTAATGATACACAATATATTTCTGTTTACGCTAATAAAGTTACGAGTTTTGAGTTTACTCTTAATCTCAATTATGCTCAATTAGAGCGCGTTTATACCTATATTGAACAAGTTTACATTAATGGTGTTGATTTTAAGATAGGAACAAATACATATTCTGGCAGTCATAGCTTTCAATACAATGGACAAACCAGTAATTTTAGCGCAAGTTTAGAAACTCAAGGAATAGTTTTCGGTTCAAACTTAAGATGGAGCATGTCGCATACGCCACGCTCTGGATATGATGCGGAACCATCAAACAGCAATCAAGCTTCTCTTACTTTATCCGTACCTAAGACAGCAGGGACATATAATTTTTCACTCAAAAAAGATGTCAATGGTGTATTGCAAAATTTGGCTGATGGCGATGTTATTGCTGGGAATAGTGACACACATCCTTCAAATGTTTATACTTATTCTTCAGCTTATGTTTCTAATTTTGAATTTACACTTACTATAAACCCTATTGAGGTCACACTATCTAGTGGCTCTGGAACTTTATCAAAAGCATATGATGGAACTACTGCTTTAGGAGCAGCATTAGTTAGAGGGTTACATTATGATGTCACCGGTATAATTCCAAGTGATGCAAGTGAGGTGGGGCTTGAATATACATCAGCAAGTTTTGCAGATTCTTCTGTAGGGTCTAACAAGACGATCACCATTTCAGGAATAACTTTTAATCTTCCAAACTACACAACTCCAACTACGGAAATGACTTTTAATTCGGGACAAATTACAAAGAAAAAAATTGAATTTGAGTATACGTATGACCCCAACGCTCAACTGGGAATGGATGGTGCGTATAGATACGGCTATATTGGTACAAAGATAATACCAGGTGTTGAGCCAGTTGGCGTTGTATCAGGTGAGCAAGTATCATTTATATCTAGGATTTATTTATCTAATAGTCCTTCTGACACAACGGTGGTTGATGCAATTGATGTTGGAACATATTATTTTAGACTCAGCTTAAGTGGAGGACATCAGGGTAATTATGAAATTAGAGATTTTGAAGCTACGCTTACAGGGAAACCATTCTATATAATAGCTAAGCAAATTGACATAGTATGGGAAGTTGATGGCGTTGATATTGGTACTCCCGAGTATACCCCTTTAATTTACAATGGAAGTGACCAAAGTGAGGCTGTTACAACTTCGAGTGATAGTATATATGCTAGAGATACTTTATCAGGGCGAGAAATTGTTTGGACTTATGTAATTAAAAATGCCGTGACAAATGATATTGTAGATTTTATTGATTCTGGCGCTTACAATATCGAGGCAGACTTAATAGTAACGGATGGAACAAAAAACTTTAAAAATTATACAATAAAATCGAGTACAAGTTTGGCTCAACTGACAATAGAAAAATTTGCTTTTTCTTTACAATATCATTATAACGATGCTTCATTTTCAACATTGACATATAATGCAACTAATTTGAAAGTGCCGATTAAAGCTGTTCAACCTGCTGGAGAAGAACCAAGACTTCCTAGAATTGAGCTTGCTAAAGTAGTTTTAGACTATTACTTGGTTCAATCTGATGAATCGTTAGTAAAAATTGATTCTGCGACACCCTTAAAGAATGTTGGAAATTATAAAATTAAACCGACATATAGCAATTTAAATTCTAATTTTATAATTAACTCGTTAGCAAGTGAGTTTAGTTTTACTGTCGAGCCTAAAATTGCGAGGATAAATATACCTCAAAGAGAATTTATATATAGGGCAGCCAATATAAAGGGGTTAATATCTTATGAAACTCAAGATATTGAAGTTTCAGATCGCCAAAGTGTCTTTATTACAATTGAAATTCCTCTTCACCCAGAAATTATTAACGTTGGTGAATATGCTGGAACTGTCAAAATATCTAGTCAAAATTATATCCCTGAAGTTTGGGAAAATGGTGTCTCCACTTATGATGATGATGTCAACATAGAGGTTACCCCATACGATTTATCTATAACTTATCCCCCTTCTTATTTGATGCCGACAATTGAAGTGTCTAATATTCCTCAATATGAGTTTACTGGGGAAGATATTGAGCCTAATGTTTTTGTACAATTAAAAAATGGAAGTGATTTAATTTCAACTCTAGACAAAGATGTTGACTACTATTTAGAGTATTCGGATAATATTAGTGTTGGGCAAGCTACGGTTATAATCAATGGAAAAGGAAATTATAAGAACACTAAAAATGTTAATTTTCAAATAACAAAAATCAATTTGATTTTTACCTATATCGGTTATTCTCAATATACTTATGATAGCACAGATTTAAAAGACAATATAACATTCAACCTAGAAAAGAGTTTATCTGGACCTCAAGCTGCAACTGTAATATTAACATATTACTACAAAGGAGAAGGGCAACATGGGTATACTGTAACAGATAATGTTATAGACAGTGGTTCCTATTATGTTAGGAATAGCCTTGATCCAGATAATTCAAATAATGAAAATTATAATTTAAATTCAACGGATTTTAATTTCACTGTGGTAAAAAAGAATGTTAGGGTTTCATTTTCAAATTATACCAATTTAATTTTTGACGGGGAATCAAAATCAGTTAATTGTAATTTTTTGGATGAAAATCAACTTGGTGAAAATGATAAAGATGATGAAGACAAGGTAAAGATAACCATTTCATATACAAAATTAACAAAACAAGGAGAACTTGTACCGCCTGAAAATTTAACTAATGCTGGCTCTTATTATGCTAGGGCTAATTTAGTTGGCACAAAATCACATAATTATCTACTGGTTACAGAGACTATATATCAAGACTTTTTCATTTCAAAATTAGTGGTTAATCCTAATTTTACAATCGATACCGAAGATGGCATCATTATATATGACACACTTGATAAAAAGAATCAAATAATGATAGATAATAGTTCTGACAATATACCCGAAATTGATGCTTCACAAATATCTAGTTGGTATATAAGACAATATAGAAGAGAGATTGCTTCAGGAGTATATTCAGAGGTTTTAGCGAATGTAAGGAATGCTGGTACATATAGATTAGAAGTTAGTCTTCCAACATCAAGTAGCCAGCGTGCTTCTAACTATACGGTAGCAGTTAACAGTAGATTTTTTACATTTACTATTGCAAAGGCTACAATAACGGCTATATTTACAAAAGATAATATAGGTCTTGGAGAGGGAGAAGATTCTTGGGAATATGTTGCGGAAGAATTAGATATAGGCACTAAATTTGATATAACTGGCGATTCCCAAGCCCCAGGGGCACAAGCGATGAAAGCGGAATTAGCTTTAATTCAATTGTCTCCTAATTTTTACATTATCGATTGTGAAGAAGAGATTTCTGTTGAAAATCCAATAAATGCAGGACAATATGTAGCGAAACTTGAGAACTTAGAGGGAACATTAAATAACTATATTATAGATGACAACATAGATACTGAATTCTTTTTTGAGATAACACAAAAAACCATCTCAAGTGTAGCATGGGGGCAAGGTGTAAATAATGGACCTTATACTGCCACAGTAAGAGAGATTGTTCCTAATTCTTCCGATGTTATTGAATCGGATTACATTTTTAGCGTTACTGCTCATAAGAGAATTAACCCTTCAACAGAGGTGGAAATTGAAATGTCTGATATAAAAGATAGTGGTCAATACAGAGTAAATTTGACTATTATTAGTTCTAATTATAAATTTGCTACAGGTGTTGAGACTGAAAAAATATTTACAATTAATAAACTATCAATACAATATGTACCTCCAACAAGGGAAGTTATTCAAGAGTTTGGTTCACAAGATATTCCTTATTCTTATGTCCATAGAGTTGCTTTTGGAGGATCGATTTTTGAAGATATAACGATTTCCCTTACTAGAATGCCTGGCAATGATGTTAGGCAAGAAAATAATGGAATATATCCTTATCAAACAGCTACTTCAACAAATAATAATTATGAGATAATTTTGTCTAATAACAATAATGAATACGGTGTAAGAATTGTAAAATACAAGCATACGGTAAATCCTAAATCATTTTCAAAATACTATGATGGTTCATCTACACCACCAGAATTAAAAGAGGGCATAATAATTAATCTAGAAAATCCTATGATAGGCACAATTGAATTTAGTCTTGTGTACAAGGTGCCGTTAGGTGCAACAGATGCAGGTTATTACAATTTAGAAGATTTTGACTGGGAAGAAGTGGAAGGCGGCGAGCATCCACATAAAAAAAATATAGAAATTATTATAGATACAAGAAATATGGAGAATAAATATCAAATACACACTAAAGGTATTGAGATAAGTGTTCCTGAAGGTGGTATCATTGAATTCACCTATGGAACTGAAGTATACAAATCAGATTTATATGCTTATATGGAAATAACTAATCCAATGGAAGTTGGTGATGAGCATGCGAACACAAAAAAAGGACAATATTTTGACATTAATTTAAAAGATTTCCCAAATATGGATGATTTAGAGGGTGGATTTATTAATTTTAATGAGGATGGGTATTTACTAAATATTACAATGAAAAGCACGAACTATAATAGTGTTCATTCTCCAGTACGGATTTATATTACAAGAAGGGAAATACCTAAATATGATATAAACTTATCACTGAACAAGATATATGATGGCACAGATCAAGTTGTTGTGCCAGATAATGTTTGGAAAACTCCAGAACTTATTGATCCTGTGGCTATTTCAAGGGGATTATCTGTACGTGCTAGATTTGCAAATAAAGATGTAGGAGATAATAAAAATATATACGTAGAATATTTCGTAGATAGTAGATACGTTAATAATTTTGATTTACAAGAAGAATATACATTAGAAGGTGAATTTGGAGAAATTTCTCCAAGAGAAATAGACATAGCTTTTAATGTTATGGAAAGACAGGTTATCTATGGAAATGATTTTAATTTAAATATTCAAGAAATTCATTTAGTAGGTGGGGAAACTCTTGAATCTCAACATATCACAATAAATTTATATGCAAATATAGAAGGACAGATAGTTGCTTTAAATGATATTAGAGATGTCGGTGTTTATGATATCAAAGTTGAAGTTGATAATCCCGATACAAACTATACATTTGAAAATGCTGATACAACAGCGAGACTAATTATTCAGCAGAGAAACATAGGAATACAACCTAATTCTGAGTACACTAAATATGAAGATGGTACAGTTGATGTGGATATTTCAGTAGGGAACTATTATAAATTTACAAATGTACTTGAAGAAGACAATGATAAGTTGTTTATAACTGGCTATTCTGCAGAATTAATTTCTGCAAGTCATCAATATTTGCCAAATTATATTCAAGTTAGGAATATACAGTTAGCTAGTAGCGAAGATGCTTTGATAAATAATTATGTATTAAGCATTGCCGATGTCTTAAATATCCCAGCTAGAGTTTTGCCTATTTTTAGTAATTTAATTTTAACACCAAGAGATGCAAATTTTGACAATACGCCCAAGGAGGTGGAGTATAGGGTTTCGTTGGTTGAAGGTGCTGAAATTCATTTGAGATATGCGGGGTTAGATTCGGTGCCAGTTAATGCAGGAACATACATAGTTACTAGTTTTGTAAAGAGAGGTAATTATGAAGTAGAGGGGCCAGAAACAACTTTGACAATAAAAAAAGCAACGCCTAATATAGAATTTTTCGGTGAGTTTAGACAAATATATGGAGACTTTACTCCTATACAAGCAAAAGCAACAAGCCCTTATGGTTTGAATGTTACTGCAAATATAACGTATAGTTTTGATTCGCAAAATTTTAATTATGAACCAGCTGGCGAAAATCATATAGTATTTGCAAATTTTGAAGAAAATACCAACTATAATGCTGTTACGATGCAAAGAAAACTTGTTATAAAGCCAAAAGAGGTAACTATAACTTTTTCAAATTATGACAATATTGTTTACAATGGACAAGATCAAAAAGAAAATATTGGAGTAACGGTAAATGGGGCAATGGAAGCGGATTTATTCAAGCCTCATAAAGTTTTTAGTTCAAGTGAAGTAAAACATGCTGGTGAATATAGCGTATCAGTATCGTCAAAAAATCCTAATTATGTTATTAGTGGAGTAAGTAGTTTAAATTTTAGAGTAAAAAAAGCAAATTTAACTGTAAGGGTAGTAATAGATGATACTGTTATGTCTAAAAAGCCTACATATAAAATAATTTATGAAGGCTTTATAGAAGGTGATGAAATTAAGGATTTAGAAAAGGAGCCTATTGTAATAATTTCTCAATCAAAAATGGGTGAAAATACAGCCATCCCACAGGGAGGCTTAGATGCAAATTATAACTTTGTTTTTGAAAATGAAGAAGCATCATATAATGTTGTAGGCGATACACCAACAAATACAAAAAGCACTTATTTGCCATATTTAATTATTGGTGGAATTTTTGGTCTAACTGTCTTAGTTTTAGTGTTGGCCTTTATCTCAAGAAAAAAAATCTTAAGAAAAGCGGTATCAAGAAGAAAGGGAACTAGATGAGGATTAATAGATTTATTGCACAAAGTGGAGTGACATCTCGTCGAAAAGCGGATGATTTGATAAAAAATGGTAAAGTTATTGTAAATGGTAAAGTTCTTGTAGACTTATCTTATATTGTTCAAAAAAATGATAAAGTTTTGGTGGATGGTAAAATTGCAAAATTAAATGAAAAGTTTTCTTATTTGATGTTACATAAGCCTAAAGGATGTGTAACTACTGTTTCTGATGAAAAAGGCAGGAAAACAATCTATGATTATTTAAGCATTAAAAATAAACGCTTATTTCCAATTGGTAGATTAGATTATGATACTGAAGGTCTTTTATTGCTAACAAATGATGGCGATTTAGCAAATGTTTTGATGCATCCCAAACATGAAGTTTTAAAACGCTATGAGGTAACAGTTAAAGGGGAATTTACAGATATAAACTTCATAGCTTTATCAAAAGATATTGTTTTAGAAGATGGGGTTGTTAATGTTTTCAAAATAGATAAAATTTTTGTTTCAGCTGAAAAATCTAAAATAGCAATATCAATAATTGAGGGAAGAAATAGAATAGTTAGGCGTATTTTTGAACATTTAGGCAAAGAAGTTTTATTTTTAAAAAGAATAGAGGTTGGGCCAATTAAACTTGGAGGTCTTTCTAGAGGACAATCAAGATATCTGTCGTCCAAAGAAATAAAGTTATTAAAAGAAATTGCTTAGAAATTATGTGAGGAGAATTAAAGGGTGAATATATTATTAGTTAATGATGATGGATATAGAGCTGCCGGAATAATAAGCTTGGCTAAGAGTTTAAGCAAGGATCATAAAGTAACAGTTGTTGCACCTCTAAAATGTAGTAGCGGGATGTCTCATGCAATGACATTTAATAAATCTATAACACTTCAAAAAATCGAGTGCGAACATTATGATTGTTATGCTACATCTGGAACTCCTGCTGATTGTGTGAAGGTGGGGCTGTCATTGATGGCGGAAAATCCACCTGATTTAGTTATATCAGGAATAAACAATCAAGCTAATTTAGGAACAGATGTTGCATATTCTGGGACGGCTAGTGCGGCAATGGAGGCCTCATTAGAAGGGTTAAAAGCAATAGCCGTTTCTTCTGAGATAGAAAAAGATGATGATTTTGAATATATCAGTCATTATTTTATTAAAAATTTACCTTTTTACTTAAAATTAGCATCAAAAAAATACTGTATTTCCGTTAACATCAACCCGCCCTCTATAGGAAATAAAGGGCATAAGATTGTTTCACTTGGAGTAAGAAAATTTTGTGATATATACTTGATTAGAAAAGGTGATAATGGATTATATTCTTATACATTGATAGGTCATCCAATTAATATTGAGAACAAAGAAGATACAGATGTATATTGGTACAATCAAGGATATGCAACAATTACACCGCTTTTCTCCGATGCATCTGCGAAAGCTAGAATTTCATACTTAAATAAAAAAATTGTAGATAAGAAGAGAGAAAAAAAATGAAAATAGCTGTAATAGGAGGTGGCCCTGCTGGAATTTTTGCAGCGATATCTGCAAAAAATTCATCCAATCAAGTAGTCTTGTTTGAGCGTAACAAAATATTAGGCTCAAAAATATTGCTTACAGGCAAAGGTAGATGCAATTTAACCAATTTATCTCCAATACATGATTTTATATCTAATGTTGTAACTAATTCTAAATTTTTATATAGTGCAATTTCTAAATTTTCTCCTAGTGAAACTTATCAGTTTTTTGAGAAAAATGGTTTGCCTTTAATTGTTCAAAGAGGCAATAGAGTTTTTCCACAAACTGAAAAAAGTTTGGATGTTGTAAAATTTTTAGAAAATTGTTTAATTAAATCTAAAATACAAATTTATTATAATTTTAAGGTCAATACAATAGAAGTTTTAAATGGTGGATTTTTTGTTAACAATAATTATGAGGATAGATATGATAAAGTGATAATGGCAACAGGAGGGCTTTCATATCCCAAAACTGGTTCTGATGGTTATGGTTTTCATATAGTTAAAAATTTGGGACATAGTGTATCTGAATGTAGACCAGGGTTAGTTGGAATAAAAACATGTACAAATAAATGTTTCCCTACTGGTTTGAGTCTAAAAAATGTAAAGTTTGTTGTTACCAAAAAAAAATAAAATTTTGTTTTCCGAATTGGGAGAATTGCTTTTTACACATGTTGGTTTATCTGGTCCATTAGTATTAAAAGCGTCGTCTATAATTAATTTCGAAGATATAGCAAAACTTGATGCATACATTGATTTAAAGCCGGGGTTGACGGTTGATGCATTAGATAGAAGAGTTCTAAAGGATTTTAATAGAAACTCAAACAAACTGCTTAAAAACTCTTTAGATGCATTGTTGCCTAAAAAATTAATCCCATATTTTATTACTAGAAGTGAAATTGAACCAGAGAAACCAGTTAATCAACTTACTAAGGAAGAAAGAGCTAGGCTTGTAAGTTTGTTAAAGCACTTAGATTTTAAATTGATATCACTTGAAGAAATTGATAAAGCAATAATAACCTCTGGTGGTGTTGATGTAAAGAATATCGATTCTAGGACTATGGAAAGTAAAATTATACCAGATCTTTTTTTTGCTGGAGAAATGATAGATGTCGATGCCTATACTGGTGGATACAACATGCAAATAGCAATGTCAACGGGATTTTTAGCTGGCACATCGGCAAAAAATAAAAATTAAAAAAGGAGATACAAAAAATGATAAATATAGCAATTGATGGACCTGCTGGTTCTGGTAAAAGTACATTAGCAAAAAATGTTGCTCACAAATTTAATATATTATATTTGGATACAGGAGCTATGTATCGTGCAATAGCATTATCAATGAAAAACAATAACATTGATGTTGAAAATGAAAAATCGGTTATTGAACAGCTAAACAAAATTAATTTAGAAATTAAATATATAAATTCAGTGCAGCATGTTTTGTTAGACGGAAGAGATGTAACAAAAGACATTAGAGCAAATGATATAAGTATGCTTGCATCTACTGTATCTAAAATTATGCTAGTTAGGCAAAAACTTGTAGAAATGCAAAGGGAAATAGCTGCTAAAAATGATTGTGTCTTAGATGGGCGAGACATAGGGACATATGTTTTGCCTAATGCAGCTCTAAAGATATTTTTAATAGCAACTCCTGAGATTAGAGCTCAACGTAGAAAAAAAGAATTAACAGAAAACGGCATTAATGTTGAATATGAAGTTTTGTTAAATGAAATAAAAGCAAGGGATTTACAGGATTCAAGTAGGGATTTTGCTCCATTGAAACAAGCAGACGATGCTGTAGTAATTGATACATCAAATAATACGATTGAAGAGACCTTTAAAAAGGCTGTTAAGCTAATTACTAAACTTTTTTAAACATGAAAATATTAACTCAAAATATCGTTGGATTTTGTGGAGGAGTGCAAAGATCTCTAGATTTACTAAATGTTGCCCTGTTCACTTACAGTGAAGTGTATATGTTAGGAGAAATAGTAAATAATAAATTGGTGGTGGAACAGTTTAGGCAAAAAGGAGCAATATTTGTAGACAATGCTTTAGAAATCCCAGCAAATTCTGTAGTAGTTATTAGAGCACATGGTGAAACGAAGGAAAATATTGAACATTTAAAGAAAAAATCATGTAAAATTATTGATGCTACTTGTCCCAAAGTACAAATAATCAGAGATCAAGTAGTTGAAAAGGAGGCTGAAGGATATAAAGTTCTGATTTTAGGTAATGCTAATCATCCAGAAGTTTTAGGATTTTCTAGTTTAGTTGAAAATAAAATTTTTATTAGAGATGATGACAATTTTTCATTTTTAGATAAATCGGATAAGTTTTTCTTAGTTACTCAAACATCTTTTAATTACGATAAACACCTTACATATACGCAAAAACTAACTAATTTGGCTAATAATCAAAACAAATTAGTTGTCATATTAGATAGTATTTGTTATACTACAAAAGAACGACAAAATAGTGCTAAAAAAATAGCAAAACAGGCCGATACTATCTTTGTTGTAGGTGATAAAATAAGCAGTAATACGACCAAATTGTTTGAGATTTCAAGCCAAATTTGCAAAAACACATATTTTATTACCCAAGTTTCTGATTTAAAGTTAGTTAAAAATAAAAAAAAGATAAAAATACTTGGCATATTGTCAGGGGCATCTACTCCTAAAGAGTTGGTGGTGGAGGTTATAAAAGTAATGAGTGAGATTCAAAAAACTGAAGAACAAAGTGAGTTTCAAAAAACTGAAGAACAGACATTTCTTGATGGAATTGAAAAAACTTTATCTGCGTCTGAAAAACCAATTAAACCTGGTGAAAGTGTAGAAGTTGAAGTTGTTTCTGCTGATGAGACTGGTTTGCGTTGTAGTTTGGTAGGAACACATAGAAAAGTTGATATGTGTTTCATTGATAAAGATGATGTTGAGATTGAAGGCGATTATGATGCTAACAAGTATCAACCTGGAGATACATTTAAAGCTGTTTTTTTAAAGCATGATAAACAGTTTTATTTTTCTAAAAAATCACATGATAAAAAACAAATAGAAAATGAAAAAGCAGAACAAATTTTAGCAGGGAAAGATTTTAAGTTTACTTTTCATAAAACTACTCCAAATAACTCATGTTTGATTGGTAAACTGGGTGATTACTCCATTTTAGTCCCCGCAAGTCAGATTACTTTTAGACATGTTAAAGATATCAACAAGTACATAGGTAAAGAGTTGAAACTACGCGTTTTACCCCCCGAAAATTCTGAAGATAAAAACATAAGGAAAAAAACTATTTTTGCTAGTCAAAAGTTGATAATGGAAGAAGAAAGAGCTGCAAGGGATGAAGCATTTTGGTCAAAAATTGAGATTAACAATGTTCTTGAAGGTAAGGTAAAAAGATTCGGATATAAAGATGGCAAACCTTTTGGAGCATTTATATCCATTGATGGTCATGATTGTTTAGCACATATTGGTGATTTAAGTTGGACAAAAGTTGAAAAACCAGAAGAAATTTTAGAACTTGGAAAAGTCTATGAGTTTGTTGTGTTGAGTTTTGATAAAGAAAAAAATAGAGTTTCTTTAGGATATAAGCAGTTGCAAAAACGTCCTCATGAATTGTTGGCAACCAAATACCCAGTTGGTACAATTGTCAAAGGAATAGTTAAAGAAATCCCTGAAAAAGGTTTTTTTGCTGTAATAGATTTAGGTGAAGATGAAGGTATTGTTTACATTTCAGAAATTGCAGATAAATTTATTGAATCGATTAATAGCGAATTAAGTGTGGGTCAAGAAGTAGAAGCAAAGGTTATTGGGGTAGAACGTTTTAATAAAGTAAAACTCAGCATTAAACAAGCAACTCCAATTGCCGAGCCTAAAGAAAAAGCAAAGTCAACCAAAGATAATTCTAAAACCAAAAAAACACAAAAAGCTGATAGTAATGAGTATATTGGCGGAGAGTCCATGGGTGCTACGTTGGCTGATTTTTTAGATGCAGAAACAACAAAAAAATTGAAAGAAACAGCAAAAAACAATAAAAAATAATAATAACACAAAAAACCCTCTATCCAGAGGGTTTTCAATTTTTTTCAATGGCAGGGGAGACGCGACTCGAACACGCAACCGGCGGTTTTGGAGACCGCTGCTCTACCAATTGAGCCACTCCCCTTGAATTCTACTTAATTTTATATTAAAATTGTTTTTAAGTCAATACAATAAATAGTTATAGTTAAGGGAGTTTTTTTATGTATGATATAGGTTTTGTAGGTGTTGGTGTGATGGGGGGAGCAATTCTTAATCAAATAATTGCTAAAACCCCAAAAGATATGGATAAACTCAACCCAAATAGAGTTTTAGCTTACGATATTGATAAGGAAAAGTTAGATAGGTTTAAAAACTTAGGCATTAATGTAGCACAAGATATTTCTAATGTTTTTTTAAATTGTAAAACCGTTGTTATTGGTATAAAGCCACAACAATATTTTGACATGATAAAAACTATTAAAAGTTTTTCATGTAGCACAGTTATAACAATTATGGCAGGCGTAACTATAAAAACAATCGAAAAATATTTTAAAAATATTGAAATAATTCGATTGATGCCAAATTTGCCAGTTTTGATTGGCAAAGGTGTTATTGCATACTGTCACAATCATAAAAACATATATTTAAATAAATTTTTAACTTTATTTAATAGTTGTGGGAAATTGATTGAAGTAGAGGAAAATATGTTTGATGTAGTCACTAGTATATCTGGCAGTGGACCTGCTTATGTTGCATATTTTGCTAAATCAATGATTGATTCTGCAGTTGCAATGGGTCTAGATTTTAATATATCAAAGCAATTAGTTTTAGCAACGGTAAATGGAACTAGCGAATATTTAACCGTTTGTAATGAAGATATTGATAATTTTATATCTAAAGTTTGTAGCAAAGGTGGAACTACTATAGAGGCAATTAATTCATTCAAAACTGAAAAGCTAGAATCGATTATTAACAACGGGATGGTCAAATGCAAAAATCGAGCTAAAATGTTATCTAATGAAATTTTATAAGGTAAAGATAATATGAAAACAGTTGAAATTTATACTGATGGCGCATGTTTAGGGAATCCTGGACCTGGAGGGTGGTGTGCAATACTGATATACAAAGGTGTTGAAAAAACTATTTCAGGATTAAATAAAGAAACTACAAACAATCGCATGGAGTTGGCTGCAGCCATTGAGGGACTCAAGGCATTAAAGGAAAAATGCAAAGTTATTTTATATAGTGATAGTGCATATTTAGTTAATTCTATAAATGAAAATTGGATTGAAAATTGGCAGAAAAATAATTTTAAAAAAATTAAAAACGTAGATTTATGGAAAGAGTTGATCTATCAAATAAAAATCCATAATGTAAGGTTTATTAAAGTTAAAGGTCATTCTGATAATAAATATAATAATAAATGTGATTTAATTGCTAGGGAACAAGCAAAACAAGCAAGCAATTAAAAGTTTAATTATTTTTCGAAAGATGATATTTTGTAGTTCTAAAAAGCAGATAATATATTAGCGCATATATGGGAAAGAACATTGAATATATCATAGGTATATAAAATTTAAATTTTTTAATTTCAGATATAATATTTCCCGAAATTATATGTGTTATCACTGTAATTGAAATTGTCAGTAATATAATAATAGAAGTTTTTATTAATGTAAAAGTTAAATTATATTTAGCCTTTATTCTTTTGGTTGGATAAATATTCCAAATTATGGTCGTTATTATCGGATAAATTGCAAAAATCAAGGTCATAATTAAAGGTGCAATAATACTATTAATTTCAAGTATTGGATGAAAAATGGTTATCAATAATGAAATTATAAAAAATATAACAGAAACTATATACGAAGTATCTCTCATAAGCTTGTTTGAATATATGTATTTCATATAATAGTAATTTAATGTGTTAAATTTATTGTAAGGTTTTAGGCGATAGCCTTCAAGCAATAAATTTTGCCTTAAATCATTAAAGTGTTGCACTCTATGAGTGCCTTCTTCTAATTTTAAAGATTCCTCATGAAATCTTTTTCTGGTTTCATACTTTGGTTCTTTCTTTCTAAAAAATAATTGAGCCAACTCATCCTTATAGTTTATACGATCTTTTTTTTCCTCGTTTTCCAACAAAGTGATGGGTTTATTTGCACTTAAATTTTTTTTAACATTAAAATTGTTGTTAATTTCGCTAGATTGTTGTTGGTAGATAGGCATAATTGTAATTTTTTGTTCTTCTAGCGAATACTCTCCAATTTGGAGAGTTTTTAGTGCATGTGAAATGTCTTTTTTATGGTTATTATTTGAATCTTCATCATTAATGTCATTAAAACTTTTTGTTTGTTGCTCATCAACAGTAGATTCTTTATTTGTTGTATTGTTTGAAGTTTCTTCTTGTTTATCTAAATTATTATAATAGTTTTCTTCATCTATTGATTTATTTCTTTTTGTTAAAGGACTAAGGTCACTGGGGTTATATGTGGGGGATATTAACTCTAAATCAACTTGTTTGTCACTTACAAGTACATCAAGCAAGGTGCGAGAAAACTCCCAGTCTGCTTGCTCTTCGGCTAAATATGATTTTCCGCTTTCCGTTAGGGCATAATATCTTCTTCTACCGCCCATACTTTCATCGCCAAGGTATGAAGAAATAAGTCCATTTTTCTCTAATCGTTTTAGGATGCTATAAAGGGTTGATTGTTTTATATTATATATATCTTTTGAGGCATCGCTTATAATCGATAAAATTTCATAACCATATTTAGGTTCTATGGATAAAGCCTTTAGAACGATAGTATCGACGTGACCTCTAAATAAATCTTGATTAATTTGTGACATTTTAAAACTTTAGTTTAAGACAACCAACAATCACTCCCAAAATTTTTATTTTTTTAGGTATGACTGGTTTCATGCTTTTATTTGCAGGAAAGAGTGTTATCATTTCTCCTTTTTTTATGTATTTTTTTATCGTTGTAAACTCATCTTCTATTAACGCATAAACAATATCGTTTGTTTTGGCTGTTGTTTGATTTTTAATCAAAACAAAATCCCCATCATCTATGCCGGCGTCTACCATGCTTGTGCCAATCATTTTTAGTATAAAGCAACTATCTGTAGCATCAATTTCAGGCAATAGTGTTTTTGATATGGACAACACGTTGTCATTTTGAGTAGAAAATCTATTGGGGAATGTATCATTTAAAATTTTGAATACAATAGATTCATTTATAGGAGTTTCTTGTTGTAATCTATTTTTTAATCCTATAATTTCGATTGCTCTACTTTTATAATTGTTTATTTTAATTTTATTTAATTGTTCTAGCTCTAATAGTTTGGGTTTTACCATTGAAATAGACTTATATCCTAATGCTGTCTGAATTTCTCTATAGGAAGGGGAAAAGCCATTTCTATCAATAAATTCAGTTAAATAATAAAAAAGTTCATTTAATTCAAGATTTAAACTTTTCATATCCAAGTTCTCAATATATTAGTTTATTAAATTTTATCATAGTGTGTAAAAATAGTAAAGAAATGATTTTTTATTCTAAAATAAAGGGTAAAATAAAATACTAAATATAATAACATTCTACTTTTATTCTTTTTTATATGAAAAGGATGAAACAGCTGTTTTTTTGATTTTTTCTGATGTTGCCGCATAATATTCTTTGGTCGTATTAATATCTTTATGGCCCAAAACTTCTGCAACTACATAGATGTCACCAGTGGCATTATATAGAGCTGTACCAAAAGTTGCTCTTAGTTTGTGCGGTGATATATTTTTTAGAGGGGCAGCTGTTTTTGCATATTTTTTAACTATATTTTGAATAGATCTAACTCCTAAACGACATCCCTTTAATGATATAAATAGGGCATTTGCATGTTTATCATTAATATTTATCTCTTTGGGGACTTTATTTAGTCGATATTCTAAATATAACTCAAGAAGTTCTTTAATTTCATCAGAATAATATAATTGTGCAATATTTCCACCTTTTCTTGTAATAGAGAAAGAGTTGTTAGCTAAATCAAAATCATCGATGTCTAGTCCAACACATTCGCTTATTCTTATTCCTGTATTTAAAATTAAATTAATTATCGTATAGTCTCTAAAGTTTATTTTTTTGTTATATGCATTTTGAAATTCTGTCTCAAAAGCATTTTCATTTTCAATATTTTTTAACAGTTGTTTAACTTCTGAGTTTTCAAGTCTTATAATGGGTTTAGTTCTAATTTTAGGGGACTTTACTTTTGTTGTAACATTTTCTTTTAATTTATCTCTTGAATAAAAATACGAAAAAAGAGCTTTAACTGTACTAAGCTTCCTTGCTTTTGAGCTATCTTTATTTTTTCGCGAGACTCCTTTATAGGTATAAAATGAAAGATATCTAAGAAAATATTCAATATCAGTTGCTCGAATTGTATTCAAGTGTTCAATTTCTATATCGATTGGTGATAAATCTTTAAAGTTTTTATGCTTGCTAATTAAAAAGTCAAAAAAAATAGCCAAATCCATGGCATAGTTTAGTTTTGTTAAATAGGTCGTTTGAGTATCGATTGCATTAAAAAATTCAATACAAAAATATGGAAGTTCATTTTCTACAATTTTTTCAAACTTTTTGTAGGTATTTAAATCTCTTTCATCAAAATAATTGTTTGGTTTATTATTCATAACATAATTATTTTATCAATTTTTACTAAAAAATACAATTTTATCAATTTGTAAAATTGAATTAATGTTCAAATTAATTTTTAAAAGATAGTAAGTGGGGGATATAAAAACGCAAAGCTTATCAGCCAAATATCTATTCGTAAAACACACCTTTTGCGAATAGATATCTATCGGGGCGGGTTAAAATTTGCGTATTTCTAAATTTTATTGTTATTTTTATATATTTTATGTTTTTGCATCTTTTTTAAATAATATATTTTGAAAATTGAATTATATAAATTTAATTTAAAACTTTTTTAAAATTGTATTTAAGGCTATTACAGAATGTTCGTATGTTAAGCTGCCTTGTAAATATGCAATGTATGGAGATTTAATTGGCGCATCTGCGGAAAGTTCAATTGATGATCCTTGCGTGAATGAGCCTGACGCCATAATAATTTCATTTGAATATCCAGGCATTCCCCAAGGTTCTGGCGTTGCAAAACTATCAATCGGTGAATTTTTTTGAATTTCTTGTACAAATTTGATTAATTTATCTTTTGATTCAAATTTTATTGCTCTTATAATATCGCCTGGTAAATTATTAGAACTAATTTTAGGTAAAGTTTCATATCCTAATTGTTTAAATGCATATCCAAATATAAGGGAGCTTTTAACTGCGTTTTTTACAATTGTAGGAGCCAAAAATAGTCCTTGATAAAATGGTGTATATGAGGCATTGTATGAGCCAATTTCCATTCCTATTGAAGGTGCAATAAATCTATTTGCTATTTTATCAATTAATTTTGCTTTTCCTACAATGTAAGCCCCTGTTGGAGCGATGCCACCACCAATGTTTTTTATAAATGATCCGACCACTATGTCGGCTCCCACTTCAGTTGGTTCTTTTTTTGAAACAAATTCACCATAACAGTTATCTACTAACACAATTGCATCTTTTTGATTTGTTTTTATGTAATCAATGAGGTGACCTATTTCGTTTATTTTTAAGGCTTCTCTCCATGAGTATCCGCTTGATCTAGTAATTAATATGAGTTTAGGTTTGTTTTTATTTAATTCTTTTTTTATAAGATTAAAATTAAAGTTATTGTTAGAATCAGATTCTAAAATTCTACAATTTATGCCAAAATCCTGTAAAGAATTGTTGTTTTCTCCAAAAATTACGTCGTTGAGAGTATCATATGGTTTTCCTAGACATAAAAAGTTATCATTAGGTTTTAAAATTCCACTTAAAGCAATATATAAGGCATGTGTTCCAGATGTTATTAATGGTGAAAAAATAGCTTTTTCAGAGGAAAAAATGTCTGCAATTAATTTACATAACATATCTCTACCTAAATCATCGTACCCATAGCCAGTTGTTGGAGAAAAATGTTGAGTTGAGACTCGATTATTTTTGTATGCATCCAAAACTTTATTAAAATTGTAAAGTGCAATATCTTCAATTGCATTGAAAATTTTTTTAAGATTCTTTTCGATATTGTTAATCATTTGTATTTCCTTTCTTATGTATTAAATCTAATATTTGTTCATGTGGATTGTCTTCAATATCAATATAATATACGTTGCTAATATTTTTATATTGATTATTAAACCAAGTTCTTTGTTTTTTTGCATATTGACGAGTATTTATATTAATTTGCTCTATTACAGTGTCAATTTCTGTTTTTTCATAAAAAAATGGCTCCCACTCCTTGTAACCTATGGCTTGCATCGATTTTAATTTAAAAGAATATCCTAAATTAAGCAGTTTTTCAACTTCCTCTTTAAGCCCAAGATCAATCATTATGTGTATTCTTTTTAAAATTTTCTCGTTAATCAAATTAATTGAAGATGTTAATATAAAAAATAAATAATTTTCCTTTTTCAATTTAAATGTTTTTGAAAGTGTGGAAGGCTTTTTGCCACTTTTTACTATTGTTAAATATCTAATAACTCTTCTAATATTGTTAGGATGTGTTTTTTTGGCTGTAATTGGATCAAACTTTTTGAGTTCATCATATAAATAAATTGCTCCTTTGGTTTTTAAATCGTATTCAATAGATTTTTTAATTTCTTCTTGATTTATTGTTGTAGCACCATATTCTTGATCATATAAATAAGTATCCATATAAAAGCCCGTGCCACCTGTAATTATAGGTGTTATATTGATTTTTTTTAAATCATTTAAAACTATATTTGAACAACGTTTATAGTCTACAACCGTAAAATCTTGATCTGGTTCAATAAGATCAATTAAGTGCTGTTTTGTTTCTAAGTCTCTATTTTTGTTGGTACCAATATCCATATGCTTATATACTTGAGAAGCATCGCACGACAATATTTCGCCATTTAATTCTTTAGAAATAAAATTTGCAATATTAGATTTTCCGGTAGAGGTTGCTCCAGCAATAAAAATGTACAATATGTATTATCTCCTTTTAAATTTTTTTTCAATATCAATTTTTGAAAATTTTAAAAATGTTGGTCTTCCATGAGGGCATTGTTCGGGAAAGTTGTTTTTTAACAAATAATGAAATATGCTTTTAATTTCTTCTTGAGAAAATTGTGTATTTCCTTTAATTGCTGCAGAACATGCCATTTTAGCAATTATATCTTTGGCAATTTCTTGTAGTTTCATTTTTTCTTCTGAAAGCAAATATTGTGCAATGAGTGTAATAAATTTGTGTATATTAACATTTTTAAAAATTATGGGAATTGAATTAAATTTAATTGTATTAATGCCAAAAAGTTCAACTGAAAATCCAATATCATTTAAATATTTTAAATTTTGAGATAAAATTTCATATTCATCATTTTCAAAATCTAAAGTTAAAGGAACCAATAACGGTTGGACTATTATATTTGTAATATCATTAATTTGTGCCATTAAATCATCAAATATTATTCTTTCATGTATGGCATGCTGATCAATAAAATATAATTCGTTATTATATTCTATTAAGATATATGTACCAAATATTTGCCCTATAACATTATAGTTGTAAGAATTGATTGATTCATTATATTTATTAGTTTCCTTATTTTCATGTTTTTCAATTTTTTCTCTTTTTTTTGAATAAAAGTCAAAAAATGAATAATTTTCTATTAGTATTTCTTCTTTTGTATCTAAAAAGTCATTGTTTGAACTTAGATTACTAATCTTTTTTTCTATATGTTGTTTGTCATTTTCTTTTTCAATAAACATTTTGTTGTTTTCATCAGGTTTTGTAGTTGCATCAAATGCAAGAGACTTATTTGAATTATTTTTAATGGATAAATCTGCTTTAAATAGGTTATCTCTAGTTTGTTGTTCATATTCCTCCAAAGCTTGTTTTATTGCATTATATAAGCTTCCTAATATTTTTGAAGATGTTGCAAATCTAACTTCTTTTTTATTTGGATGTACATTAACATCGACATCTTCAAATGGAACAATTATGTTTAAGACATATACTGGGAAGTTGCGTTTCATTAATCGATCTCCATAAGCATTTTGAATTGTTGCAGTCATTGCTGTATTTTCAATAACTCTACCATTAACGACTAATAATTGATCATTTCTATTATATTTAACTAGTTTGGTATTGGAGATATATCCAAAAATTTTGATTTTATTTATATGATTTTCAATATAGAATAAATCTTTTAGTTCATTTGATGTATAAATTGATTTTAATGCACCATTTAAACCATCACCATCACTTGCTAATGTTAAAGAAGAATCAATATAATATTTAAATGCGATATCTGGATTGGCCAAAATTAATCTTTTAACTAGTCTAGTTATTTTACTTTCTTCACTTTTGGGAGATCCTAAGAATTTGAATCGAGCTGGAGTATTAAAAAATAAATTTTTTACAGTTATGGTAGTACCGATATTAGCTCCACAAATATTTAATGTTTTTTTATCACCTTTAATTTTTAATGATTTTGCAAATTCTTCATTGTAATACCTACTTTTAATTTCAAAGTCAGAAACAGCTGATATTGAAGCAAGAGCTTCTCCTCTAAACCCTAAAGTTGATATTGAAGTT
This sequence comes from Clostridiales bacterium, assembly GCA_012800525.1. Lineage (GTDB taxonomy): Bacteria > Bacillota > Clostridia > Christensenellales > DTU072 > JAAZJD01. Next base: position 63,004 of record JAAZJD010000061.1, read on the forward strand.
AGGTCACTTACTGTGCAAATTTTACTAGTTGAATGTGGGAGAACTGTTTTTTCAAGTTCACTTTGCGGAATGCCAATTCCATCATCAGCAACAATGATTGATTTAATACCGCCATCTTCTATATGAATTGATATATTATTTGCAGATGCATCTATTGAATTTTCAATTAATTCTTTAATGATTGATGAAGGGTCATTCACTACTTCTCCAGCAGCAATTAAATTATAGATATTTGGACTTAATATATTAATTTTCATTTTAAACCTCTTCTATTAAAATCTTTTTTATTTCATTTAAAATGGTTAAAGCTTGTATTGGGGTACAATTATTTAAATCAGCGTGTTCCAATCTTTGTTCTACTTCAGTATATTTACTTGGTATATCAAAAAACCCAATTTGTATATTTGCTTTTGACTTTTTGTGAGGATTTAAAGTTATTTTATTTACTAACTCTTGGCTATGTTCTTCACCTATTGCTTTTAAAATAATTTTAGCCCTATCGATTATTTCTTGTTTTAAACCTGCCATTTTTGCTACTTCAACGCCAAAGCTTTTACTCGTACTTCCTCTAGCAATTTTATATAGAAAAGAAATTCCCTCTTTACTTTCAGATATGAGCATATGATAATTTTTAATTTTATCAAATAAATTTTCTAATTCAGATAACTCATGATAGTGTGTTGCAATTAGTGTTTTTGCTTTAATTGTAGTGGCAATATATTCTGTAACAGCCCAAGCAATAGATAAGCCATCAAGCGTTGATGTGCCTCTACCTATTTCGTCCAAGATAATCAAACTGTCTTTTGTTGCATTGTTAATTATATTTGTAACTTCTGACATTTCTACCATAAACGTTGATTGACCAAATGAAAGATTGTCACTTGCACCTACTCTAGTAAATATCCTATCAAATATGCATGTTTCAACAAATTCTGCAGGCACATAAGAACCCATTTGAGCCAAAAGGACAATTAATGCTACTTGGCGCATAAGAGTAGATTTTCCACCCATGTTAGGGCCAGTAATTATTATGGTATTACAGTCTTCATTTAACGCGGTGTCATTTGGCACAAAATTTAACATATTGTTCAAATCTTCAATAACGGGATGTCTTCCATTTTTTATTGTTAAATTTTTGATAGATGAATCAATTATAGGCTTAGTATAGTTGTTGTTTATTGCAACCACACTTAAACTTAAAATAACATCAATTTCAGCGATTGCTCTTGCATTTTCTTGTAGAATTGAAATATTGTCGTTTAACACTTTTTTTATGTTATCAAAAATTTCCAGTTCAAGTGCAAGAGCCTTTTCCTCTGCATTTAATATATTTTGTTCCATTTCTTTTAACTCTGTAGTTATATATCGTTCAGAGTTACTTAAAGTTTGTCTTCTATCATAATATGTAGGAACTTGATTCATAAAAGATTTTGAGACTTCTAAATAATACCCAAAAACTCTATTGTATCCAATTTTTAATGTTTTTAGACCAGTTTTTTCTTTTTCTTTGGCTTCATATTCTGCTAACCATTTTTTAGCATCTTTTTGTAGGCTTTTGTATTTATCTAGTTCAGGATGGAATCCTTTTTTTATAAACCCCCCATCTCTAGCTATTAGTGGCGGGGATTCAACTAAAGCAGTTTCTAGCATTTTAGCTAGTGATTTTAAGGGTTGTAATCTTCTATAAATACTAATATTATTTTTAGATGATGTGTATACTGACATGTATTCTTTTACATTAGATATAGAAAACAAGGATTGTAATAAAGATCTACATTCTCTAGGATTTATTGAGTTATATGCTATTTTTGTACAAAGTCTTTCAATGTCACTAATTTTTGAAAGTTCGCTTGTTATTAAGTTTATATTATCTTTATGACGTATATGTTCCTCAATTGAGTCTAGTCTATTGTTGATAGCTGAAGATTTGGTAAAGGGTTCTTGTATGGCTTTTCTAATAGCCCTTGCTCCCATACTCGTTTTTGTTTTATCTAGTAAACCTAATAAACTTCCTCTTTTTGTTCGCTCTGTAAAACTTTCTAACAACTCTAAGTTTCTTACAGTATTAAAATCCAAAAACATTTTATTCATTTTTCTTAATACAGTAGGAGTTTGTACATGTTTTAGACTTGTTTTTTGAGTGTTAGTTAAATATTCAAGTAAAGCGCCTAAAGAAGAAATAATAGTTTCCTCAGATTCTAAGTCTAATGCTTTTATGGATTTGGCATTAAAAAATAACAGTATAGATTTTTTTGCATTTTCAATATCATAAGAATATTCGTAGTATTTTTGTGCTTTGGGAAGTATTTCCATATTTGATATATTAAAATTATTAATGATATTAGCACTATCTGCATTTCCAATTATTTCACTTGGATTTATAAAGAGTATTAATTCTTTTAATAACTCAATTTCAAAAGTTTCAAGTTTAGTAGCCTTTAATTCCCCCGTTGATAAATCAATCCAACTTAATCCAAATTCGCCATTTGAGTTAGAAACCGATAAAAGATAGTTGTTATTTCCTTCATCTAACATTTCAGCTTCTATTACAGTACCGGGTGTTATAACACGTACAACATCTCTTTCTACAATGCCTTTTGAATTTTTCGGATCAGATAACTGTTCGCATATAGCAACTTTTTTCCCCGCCTTTATAAGTTTTCCTATGTAAGAATCTATTGCATGAAAAGGAACTCCGCACATAGGTGCTCTATCATCTAAACCACAATCTCTACCAGTAAGTGCAATCTCTAAAATTTTGCTTGCTTCTATTGCATCATCAAAAAACATTTCATAAAAATCACCAAGCCTATATAAAATTATACAATCTGGGTATTGTTTTTTGATTTCAAAATAATGTTTCATCATTGGAGATAATTTTTCATAATTTATCATATTACTTCTCCTAATAATGCAGAAATTCCTGCATTTTTAATCTTAATTTTAACAAAGCATCCAAGTAAGGATATATCATTATTTTTGATGTTGACTTGTTTCCCATCTTGAAGTCTTGCAATGAGAATTTTGTTTTTATGATCATAAGATTCAACAAATGCGGTATATGTATTATTTACATACTCATTTGATATATTTTTGGCTATTATATTTTGTTTTTTAATTAATTTCATTATACGTTCTTTTTTTATTTCAGGGGCAATTTGTGGCATTTCACTTGCAGGAGTTCCTTTTCTTTGTGAATAAATGAAAGTAAAGGCATTCATAAATTGAGCTTTTTCAATTATGTCCAAGGTATCTAAAAAATCTTCTTCGGTTTCATATGGAAATCCAACCATTATATCTGTAGTTATTCCACAGTGGGGAATTTTGTCCCTAATGATTTTAATTATGTTTAGGTACTGTTCCCTATTATATTTACGATTCATTAAATTTAATATTTTATTTGAACCAGATTGCAAAGGCAAGTGTATATTATTGCAAATGTGCTTGCTATTGGCTATTGTAGTTATAATATTTTCATCTAAATCTTTTGGATGTGAAGTCATAAATCTTATCCAAAACTCTTTAACAACGTTAATATTATCTATCATAATTAAGAGTTTATTGAAGTCAATATCTTCAAACTTATAACTGTTAACATTTTGTCCTAATAATGTAATTTCCTTAATTCCATTACTTAAAAGACCAGTGATTTCTTCAATGATCTTTTGTGGATTTCTGCTTATTTCGGGTCCACGAACATATGGCACTATACAGTAAGTACAAAAATTATTACAGCCGTATGTTATGTTTACAAAGGCTTTATACTTAGACTCTCTATATATTGGGAAATCTTCAATTATATTATTATTGTCTAAAGATTCAATTTGAACAATTTTTTTCTTTTTTGAAAGTTCATTAATATGTTTTACTAGATCAAGGTGATTATTGCTTCCAAGTATTATATCTATATAATTATATGTATTTAAAATGCTTGTAGCTTTACCTTCTTGCTGTGTCATACAGCCCACAATTGCAATGATAAGATTTTTATTTTTTCTCTTTAAGGCTTTTAATTCTCCTATTTTAGATAAAATTTTTTTCTCAGCCGTATCTCTTATACAGCATGTGTTAAATACAATAATGTCAGCCATTTGCATATTACTAACTTTAGTATAACCATTGGAGCTTAATAAACCTGCGATTTTTTCAGATTCGTGTACATTCATTTGACATCCAAATGTCTGAATAAAGTATCTAAATTTATTTTGCAATAAAATTTTATTCATAATTTTAAAAACTTTCAATTGTTGTCATAGCAACGGCATCATTAACTAAAGCTTCTATATCGAGCTCATTTTCAAATTTTTTTACCATATCAAGTTTAGGTTTAATAGCAGGTTTTTGAGGAACAAATACCGTACAACAATCCTGAAAAGGTCTGATACTAATATCGTATGTGTTTATGTCGTTTGCAATATCTATTATTTCTGTTTTATCAAATGCAATTAGAGGCCTTAGAACAGGTAATATGGTGGCATTATCAGTGCAAATAATACTTGGTATAGTTTGTGATGCTACTTGTCCTAAGCTTTCGCCAGTAACAATAGCTTCAGAGTTGTTATTTTTAGATATTTTTTCTGCAATTCTCATCATGAAACGTCTCATAATGGTTATCATATATGAATCAGGGCATTTTTTATAAATATTTTCTTGAATCTTTGTAAATGGTACAATGAATAAATCAATTTTTTTTGCATATTCTGAAAGCTTCTTTACCAAGTCTTTTACCTTTAATAATGCCAGTTCACTTGTATATGGGAAAGAATAAAAATGAATAGCTATTAATTGTACACCTCTTTTAGCAATCATAAAACCAGCGACAGGACTATCAATGCCTCCAGAGAGTAGCAAGCTTGCTTTGCCAGAAGTTCCAACTGGAAGTCCGCCAGCTCCTTTTATTGTTTCAAAGAATATATAAGCAAAATTATTTTCTCTAATATCAATATTAAGATTAAAGTCATAATCAAATAAATTAACAGATAATTGATTGAATTTTTTTAATATTTCAGCACCTAAATATGCAGAAAACTCCATAGAAGTCATTGGAAATTTTTTATATGCTCTTTTAGTCGTAACTCGAAAAGTTCCTTCTTTTGGTATAACATTCATAACAACATTTTTTATTGAATCTACATCTATTGAAACTTTATATGCTTGACTTATGGTTGAAATACCAAAAATTTTTTTTAAAATATTGAGAATATCATTCAAATTAGATAGATTAAATTTTTCAACATAAAATCTATTTTGCGATTTTAAGATAGTAGCCTCATATTCTTTGAGAGCATCTTTAATGTTGTTAAATAAACAATTTTCAAATAGAAATTTATTTTTACCTTTTAAAAACAATTCACCGGGTCTAATAATTATACAATTAACATTATATTTCATTTTATACTCCTGAATTTAATTGATTATATATTTTATTGTATTCTAGAGAAAATATGTTTAAGAATTTTTGTATTTGCTCTTCATTAGTTTCTTCAGAAAAGCTTAATCTAATTATTCCATGTTTATATTCGTTACCCAATTTAAGAGCATTTGAAATTCTTAAATTATGTTTTGATGAATTGCAAGCACTTCCGGTGCCTACAAATATTTTATTTTCTTCTAAAATGTGCTGCATAATTTCTGACTTTACTTTTTTCATAGCAAATGAAAAAATATGATAGTTACTATTTTCAATTTTAGTAAGAATTTTGATGTTATCCAATTTTGAAAAATAGTGATTAAGTTTTTGTTGAAAGGATTTCGTTTTTTGAATATTATCTTCAAGTTTTTTCAATTTGTGAATTAATGCTAGTTCCATACATAATATTGCAGTAATATTTTCGGTAGAAGATCGTATGTTTAGTTCCTGACCGCCGCCATATATAAAAGGTTTTATGTTTATTTGCGATTTAGCATATAATGCAGCAGCACCTTTAATGCCTCCAAATTTATGTGCACTAATTGAATATAGATCAACATCCAATTCTTTCATGTCAACTGGAATTTTACCGACAGCTTGCACTCCATCAGCATGAAATATGATATTTTTATTAGCACACTTAGATAAAGAGTTAAGTAATTTTATATCATTAACTGCCCCTGTTTCATTGTTGACATGCATTATTGAAACCAATTTAGTATCGGGAGTTAAAATTTGTTTAAATTTTTCCAAACAAATTTGGCCATTTAAGTTTACAGGAGCAAAGCAAATATTATAGCCTAACGACTTTAGCAATGTGGTTACATTAAAAACTGATGAATGTTCAGCATTGCCAACAATAATTTTAGAACCTTTTGGTATAGACAAACAACTTAAAGCTATATTATTTGCTTCTGAGCCTGATGAAGTAAAAACTAATTTCCCTTCGCTTCCATTTAGTTTATTTAGAATGTTTTTTCTAGCTTTTTCCAAATCTTTTTTTACTTCAATTGCTTTACTATATGTCGCAGATGGATTGTAAAAACTTGAGAAAGTATATTTTTGAATTATATCCATACAGCCACTTAAACTACATGTAGTTGCAGCATTATCTAAATATATTAAATTTTCTTTTGAATTATTTCCCATATTAATTTTAATTGTTTTAATAAAAATTGACCATAGTTACCCCGGAGCCTCCCTCTCCGAATCTACCTTCTCTATAGGATTTAACTATTGAGCTATTTGATAGTGCTTTTTCAACAACAGCTTTAAGTTTGCCAGTTCCATATCCATGTACAATCTTCACTTGTTGATATTTAGAGGCATATGCATCAGAAATATATTGTGTTAGAATCATTTCTGCTTCAAGTCCCGTAAGTCCTATTAAATTTAATTCCATTGGTATCGCCCTACTAGATAAATTATGGCTAAAAATAGAGCCAACTTTAATGTTTTCATCAAAATCAGTCTTTTTGTTAGCTAGGGGGATTAAATCAGATACGTCAAAAATTCCAGCAAAATTTCCCAATTTAATTTGAAATTTATTTTTTTTCAATATTTCAATGATAATTCCTTCTTGATTTAAAGATTTAACAAACACGCTATCATTGATATTAAAACTTTTAAGGCTATTATTTAATTGTGGAGTTTCAGTATCTAGGTTTGAATCAATTTGATTATCGTTTATTTTTTTTAGCTTGCTTTTTAAATCTCTCGCTTTAAATAAATTTTTTGTTGTTGGATTTTCTGCAAGTTGTTTAATGTCATCAACAATTTTATCTATTTCAACAAGTTTATTTTTTATATATTTAGCTTTAAAGTTTTCAGCTTTATTTTGCAAGTTTTCTTTAATTCTTTTAATGTTTTCGAGCTCTTTTTCTATTTCTTTTTGCTTTTCTGCATTGGTATTTAAAATCAAATCTAATTTTTGTTGCTTCGAGTTTAAGTCAGTTCGCATTTTTTCAATTGATTTAAGCAAATCTTCCGTTTTAATATCAATTTTATTCATTTTTTTTGTAGCATTATCAATTATTTCTTGTTTTAGTCCGAGTTTAGAGGCTATAAATAAAGCATTTGAAAATCCCGGGGAACCTACTAACAAATTAAATGTGGGCTCATAAGTGTTATGGTCAAATTCCATTGATGCATTTTGAAAATTTGATTTTACTAATGCATATTCTTTTAATTCATTATAATGTGTAGTTATTAATGCTTTTACTTTAACTTTTTCAAGATAGTCTACTATGGATAAAGCAAGAGCAGAGCCTTCTTTTGGATCAGTTCCTGCTCCCAATTCATCTAATAATACTAAGGATTTTTCATCAACGTTATCAACAATATATTTAATATTTGATATGTGAGATGAAAAAGTTGAAAGATTTTGTTCAATACTTTGCTCGTCGCCTATATCACAGTATACAGAACTAAATATGGAAATATTTGCTGATTCCGCATGAACATATATCCCAGCCATAGCCATTAAAACAAACAGTCCTACAAGTTTTAATGTGACAGTCTTACCGCCAGTATTAGGTCCTGTAATAATTAAAATGTTAAAAGTTTTCCCTATTGATATTGTAGTTGGAACAACTTTGTTTAAATCAATTAATGGATGTCTTCCTTTGCTTATGTCTATGATGCCTTTATTATTTATAATTGGGCGTATTGCTTTATGGTGCTTAGCATAATATACTTTTGCAAAAAGCATATCTAATTTTATCATTTTGTCATAATCACATCCTATTTGATCTGCATTTATTGATATTTCTAAAGTGAGAGCATACAATATTTTTTGTATCTCGGACTCCTCATCAAGCTGAAGTGCTTTTAAATCATTATTTAATTCAACGATAGACATAGGCTCAATGTATAGAGTTTGCCCCGAAGCGCTTCTATCATGTATTAATCCAGGAATAAAACTTCTATATTCTGCTTTCACTGGCAAAACATATCTATCATTGCGTATTGTAACAATATTATCTTGTAAACAAGCAGCATAAATTGGGGAGGTTGAAAATTTATTGATTTGCTTTTTGATTTGATCGCTTTTATTTCTTATTTCTTTGCGAATTTTAGCAAGATTTACTGAAGCGTTATCATTTATTTCGGTTTCGGAAATTATACATCTCTCAATTTCATTGAGAAGTTTTTTTTGATTAGATATACTAGAAACAAGATTTTTTAAGTCGGGAGTTGAATCGTCACACAAAATAACTAAGTTATTTTTTGTTATCGAGGCAGCTTTAATCATTTTGGCTATTTTTATGATGTCTGATATTGATAATAAAGAAGAAAGCTTTGCTTTTTGTAGAATTAATCTAATATCTTCAAAAGAAAAACTTACATGACATTTTCCGGTTGTTTCAACAATTACAGTTTGCTCAACTAAATCCAGTTCATTATTTAATTTTGTAATATTTTCATATGGCTTTGTTTGAAGTAATAATTCTTTTGCAGATGATGTTGAGGCAAACTTAGCAATATTTTTAAGGATTTTATTAAATTCTAATAAATTATAAATTTTTTCTAATTGTTTCACCTCAAACTCCCTATTATAATATTAGTTATCTCAAAGTAGCATGAATTTTTTCATATAAGCTTTTTATTATTTTTTCAGATATTGTATTAATGTCATTTTCGTTTAAAGATTTCGTATCGCTTTGCAAAACTACTCTCAAAGCAATACTTTTTTTGTTTTTTTCAATCTGTTCACCTTGATAAACATCAAAAATATTAACTGATTTGATATATGGCCTTGCAGCATCACTGATAATATCAATAATTGTTTGAGCTTCTATATTGTTCTCACAAACAATAGCAAAATCTCTTTCTACAGGCTGATACTTGGAAATCATTGAATATCCTTTATAGCCTTTGTATTCTTCAAAAACTAAATCTAAATTAATTTCAGCCAAAAAAGAATTGGAAGATATATTATAATTCTTAGTTAGCTTATTATTTATTTGTCCAATAAAGCCTACCTTTATTTCTTCTTTGTTTTCGCGTTGAATAAATATATCCGCAGTTACATATGGGTGTAAAAAATTATAGTTTGAAGATTTAAATCTAACATTAATTGATAGTTTATCAAAAATAGCTTCCACAATAGCCTTAAATGAATAAAAATCTCCATTATCATAGGAGCCTAAACAAAGCATTAAGTGTTCATTTATATTGAGTTTTTTTGCGTTTTCCCATTTGTATGTTTTACTGATTTCAAAAAATGTTGCCGACTTATTACTTCTACTAAAATTTTTTTCCATTACATTGAGCATACTTGGTATTAAAGTTGTTCTCATTATAGACATATCCAATCCTAATGGGTTAGACAAGGTAATAGCATTTCTTAATTCATCTTCTTTTAATAAATTAATTTTATCAAAGTCACTTTCTCCTATGAACGAATATGTCATTATTTCATATAATCCATTATATATAGCTAAATTTCTAATATTATTTAAACACGTTTCCTTTGTATTTATAGTGCCTACTGTTAATGTGAAACTAGTGTGCTCATCTGATTCAAGTTTATCATAGCCGTATATTCTTATAATTTCTTCAGCAACATCATTGATGGAAGAAATATCGGTTCTATATTGTGGAGCTGTAACTTGGAAAATTCCGTCTTTGGATAATGTTATTTCAAAATTTAAGCCTTTAAGAATTTTTTCAATTATATGTTGCTCTACATAAATACCTAAAACTTTTTCAATATCAAGAGCTGTAAAAGTTATTTGTGGATTTTCTTGATAATTAAGTATAAATCCGTCATAAATTCTTTTTACCTTCCCCCATTTGTATTTTTCTACAAAAAATAAAAACATTTCCAAAGCGAGAAGCTGGGTTGTAAAGTTAACACCTTTTTCAAAATTCGCAGAACTATCTGTACGAATACCAAGATGTTTAGAGGTTTTTCTCACGGTTTCTTTGCTGAATACAGCACTTTCTAATGCTATTGTTTTCGTGTGTTTGGTTATGGAGCTATCTAGTCCACCAATAACCCCTGCTATTGCCATAGCCTTATTTTTATTAGCAATAATTAAATCTTCTTCAGAGAGTAAATACTCTTTTCCATCTAATGCTTTAAGTTTTTCATTCTTGATAGCATTTCGAACTATAATTTGCTTTCCTTCAATTTTGTCATAATCAAAAGCATGCATTGGCTGTCCGATAGACACTAGAATATAATTGGTTAAATCCACAAAATTATTTATAGAGCGTATCCCAACAGCTTTTAATTTATTTTTGATCGCTCTTGGTGTTGGTAAAATTTTAACATCTTCAATAAGAGCAGTGAAATAAGCAAAACATTTATTGTGTTCCATATTATCAATTTTTAATTTGTTTTCCAAACTAGGTGATTTTTCTATTTGTAAACAATTAATTTTTTTCAATGGTTTGGATAAGATACAAGAAAGCTCTCTAGCAATTCCTAATATGCTGTTTGCATCGGGTCTATTTGATGTTATTGAAATATCAAGAATCAAGTCATTTAATTCCCAAAAATCGCAAAAACTAACCCCAGGGTTTATATTGTTTCCATTAAGTTTTAAAACTTCTTTATCATCAATATGATAATCAAAATCGTCTTGAGTTAAATTTAAATCAGTAATTCCACAAAACATCCCTTGAGATAAAACTCCACGTATTTCTGTGTTTTTTATGGTTAATCCACTAAAAAGAGTTGCATCTTCCAGGGCCAAAAATACAAAATCACCAACATTTAAAGTTTTTGAGTTTGTAATTACTTGTTTTAAAACCCCATTATTAATTTCAGCTTGACAAACTTTAAGGTTAGAAGCATGCGGATGATCGTTAATTTCAACAATTTTACTTGTCACTATGTTTGTATATTGTTTTCTTTGATCGATAATTTGTTCAACCTCAAAGCCAGAGTTAATAAGCTTTTGAGCAATTTCATTGATATCTAATTCAAAATTGATATATTCTTTAAGCCATTTAATCGGTATTAACATAATTTTCCCCTTAAAATTTAAATTGTTTTATGAATCTAACGTCATTGTCAAACATAAGTCGCATATCTGGAATTCCATATTTTATCATAGCGGCTCTTTCTACTCCTATTCCAAAGGCAAAGCCAGAATATTTTTTGCTGTCTAATCCGGATTTTTCTAAAACAACTGGATTGACTACTCCAGCACCTAAAAGTTCCAGCCAGCCAGTGTTTTTGCATAAATTACAACCTTTTCCATGACACATGCTACAGCTTAAGTCGACCTCAACACTAGGTTCAGTAAATGGAAAAAATGACGGCCTAAATCTAACAGTCGTGTGTTTATCAAAAAATAATTTAGCAAATTCCTCAAGTGTTTTCTTTAAATCTTTTAAAGTGACATTTTCATCTATATATAGCCCTTCTATTTGATGAAACATTGGGCTGTGAGTTGCATCATCATCTGGACGATACACTTTTCCTGGACAAATAATTTTTATAGGTGGTTTTTCTTTTTCGAGTACTCTAACTTGGACCCCTGAAGTTTGAGTCCTTAATAGTAAGTTTTCAGTAATATAAAATGTATCAGTAAAGTCTCTTGCAGGATGGTCTTCTGGAATATTTAACAAATCAAAATTATATTTTTTTAGTTCAATTTCAGGCCCATCAGCTAAACTAAAACCCATTCCGATAAAAATGTTAGAAATGTCTTGTTTAACAATATTGATAGGATTAAATGCCCCAATGTTATATTTTTTTGATAAAGTAACATCTAATGCTTCTTTTTTTTCTTTTGCATTTTGTTCTTGTTCATTGAGAATAGAGCTTTTTGTAGAAAACACATTTAAAACTTCTGATTTAGCTTCGTTAATTATTTTTCCATAAAATGGCTTTTGTTCATTGGGAATATTTTTTAAGTCTTTCATTAAATTAGCAAACGAGCCATTTTTAGATAAAATTTCTATTTTAATTAATTCTAACTCTTTCAAGGAATTGCAATCACTAATTTGTTCAAGTGAATTTTTAACTAAGGATTTGATTTTCTCTTTCATAGACTTCTCCATAAATAATTACACAAAATAATATATAACTATAAAATGTTATTTTAGTGTGCGTATAAAATATTATACATTAATACACCGAAAGTCTTCAATTAATAATTACCTAAAAAATTTATTTTGTGTATTAGAGTGTCTTTTATAAAGTTAAATTTTTATGTGATATGGAAAATTTGCATAAAAATACTTAAAATTATTCCAAAATAACTAGCTTTTTGCAATACACTGGTTATTTTTCGCTATTTTATAGCTGTTAGCCCATATTTTTAGCTCCTTAGCGTTATTTAGTCCAGCAATGCTTTTTATATCACTTCCTGTTAGTCTCATTATTTCTTTTAACGAATTTTCTTCATCTAATTTTGTTATTTTAGTAAAAGTTGAATTATCTTTTGTAAATTTGGAAATTAAAAAATGGATATCCGCCATTGCCACAATTTGTGGTAAATGTGTTACGGATATAACTTGATGGTTTAAAGCAATATTATATAGTTTTTTTGCTACGGTTTTTCCTACATACCCACTGATACCTGTGTCTATTTCATCAAAAACTAATGTTCCAATATGCTCAAAATCTGCAGTTATATTTTTAAGCCCTACCATAAGTCTACTCATTTCACCACCGCTAGCAATTTTGGATAAGTTTTTTAAAGGCTCTCCAAGGTTTGGACTAATTTTAAATACAACATCATCATAGCCATTGATATTAAAATTTGAAAAATTTATAGTATCGCTCGCAATAATATCAACTTCAAACTGAACATTCGGCATATCTAAATCTTTTAAGTGTGCAGTTATTTCATTAGAAAAACTTTCTGAACGCTGTTTTCTTAATTGATGCATTTCATTTGCTAATTTTAATAACTTATCATACGTTTTCTTTTTTTCATTTTTTTTATCGCTTAAATAACTTTCTGCATTTAATAGTTTTTCAAGCCTATCTTTGGATTTTTTATAAAACGCTTGAATAATTTCTATATTTTCTCCGTACTTTTTTTTCACTAGCCTAATTTGCTCTAATCTTTTTGTAATAGCATCTAATGAATTTGAATCAAAATCATTAAGATTATTTGAAGTATTTTTAATATCTGATAATATATCATCAAGCTCTATTGCGCAACTTTCAATACGAGCTGTCAAAGGAGCATAAGAATCCGTATATTTTTCTATACTTTTTAAGTTTTTAAGTGTCGTATTTAAATTTGATAAGCATCCAAATTCATTTCCATAATCTAAAATCTTTATCGTATTACTTAATAGCAAGGCAATATGTTCTTGATTTTGAAGAATGTTTCTTTGTTTAACTAAATTAGCTTCTTCATCTTCTTCAAATTTTATTTTTTCGATTTCTGATATTTGATGAGACAAAATATCAATTTCAAGTTTTATTTCATTTTCATTTCCATATGATTCAATGTCTTCAATTATATTATTATATAAATTTAAAAAATTACGATATTCATTTTTAATGTATAAAATGGTATCCCCTATATATTCATCAAATATATAAATGTGATTTTGTTCGTTTAATAAAGATTGATTTTGATGCTGTAAATGCACATCAATTAATAAAGAAACTATCTTTCTAATTTGTGCAACAGTAACTAGCTTTCCATTAATTCTACATTCATTTTTCCCGTTAATAGACATGGTTCGATTAATAATAATTTCATCATCAAATTCTATGCCGTAAGAATTAAGTATACTATGAATTTCGGGATTTTTAATTTCAATAAAAGTAGCTTCAACCATAGCAGTTTCACTATTATGTCGAATTAAGGATTTATCTGCTCGGTCTCCTAAAACAAAATTTAAACTATCAATCAATATAGATTTTCCTGAACCAGTTTCTCCAGAAATAACATTAAGACCTTTGCCAAAATCAAGTTCAGCCTCTTTTATTAAAGCAATATTTTTTACTAAAAGTGTAGAAATCATATTATGAATGCATATATTTTTTTAATAGATCTATAACTTTAACAACTTCCGCTTCTGTTTTGATTACAACAATAATAGTATCATCACCAGCAACTGTTCCTAATATTTGTGAATTATCAAGATAGTCTATTAAGGCTGCTGATGAATTTGCTGATCCTTCTATTGTTTTTATAACTATAATGTTATTAGCGTAATCTATACTTGTTACGGATTGCTTAAAAATTGAAACTAGTTTTTCAAGTCTTGGATCGAGCGGTTGCATGTAATATGTTTTGCCATCATATGATTCTTTTACCAATCCAAGCTCTTTTATATCTCTTGATATAGTTGCTTGAGTAACTTTATAACCCAATTTAATTAATAAATCCGTTAATTCTTGTTGAGTTTCAATAATATTTTCATTAATTAGAGTAAGTATACTTTTATGTCTTTTTATTTTTGACATTCAAACTTTATACCTTTTTATATCTAAAGGTATTTCCTCCTTTCATATAATTATCCAATTTAACAGTTTATTTAAAAACCTATCATAGTAATTATATGTTACTGTCCTTATAAATAACAAACTGTTTTTTGATTTAGTTATTTCTACATCTTCATTTTGATTAATTTTACATACATCTATGCCATCAACATTTAATTGAGCTTGCATTGATACTGAGTTTATGTTAATTTTAATTACATTATTTGAGTTTGTGACTAAAGGTCTAGTATGGAGACTATGTGCAGCGATTGGCGTGATGACTAAAGCTGACACATCAGGAGCTAATATTGGTCCTCCAGAAGATAAATTATATGCTGTAGAACCTGTTGGGGTGCTTATAATAACGCCATCAGAAGAATATTTGTCTACTAAAAAACCATTAATATAAACACAAAATCGTCCTGCTCTTGCATCTCCTCTTGAAACAACAACATCATTAAGTCCAATGTAAACTTTTTTATTTATTTTTGCTTGAATCATAAACCTTTCATCTAAACAATAATTTTTAGACAAAATATCTTTCAAAATTTGATCTAAATCATTTGGGGGAATTTCTGTCAAAAACCCTCGGCTGCCTAAATTTAATGCCAAAATTTTTGTTTTATATTTTGAGGCAAGTTCTGCCACGCGAAGAATGGTTCCGTCGCCACCAAGTAAAACAACAACATTGCAAAGTTTAAATAAATCTTCATTGGTCAAGTATTGAGCTTTAATTCCTAAGTTTTTTAAATCATTGGATAAAAACAAATTATCATTTTCATTTTTAAGAAGATTATTAATAGAATTACATACTTTTTGAGTTTGTAATCCTTTTAAATCTTTTGTTAAATTCGTATAAACACCAAAATTCACGCTTTTGTCTCCTCAATAATTATAACCTAAAATGAATTAATTTAAAACAATGCTAAATTTTATTTGTTCTCTTTTTTGTTAAAAATAGATAGAAATTTGGCAGTTTTTAAAATTATATTTTTAGATCTTTTTATAGCAAAAATTTTAACAAGCGCTTTTCCACCAACAGTAACTGCGCTGACTAAAGCAGAAAAAGCAATTGTTAGCCAAAATGTTATTTGAGCATTATTAATTTTTTTTGCTAACATTAATATAATAGAAATTGAGCATGCACCACTAATGATTCCGCATATATCACCAATGACATCGCAACAAATTGATGAAACTTTATCTGCATTTTTAATTAACAATATGGCTATTTTTGCACCTTTTTCTTTTTTGCTAGCCATAGCATGAAATGGCTGTTCCTCGCTGGCGGTGGCTGCAACTCCTATGGCGTCTGAAATATAGTTAATTAATATCAAAATTATCAGCAATACAAACGAAACAATCAAACCTGCTTTTGATGTTGTAATTTCAGCAACAAATGAAAATAAAAAAGCTAAAAAGAATGTCAGTATTATTACAGTTAAAACCCATTTTGTAGCTTTGTGTTTTGAGTTTTTTATTTTTTTATTTTTTTGTTTTGATAAATCAACTTCAATATTTTTAAGATTATTGATATTGTTATCAATATTTTTAGAATCTAATATATTAATGTCATCAGAATTATTTTCCAGTTTGTGATTTTTCATTATTTAATCTCGTATATAAAAGAGTGCTATAGATTAAGTAAACCTTGCTACTTAGGTTCGGTAGGATTTCCCTGCAGAACACTTGATGTCACCAAACAAGCAGTTTCCTTTAAAGTTCTACAAAACTTGATTTCTCAAAGTATAACCGAATCGCCACTTAGTACACACTATAATCCTTAATCTAAATACTGTCTAGAAAATTTCTTTGACAGATTTAATACAACCTATCCTCTTTTGCAACAATAAGTTTCATAGGCACTAGAAAAATCAAGTTCGCGGGCATGTTATTCTTGTAACCCTAATCCTCATTATGTCACTCAAGGCAAGCTACACTGTACACAGCTAATATCACCGCATAAACAGGTTTAATCCTACTCAGCAGGTTTCCCCACCAATATAGGTCTCCACGGAAATTGGATCGGCTCAAATATGCCATTATTTGACGTCCAATATCCTTAACTCCCAGCATCAGCCCAAGTTTGGGCAACTCAAGCAAACACAAGGAACTTCATCGATATGCTCTTTGACGGTATTTTAACCCCGCCTTCAGCTGTACCTTATCTGACTAGAATACAGTAGCACTCTTTACAACATTATTATATCATAAAACAAGATTTCTATATATTAAAGATGTGAGAGATGTTAATTGATTTCAAAATCGATTTTATTTAATTCTTGAGTTAAAATTTCAAGTTTACCTTTACTTTTATTAATGCTTTCTATGCATTTTTTTGATAATGCTATAGCTTCTTCATAAATTTTTAAACTTTCATCAATGCTAGTTTGTTCATTTTCAAGTTTATTAAGTAAATTTTCAAGCTTTTTTAAATTTGTTTCGAAATTCATTTTGAAAGCCTCCAAATTTTATTTTCTTTTTTTTACCTGTATTACTTCAGCTGTAATTTCGCTGTCATATCCTGTAATTTTTAATTCGTCTCCAACAGAAAAGTCTTTAACACTAAATACTTCTTGTTGTCCTTTTTTTATTTTAAAGTAACCTTTTTGTAAAATGTTGTTAGGGTTTAAAATATTAATTTTTCCTATATAGTTATTTACTAAGTTAAAACAATTATTGATTTTTTTGTCAGCATGATATTGAATATCTTTTCCTCTTGAGAATATTTTTTGTTGAGCTTTAAGAATTTTTAAATTAATTTTTGTTTCTATATTAGATAAAATGTCATTAATTTCAGTTATTAAATCTAAAACGCTAAAAGCAATTATTTCAGCTGCTGCGGTTGGAGTAGAAGCCCGCTTGTCAGCTACAAAGTCTGCAATTGTAAAATCCGTTTCATGCCCAATGGCAGAAACTAAACACGTTTTCATGTTAAAAATAGTTTCAGCAACTATTTCAGCATTAAAAGGCATTAAATCTTCAAACGAACCACCCCCACGAGCTAAAATAATGACATCATAGCCTTGCTCATCTGCTAATTTTAAACCATTAACAATTTCTTTTACCGCATTTTCACCTTGAACAGCAACATCAATCAAGTCGATATTAATTAAGTGATTTTTTCTTCTTATTGTTGTAACAATATCGTTTATAACGGCCCCTTGCTTACTAGTGACTACACAAATTTGAATTGGATATTTAGGTAGAGGTTTTTTATAAATTTCTTTAAAATAACCATTTTTAGAAAGTTTTTTCTTTAACTGTTCAAATTCAATATATAATTTCCCTATACCAAAAGGTTCAACATATTGAGCGATAAAGGAAATTTTTCCTGTTTTTTCATACAAATTTGGTGACCCTATAGTTAATATCTTATCACCTTCATTTGGTATATATTGATAAGTTTTTATATTGAAAACAATAAAAGGAATCGATGAGTTTTCATCTTTGATAGTACTATACATGTGTCCACGGACAATTTTTATATCAGAAATCTCACCTACAACTGGAATATCGTTTAAAATTTTATCTTGTGATATCAATGAGGATAAACGGCTATTTAGTTCTGTTATGGTAATATATTGTCTATTTTCATTCACAATTATTTAATTCCTTAAATACGGAGCTTAAAATTCCATTAACATATCCACTACTTTTGTCTGTGGAGTATTTTTTAACTAATTCAATTGCTTCTGCAATGGATACATTAAGTGGAATAGTTTCAATATATTTCATTTCATAAATTGAAAGAAGTAAGGCAGCTAGATCGGTTTTATATATTCTATCTATTTTGAATCCAATTGCAAATTTAGAAATTAAGTCTATTAATTCTTCATGCTTTTCGATTACACCAAAGTACACTATTTTAATATAATCTTCATCATCTTCTAATTTTTCTTCAATTACTATATTTTTTAAACTAATTTCATTAGGTGTAAATTTTGAAAACAAAGCTTCATAAATGAGTTTATATGCAGCTTCTCTAGATTTTTTTCTTAGTTTATAATTCATAAGTTTATGTTAGTGACATTTATGTTTATTTGTTTTACAGAAAAACTTGTCTCATTTTCAACGTCACTTTTTATTAATTCTTGCAAATAGCATATTGCCTCTGGAATAGATGTGCCAAAATCTACATTAACATACATATCTATAATTACAGAGTTGTTATCAAAGTAGACATGAACATTTTTATCCTTCAATAGTTTCAAGCCAAATCGTGACTTAACTAAATTAGCCTCTTTTGTAATACCAATAGTTTTTTCAATTGCATTATTGCATATTGAAGCTATAAAAGATGCATATCTATTTTTAACTTGTTGTTTTAATTCAGACATTTTATGCTCTTGACATATATTCCCCAGTTCTTGTATCAACTCTAATCATTTCACCTTCATTTATAAATAATGGTACTTGAATAGAAAAGCCGGTTTCTAGTTTAGCAGATTTAGTGCCTGGTTGAGCAGTTGCTCCTGCAATTCCAGGCTCACATTCAATTATTTTTAAATCAACAAAATTTTCTGGTTCAACGTTAAATGCTGCACCTTTATAAAAAGAAACTTCAACGGTGCTGTTTTCTTTGATAAAATTTAGAGCATTACTTACTAGCTCTTGCCCTAATGGTATAATTTCATAAGTTTCATCATCCATAAAGTAATAAAGTTCACCATCAGCATAACTATAAGTCATTTTTTTTCGATCAATTCTAGCTAATTCAAATTTATCACTAGGATTAAAGGTTCTTTCAATGACTCCGCCTGTCATGACATTTCTAATTTTTGCTCTTACAAAAGCAGCACCTTTCCCTGGCTTTACATGTTGAAAATCTACAATTACTTGAACAGTTCCATTGTCTAATTCAAAAGTGATACCTTTTCTAAAATCTCCTGCGGTAATATATGCCATACTTATCTCCTTTTACCTGTTTAACTTATCTAATTATCATATTTTTATGTGCGTTTGTCAAGTTACGAATACCTTGTTGTTGAACGACAATCAAATCTTCTAATCTAATTCCAAATTTATTTTCTATATATACTCCTGGTTCTATTGTTATAATGCTATTTTTTTTCAATATATCATTTGATTTTGTAGAAAGTCTTGGCTTTTCGTGGATATCAAGACCTACTCCATGGCCTAATGAATGGATAAAATATTTTTGATATATTCCAAGTGAATTTCTTGCAATACAATCGAGTTCTTTAGCTTCTACTCCTGGTCGAATGTTTTTAATAGCTGCACTTTGAGCATTTAAAACATTATTATATATTTTTTCATACTCAGTTGTGGCAAATTTATATGAAAAAGACCTAGTCATATCAGAACAATAATTATTATATTTTACACCAAAGTCAATTATAACAGCATCTCCAGCTTGTAATTTTTTGTTTGAAGGGATTGCATGTGGACAAGCTGAATTTTCTCCAAAAGCTACTATGGTATCAAAGGCTGGAGTGCAATTATTTTCAAATATTTTTTTATTAATTAATATTGCTAATTCTTTTTCGGTAATACCTTCAAAAAGTGTTTGAATGACTTCAAGATATATACAATCAGTTATTTCTTGTGCCTTTTCAATATTAATAATTTCATTTTTTCTTTTTTGAACCCTTTTTTCATTAATTTTTTCCGAATCATCAACAATTGTTATGTTTTTTAGAGATTGTTCTAACATTAAATATTCGAGCATACTCAACGCTTCACCTTCGACAGCTAAAATGTTAACATTTAATTGATTAATAATTTCTATGGATTTTTTAACTAGAGGCAATTTGTCGCTAAGCACGACGGTATAATAATTACTAAGTTCTTTTTGTGCTGTTAATATGAACCTTGAATCAGTGATATAGTATTTTGCGTTTCCACATAATAATATTCTAGCATCGCTATTTTTTAGAGATGAATAATATAATAAATTTGTAGGACTAGATATATAAGTAGCTTTCATTAAACAATTAACCTCGGTGCGTTTTACCTACTTAATAATATAGCATATTTATTCTAACAATTTAATGAAAAGTGTGTAATGTTCTTATGCTTTTGTAATTTTATATAGTATAATTATAAATATTACACTATATATAAACCAAACTGGAGAAATAAAACATGTTAAAAAAATCTAAAAAAATTTTCGTAATATTACTAATTATTGTTATAACTGTTTTTTCTATGACAGGTTGTGTAAGTTTATTTTTAACTGATTCTGAAAAAAACACACAACCAAACAATTCACCTAACAATCAAGCTAACGGCGGGATTGAAACTGATAGTTTTACGCCGCCGGAAGAAGTTCTCAATTATGAGTATGAAATTACAACACCTATTAAATATTCGAGTGATGGTAGAATTGCAACCGAAGATGTAAGTTTAAGCACAGTAACTTTAGTTGATAAAGTTATGAAATCAGTGGTAAAAATAACAATTAATGAGAAAGATGGAAAATATGATTCCCAAGGTTCAGGTGTTGTATTTGCTGAAGGAACAAAAAAATTAAAAGGAACTGAAACTTTAGAAAATATTTTATTTATTATGACTTGTGCACATGTTTTAGAAAGCAATCCACATGGAGCGACAGTCTTATTTGAAAATGGAACAAAAAAAGAGGCAATTTTAGTTGGGGGGAGTGAATCACATGATATTGCGGTATTAGCTATTCCCAAGCCAGAAGATTTCGAGTCAGGTGATATACCTGAATTAAGAAAGAAAGATGTTAAATATAAAAGAGGTGAAGTCGTTGTTGCGATTGGAACGCCAATAGGTTTAGATTTTAGCGTAACTAAGGGCATAATTAGTAGCGAAAGAACAATTACACTAGATGCAACCAAAAAAGAAGTAATACAAACTGATGCTTCAGTTAACCCTGGAAATTCAGGAGGACCACTTTTTGATGGTCTCGGGAGATTGGTTGGTATTGTAGTTGCAAAAAATGTGGGAAGCAATATTGATTCAATAGGATATGCAATTAAAGTTACAGATAATCATGAAGCATCATTAGACGCAATAACAGTAGCTACTCAAATTATTAAAAATGCAGGTGGAGATTATGTCTATGGAAGCATTGATGGAACACTTACTGATGTAAAACTTGGCGTAACTGTTGGTGGCAATTCAACTGGTGTATATATACAATCTATAGGCTCATACGGAAGTATTGCATGGTTTAATGCTCAACCAAATAGTCAAACAATTGTAGCTGGCTCAAATACTGCAGGAGATAGAATTGTATCAATTGGTAGCACTGATATTAATTCTATAAAGGACTTAGATACAGTATTAAAACAAAAAACCATGGATTCGACTATCTCAATTCGTATTGCTCGCCCTTCTTTGTTTGGGTCAACAGAAATTATAGTAAATGTAAGATTAGTTCCTAATGTTTTTGGGAATACCCCTCATCCCGTTACTGGCTATTGAAACTCATAAGTAAAAACAGTTTGAAAACAAAAAAGATGTTGAATGACAACATCTTTTTTTGGTGGGCAGAGATGGATTCGAACCATCGAAGTCACTGACGGCAGATTTACAGTCTGCTCCCTTTGGCCTCTCGGGCATCTACCCTAATGGAGCTGGCTATCGGAATCGAACCAACAACCTGCTGATTACAAATCAGCTGCTCTGCCTGTTGAGCTAAGCCAGCATATTTGCCATTGGTGCCTTGGGTCGGAATCGAACCAACGACACAGGGATTTTCAGTCCCTTGCTCTACCGACTGAGCTACCAAGGCATTTGATTGGCGATCCGGAAGGGACTCGAACCCTCGGCCTCTAGCGTGACAGGCTAGCGTTCTAACCAACTGAACTACCGGACCATAATATTAAGTTAAAAGTTTCTTTTGGTGGGCCTTCACGGACTCGAACCGCGGACCAATCGGTTATGAGCCGACCGCTCTGACCAACTGAGCTAAAGGCCCTCATAATCACTAAAATTAAGCGTGTATTATGGTCGGGGTGAAGAGATTTGAACTCCCAGCCCCTTGGTCCCAAACCAAGTGCGCTACCAAATTGCGCCACACCCCGTCAATTATTAAACACTCTACTGATTATCATAAAGTAATCTTTTTAGCGTCTTTATCAATATACATTATTATAGTTGCTTATGTCAAATAAAAAAATAGTTTTAACATCATAAAAATGATTTTTAAGTAAAAATAATATATATTTTATGTGGATCTAGAAACTTTGGTAATATTAGGAATTTCACCAATTTTTTTTATAACAAACTGCAAGTCATCTTTTGATTTTATTTGTACTCCTAAATTAATTGCTGTTTTTCCAAAAGATTGTTTATGTATTTCAAGGTTATCAATAGATATATTATGGTTTGCAAGCAATTGAATTATTGAATGTACAATTCCTGCTTTATCAATTGCCTCAATTTTAAGTTTTGCTGTAAAAACAGAGCCATCTTCAACTGCCCACTTTGCATCAAGGATACGCTCTTTTTCCATTGCTGTTACATTTGGACAATCAGCTCTATGCACAGAAATACCAGTACCACGTGCAGCATATCCTATTATGTTATCCCCTGGAACGGGGTTACAACACTTGCTTAATCTAACTAGGAAATCATCAAAGCCTTCAATTAAAATACCACTAGTAGATTTGGTTTTTTTTGTTTGTATCTGCTTTGATATTATTTGTGGCAGTTGTTCAGGATTGTGAATTGCTTGATATTTTTTATATTTATCTATTAATTTGAGCAAAATTTGATTAGGAGATAATCCTCCATAACCTATTGATGCATATAAATCTTCTAACGAGGTTAACGAATACCTATTTATTATGTATTTTAAATTTTCTTCAATTGAAAGTAATTCGGAAAGCTTATATCCTCTTCTTTTTGCTTCTTTTTCTAAAGTCTCTTTTCCGCTCTTAATATTTTCTTCTTTCATAGTTTTTTTGAAGAAAGCTTTTATTTTTGATTTAGCTTGTGGAGTAACAACAAATTTAAGCCAATCCCGACTAGGTCCTTTACTATTTTTATTTGTAATTACTTCAACCAAATCTCCGGTTTCTAATTCTGTATTGATAGGAAGCATTTTTCCATTAATTTTAACTCCAACACATTGATTCCCAATTTCACTGTGTATTTTATAAGCAAAATCTATCGCTGTAGCTTTAGAAGGCAAATTTATTACATCACCTTTTGGTGTAAATATATAAATTTCATTAATTGCGACATTTAGTTTTAAGGCATCTAAAAATTCAGAGCTATCTTTAATATCTATTTCAGAATCTAAAACTTCTTGAATCCAACTAAACTTTTCATCATATTTAGATGTTTTTTTATTTGATTTTCCCTCTTTATATTTCCAGTGTGCGGCAACACCATATTCTGCTATTTTGTGCATTTCTATGGTTCTAATTTGCACTTCAAAAATTTGACCATATTCCGAAATGACTGTTGTGTGAAGTGATTGATAGTTATTTGGTTTGGGCATTGCTATATAGTCTTTAAATCGTCCTGGCACTGGTTTCCAAATAGAATGAATGATTCCCAGCGTGGCATAACATTCTCTAATATCATTAACAATCACTCTAAGTGCTATTAAATCACTAATTTGACTGACTGTTTTGTTTTGTTTTTGAGTTTTAATAAAAACACTGTAAAGGTGTTTAGGGCGTCCTTTTATTTCAGAATTTATGCCAACTTGTTTTAATTCCTTATCAAGCCTAGTGCTAATTTGATCAACCATTTGTAAATAGAAGTCTTTTTTGTTTTCTAATATTTGCGATAAAGATGAATAATCTTCTGGATATAAATATTTAAAGCATAAATCTTCTAGTTCAGATTTAATCTTATATAAGCCAATCCTACTTGCTATCGGAGCATATATGTCAAGAGTTTCATTTGCAATTCTTATTTGTTTTTCTATTGGCAAAGCTTTTAAAGTTCTCATATTATGTAGTCTATCAGCGAGTTTGATAAAAATAACCCTAATGTCCTCCGCTATTGAAAAAAAGAGTTTTCTAAAATTTTCTGCCTGTTCCTCTTCTTTAGATCTAAATTTAATTTTCGAAAGTTTTGTAACGCCTATGATTAAGTTTGTAATTTCATCTCCAAACTTTAAACGCATTTCATCTTCAGTAAATTGAGTATCCTCAATGATGTCATGTAATAAAGCGGCACATATACTTGAACTATCTAATGAGTAATCAAGCAAAATATTAGCAGCTTCTAATGTATGTGTGTAATATGGTTCACCGGACATTCTCTTTTGTCCCGCATGCATTTCTTTAGAAAAATCAAGTGCATATGAAATTAAAGCATATTCTTCTTTGGAATAATTGCTTTTTATTTTTTCTAAAAATTCTTTATCTGTTATAATTTCTGCCATTTTATACACCTTTTATATCATTATAGCATTAAATTTAATAATAAAATCATAAGCATCAATATTATTTAATCCATATTATTGCTTTTTATAAATGAATATATTTTTGAATTATTTAAATCTTTTTTTGTATTTGAAAATTTCAACATGCTTTCATCAAGTGAAACAATTTTTAGTTCATTAAAAATTAATAAACTCGCAAATAAATCAAAAAAGCTAATAGTTGGGTCGATTTTTAGAACTTCACTATGTATAGATGTTAGTTTTATATTTTCTAATGTCCTAATTACCCTGTACGTTTTTGCGAGACTATTTCTATTAAATTTATATTTTTTAAATTTAAGAGAATTTAAGTTATTTACCTCTCCAATTTTTACAACATTACCATAACTAAAATTTAAGTTTTTTAAATATTCTTCTGGCGGATTATCAAATACAATGATTTCTTCAAAGTATTTAAAATTTTCATCTTTTGATGGTGCAAGTAATATTGTATTAAACACATTGGAAGACTGAAGCTTAATAATGTTTCTATTATAGTCTGGGAACTTTGATGATAAATGATTAAAAGTTTCATTCGTAAAAGCTAATAAAATTTTTCCAAAATATTTTGTAGGTGTATAAAATTTGGTTTTAGTTGATTTATTATCATTGCTATTTACTAAAAATCTTTTTAAGGATTCTATTGCTAAAAAAGAATCGTCTAAATATGTGTTTTTATATTCAATATCTTTTATATTACATTGAACGGTTTTTTTGTTTCTAAATTCATTGATATCAACACTATAATACAAGTTTTTTGATATGTTATTTTTGAGTAAATGAAAGTGCTCTAGTTTGTTAAACATTATTAGTTCGACATTATTGTTTAATCTAGATTTTAAGTGAGTTGATAATTTTATTTGTTCACATTTAATTCCATTTTTTAAAGTTTTAAAAAGTGGTTTTGGATTACTGTGGCCATATGGTTCTAAAAGAGCTAATTGATGAGCAATTTCAATATTTAAATCATTGTAATCGAAATCTATGTCATAATCTAATTTGTATTTAAATGCATTTGGCTCATATATTTTTGTAGAAATCAAATTAATTTTTTCAACAAAGGCTTCAAAGTTTGAAGCATCTATAGTTATTCCTGCCGCCATTGAATGTCCACCATAATTGTCTATAAATTCTGAACATTGGTCTAATAGCTCTAAAATATTAATGCCTTTAATGCTTCTACATGAACCTTTTAATATGTTATTTTCATTTGTAAAAAGTATGGCGGGCCTATTAAACTTATCAACAAGCTTATTTGCGGCTATACCAAGAACTCCTGCTTCCCAGTTGCCTTTTAAAACTATAATTGTATTTTTTGATAAATCATAGTCAATTAGTAATTCTTGTGCTTTATTAAACACATCTTCAGTTATAGTTTTTCTTGATTCATTTTCTAGATATAATTCTTCTGCTAGGACTTTTGCATATTTTTCATCTTCTGTTATCATTAGCTCAAATGATTTAACAGCACTAGAAAGACGACCAGATGAATTTAAAGTAGGAGCTATTTTAAAAGCAATATCGTTAGATTTAATTATTTGTGGATATGTTATATTAAATTTTTTAAATAAGCAATCAAGCCCTACACGTTTATGATATTTTGATAAAAAGCTCAACCCTTCTTTAGCTAAAATTCTATTATCACCTATCAATGGAACAATATCTGCAATTGTAGCGATAGCACATAGATCAATATAAAGTTTTGATTCGTTAACTCCAAACAAACATTCTATTAATTTATATACAACACCTGCACCACAAAGAGGCGTTGATCCAATGACAAGATGTGGATTCATAATTAAACAATCTGGTAATTCATCAGTTGGCACATGATGATCAGTAATAATTATATCGACTCCTTGATTAATTAAATATTTAACTTCGGATATAGCTGTTATACCACAATCTACAGTGATAATTAATTGGGGCTGTTTTGTGTCAATTAGATTTGAAAGAGAATAAATATTTAATCCATATCCATCTTCTTTTCTATCTGGAATAAACACTTCGACGTTTCCACCTATTTTTTTTAGTGCAAGATAAAGCATGCTAGATGCCATAATTCCGTCACAATCATAATCACCATATATTATTATTTTTGAATTTTTATTTAGGTGATTGAAAATTAAATTTTTAATTTTAGGGGCATCTTTGAAAATAGTTATTGGCTCTAAATCTTCTAATGTACCATACAAGAAAGTTTTAATTTTTTCCTCTGTATTTAAACCTCTATTAAATAATAGAGTAATTATCATTTCATCAAGCCCTAGCTTATACGATATTATTTTTATTATATCTTGATTTGCATTCATAAAAATCACATAATATTAAATTTAGAAAAACCCGCTTAGCGGGCTTTTTTGAATTGTTTTTTCCTATGATTATATTTTTTAAAAGACGGCTTATTGCCTTTTAGTTTTGCTTGCATCATAAGTCCCCATAAACTTGGAGACAAGAATAAGGACGAATATAATCCAGAAAGTAGTCCAAATATGATAGGTAAAGCAAATTCTGTCAATGATCTTATTCCTACCATGGCTAAAATAGAAATGGTAATTAGAGTGGTAAAACTTGTAAATACAGATCTACGAAAACTTTGTTTGACTGAAACATTGACGATTTCTTGGACATCCATTTTTCCAGTTGTAGATTTTGAAAGTTTAACATTATCTCTCACTCTATCAAAAATAACAATTGTGTTGTTTATAGAGTATGAAACAATAGTAATTAAAGCAGCAATAAAAGTACTGTTAATTTGAATTCTAAATAAAACAACACAACCAAACATTACTAATACATCAATAAATTGAGTAGTTAAAGCCGCAACCCCACTAAATAAATCAAATCTAAAAGCCATATAAATCAACATTAGTATCATTGTGATTCCAACTGAGAGTGCAGCTTTTTTAATTAAATCACTACTTGCAGTTGCATTTATCATTTCAGCTGTTGCAGTAATCGTTATATCTTCTCCATATGTTTCCTTAAATTTTCTTTCAACTTGATTTGAAATATTTGTGTTAATTTCAATCATTGTTTCTGTTTTTTCTGGTTTATTATAATCTTCTTGCACCCCATCTACACGTATTGTATTTGGATATCTAACTACTAAAGCATTGCTTCCACTATTTTGATCAGACACAATGTCAGCACCATTTTCTGAAACAATTTCAGAAATTATTTTAAGATTTTTTTCTCGATTTTCACCAAGGATATCTGCGCCTGTCATTTCAATTGTTAGCACTGTTCCACCTCTAAAATCAATTCCGATATCAATAAAACCGTAAAATCTTTTATCAACATGATAGATTATACCTGCAATAGATGAAATCAGTATGATAATGAGTGGTACTAAAAACCAATATTGAGCATTTTGAAATATTTTAAACTCTTTGTTTAGAATGCTAGGAAGTTTTTTTGTTTTATTTTTCATTGACTGTTACCTCCTTTAATTCTAATCCATAGAATGCATCATTTTCATCATTAAAAGACAACATAATTTTAATTATTAATCTTGTTATTATAAAAGCACTAAACATAGATAAAAGAATTCCTATTAACAAGGTTATTCCAAAACTTTTAATTGCAGTAGAGCCAAAAATTATCATAACAATACAACCTAAAAGCGTTGTAATATTTCCATCCAAAATAGCAGGTAACGATTTGTTAAAGCCATATTGAACAGAGGTAGATATACCTTTCCCTATTTTACCTAAAAGTTTTTCTTCCTTTATTCTTTCAAAAATTATGATATTTGCATCCACAGCCATACCTATGCTTAAAATTACACCAGCAATTGATGGTAATGTTAGTTGCACCCAAGGCACTATAGCTAGAAAATAAATTGTTAGGACTGAATAAATAATTAACGCAAATGAGGCAGCTAATCCTAACCCTCTATAGAAGAAAATCATAAATAAAATTATGACAGCAATACCTATCGCGCTGGCTATTAAACCATATTTGAGCGCATTTTGTCCTAGCGTTGGAGTAATGTTTGCTGTTGAAATGACATCTAGTTTAACTGCAAAAGTACCAGCATTAATTTTGGTTGCTAGATCTTTAGCGGTATTGTAATCATAATTACCTGTGATAATAGCTCTTCCTTCGGTAATTGCTGCATTTACAGTGGGTTTTAAAATTTCTTGCCCATTTATATATATACTAATTGTTTTTCCAATATTATTTTTTGTTGCTGTAGCAAATCTATCTCGCCCTTCTTCGTTAAATTCTAGACTAATAACATATGCTCCTTCATGTAAAGTTTCTGCAGCATTTTTAAGATGTTTGTTCCCCTCAATTATTACATTTCCTTCAGGGTCTTTAAATTCTAAAGTGGCTGGTTCGCCAATAATGGTCATTAAATGTTCGGTATTTTCTATGGAAGGAACTTCTACCCTAATATTATTTTCACCTTGTTTTGTAACTGTAGCTTCAGTATATCCTTCAGAAAATAGCATTGCTTGTAAATTGGATATTGTTCCATCCATAGCATTGTTTTTTTCTTCACTAGAAGCAAGTTTTGATAAATCAGCTTCATATAAAGCATACATACCACCTTCTAGATCTAATCCTAATTTTATTGATTTTGAAACCCATTTAAAATCGTAATTGCTTTTTCCAATTTGAAAACTATCTTTGCCATTAAGGGGAATAGCAAATAAAATAGCCAATATGACAATCACGGACATAATAACAGAGATGACAATCGCTGTGGATTTTTTGAATTGCCCCCACTCTTTTGACTGACGCATCTTTTTGCTCACTGAAGGTGCCTCCTTGTTTGTAATCTTATTAATTATATATTGAAAACTTTGTTGTAGTCAATTATTAAATGTTAATATGTTATAGGTAAATGTAAAAATATTTAAATATTGCAGTTGTATTAGTGTATAGAGAAAAAGCTTTTAATAAAAAAGAGTTTAAATAATTACAGCTTAGATGTCATTTTTTCAATAGCAGAAATAGCAAGACTGTTTTCAAAACGTTTAACAAGCATTTTACATCCTATATCATAGGTATTAGATATTGAGCCAGTAAAATTATAAGCATTTGATGCGCAGCCTCCTCCACAAAAATATTTTGCAGGACAATTTTTGCAATTTTGTTTATTCAAAACGGAATTGCTTGCAAAAGATTCTCTAATTTTATTTGATATTATTCCTTCATAAATATTACCTAATTTGAAATTTTCATTACCAACAAATTGATGGCAGGGATATAGGTCACCTAAGGGACTTACCGCCAAATATTCTACACCAGCTCCACATCCTGTCAATCTTTTAGACATACAAGGTCCTTTTTCCAAATCAATCATGAAGTGAAAAAAGTTATACCAATTACCTGTATTTCTTTCATTTATATATGAGTTTGCCAAGATATTATATTCATTGTTAATTTTTTCAAGGTCTTGTTCTTGAATAGCTAGATTATGATTTTTAGGCAATACTACGGGTTCAATTGATATTTGTGAAAATCCTTGTTCCCTTAAAAATTTAACATCATTCGAAAAATCTAAATTTCTATTTGTAAAGGTGCCTCTTACATAATATTTTTTATTATTGCGAATTTTTACAAAATACTTTGCATTATTTAAAATTAGATTATAGATATCATTGCCATTTAATGAATGTCTAACAGCATTGTGGGTTTCTTTTCTCCCATCAATACTTAATACAACATTATCCATTTTATTGTTTAAATAATTAGATTTTTCTTTGTTGAGCATCAAACAATTTGTTGTTAGAGTAAAATAGATGTTTTTATTATTTTTTCGTGCTGCAGATTTAGCATATTCTGTGATTTCTTTCACTATACCAAAATTCATTAAAGGCTCACCACCAAAATAATCTACTTCAATATTTTTGATGTTACCACTACTTTTTATTAAAAAATCAATTGCTTGTTTTCCAACCTTAAAAGTCATGTAATCGTGTGGGGAGTTATATTTTCCTCCGCCAGCAAAGCAATAATCACAATTTAAATTACAGTCGTGACATATATGTAAACAAAGAGCTTTAACATAACTGAGATTTTTTTTAAAATTTTTGACTGATTGATTAGAATTTAAGCATCCTTCTTTTTCTAATGTGATAAATTCGGTTAGCATTATTTTTTTGTTTTCATTTGGAATGTCTTTATACGCTAGAATTTCCTTTTCATTTAATTTACCATATAAATTTTTAGCACATAAAAAAGCGACATCACTTACATTAAATAAGCTGCCGCTTTCAATATCCCAAATGAAATAGTACTCTACTTTATTGTGGTTAAATGTAAAAAAATGAACCATTAAGCCCTATCAGACTCTTTTTTATTAATTGCTGTATCTTGAAAAACACAAGATTGGTTTCCAACAGTACAACTTGTTTTGCATGCTGATTGGCAACTAGCTTGACATTCATTGCATCCAATTTTATGATCTTTTTTTAATGTGTTTTTTGCAATAATATTAATATGTTTCATTGATAGCTCCTTGTTTTTGAAATTATATTCTTTGTCTTATTGCGCCTTTAACAATAACCATTAATGACTCGCTTTCTGCAGTTCCGACATTTATTGTATATCTTTCAGTATCTGAATCAATTGCTACAATTGTTCCAATAATGCCGCCTACGGTCATTATTTTATCCCCTACTGTTAAACTTGCAAACATTTCGTTTGTTTGTTTCTTTCTTTTTCTATTTGGAATCACAGTCATAAGTATCATTATGACAAAAAAACCACCTAGAACTGCAAACATAATCCAATTGTTGTCACCCATAAGTCTCTCCTTTTGAAGAATTTAATAAGTTTATAATATCAACAATTTATAAATAATACAAGCGTTTATAAGTTTCTTCAAAATTAACGAGATATTTTTTTGCAAATGAAATGAAATTAAATAACTAGCTTACTTTAAATTATTCTCAACAAGTTTTTTATTGTATTTTTTGTTAAATTCATAAACAAAATCTAAATATTTATCTTTATTAATTGCATCTCTAATATTTTTTATTAAGCTGTGAAGAGAATAAATGTTATGAATTGAAAGTAATCTCCCACCTAAAATTTCATTAGAGTTTATCAAATGTCTAATATATGCTCTAGAATAGTTTTTGCAAGTATAACATTCACAGCCTTCTTCCACGGGCCTAAAATCCTCTTTATAACTAGAATTTCGAATAGTAATATTACCTTCATGTGTTATAGCTGTACCATTTCTAGCAATTCTTGTAGGTAACACACAATCAAACATATCTATGCCATTAAGTACACTTTCTACAATATAATCTGGCGTACCTACTCCCATCAAATAGCGTGGTTGATTTTTAGGATAATTTGGTTTCAAACATTTTAAAATTTTTAGCATAGTTTCCTTGCTCTCCCCAACTGATAAACCACCAATAGCTATTCCGCAGTCTGCATAAGGCAACGTTAAATTAAGGCTTTCTAATCTTAAATCTTCAAAGATGTTTCCTTGAACAATGGGGAACATAATTTGATGTTCTTTTAACTTTACTTCTTTACATCTTTCAAGCCACATTATAGTTCTGCGCATCGCTGCTTCAGCTTTAGCATAAGTTACATTAGCTGCAGAACACTCGTCAAAAGCCATAACTATATTTGAACCAATGCTTTTTTGTATATTTATTGAATCTTCAGGTTTCATAAATATTTTTTTACCATCAACAAAACTTTGAAAATGTACTCCATCTTCTACAATTTTATTAATTTTTGATAAAGAAAAAACCTGAAAACCGCCACTATCAGTTAATATTGGTAGATTCCAATTCATAAATTTGTGTATACCACCAGCTTTTTCAATTATATTTTCGCCTGGTCTTAAGTGCAGGTGTAGTGTGTTTGCTAAAATAATTTCAGAACCTACATTTTTAATTTCTTCTACTGAAAGTCCTTTAACTGTTGCTTTCGTTCCAACCGGCATAAAAACCGGCGTTTGTATTTTTCCATGTGGCGTATATAAAATGCCGGTTCGTGCACCAGATTGTTTGCATTCATGTAAGATTTCAAATTTATACATTTTATTCATAGTTTTAATGAATAAACATTGCATCACCAAAACTATAAAATCTATATTTTTGTGATATTGCATGTTTATATATTGCTTTTATTTGCTCTATTCCAGTTAACGATGATACAAGCATGAGTAAACTACTTTCTGGCAAATGAAAATTTGTTATTAAGGCATCTATTATTTTAAACTTATATGGAGGATATATGAAGATATCAGTATTTTTTTCTCCATAATCTAAAAATCCATTTTCATTTGCAAAACTTTCTAATGCTCTAACGGATGTAGTTCCAACAGCAATTATTCTTTGTTTATTTTTTTTTGCTTCATTTATTATATCTGCGGTTTCTTTTGTGATTTTAACAAATTCTTCATGCATAATATGATCTTCAATATTTTTTGTTTTGACTGGTCTAAAGGTTCCAAGCCCAACATGAAGCAGTATTTCAACAACTTTTATGTGTTTTTCTTTAATTTCATTTAAAAGTTTATTAGTAAAATGTAAACCTGCAGTTGGGGCTGCAGCAGATCCATCATGTTTTGCATAAACAGTTTGATATTTTGTTTTATCTTTAAGTGTTTTTTCAATATATGGTGGAATTGGAGCATTTCCTATTTTATCAATTATTTCTTCAAACGAACCCTCATATTCAAAATTAATGACTCTTAATCCATGATCTTTGTCAATATGATTTACTCGTCCATATAATTCGTTGGAAAAAGTTAGCAGTTTGCCAATTGATGCTTTTTTTGCTGGTTTCATTAAAACTTTCCATGAAAACTTATTAATTTGCTTCAATAATAAAACTTCAATTTTTACGTTATTTTCTGTGAAACAGTAAAGCCTAGCAGGCAAAACTTTTGTGTTATTTAAGACTAAAATATCGCCTTCATGTAAAAGATTTATAATTTCAAAAAATTTTCTATCTATAATTTCACCTGTTTTTAAATTGTAATCTAAAAGAGAAGAACTGTCTCTTGGCTCTAAGGGAGCTTGAGCAATTAAATCCTTTGGTAAATTATAATAAAAAACTGATTTTTCCATAATTAACTAATTGTTTAACCAATCAAACAATGATGGATTTTCAGGTTTTTGATTTAAGCCTAGATGTTCATATGCTTTTTTTAAACAAACTCTAC
The DNA here is from genome assembly GCA_012800525.1 of Clostridiales bacterium. Classification (GTDB taxonomy): domain Bacteria; phylum Bacillota; class Clostridia; order Christensenellales; family DTU072; genus JAAZJD01. The sequence goes on from JAAZJD010000061.1 coordinate 97,358, forward strand.
CCCTCGGGGTTCTTGCAATAAAGCCAATTTGCAATAGATATGGTTCATATACTTCTTCTATTGTCCTAGATTCTTCACCACTTGAAGCAGCAATTGAATCAAGCCCTACAGGACCTCCATCAAATTTTTCGACAATAGTTTTTAAAATGTTTTTATCAACACGATCGAGACCTAAAAAATCTATATTTAATTGCTCTAAAGCATAATTAGTGATTTCCAAATTAATTTTTTCAAGTTTTTTATAATTAGCAAAATCTCTAACCCTTTTGAGTAATCTATTTGCAATTCTAGGAGTTCCTCTTGATCTTTTTGCTATTTCTATAGCTGCATCATCGTCAATTTTTATATCTAAAATTTTAGCTGAGCGTTTAATTATTGTTGTTAATTCTTCATAATTATAAATATCTAATCTAAAATCAATTCCAAAACGATCACGTAACGGCGAAGCAATGTTGCCTGCCTTTGTTGTCGCTCCCACTAAAGTAAATTTAGGTATGCTCATCCTTAAAGAGCGAGCTGATGGCCCTTTTCCAATAAACATATCAAATTTAAAGTCTTCCATAACAGGATAAAGAGCTTCTTCTAGCGTAGCATTGAGTCTATGAATTTCATCAATAAATAAAACAGAATTTTCGCTAAGAGCTGTAAGAATAGAGGCTAATTCACCGATACTATTGATAGAGGGAGCAGAAATTTTTTTAATTTCAACTCCTAATTCATTTGCAATAATTTGGCTGAGAGTTGTTTTTCCTAATCCTGGAGGACCATAAAGTAAAACATGGTCAAGGGCTTCTTTTCTATTTAGAGCTGCTTTAATGAATACATTAAGATTAGATTTTATGTCTTCTTGTCCAATGAAATCAGTTAATCTTAATGGTCTTAGTATGTTCTCTGGATCATCCCCTGCTAATTGAGCTGCTGAAATTATTCTAGAATCTTCTTCTTTCATAAATACACCTTATTTATTTATTTAATGATTTTAATGCTTGAAAAATTAATTTTTCTAAATCATATTTGGGATCAAAAACATTTTGAACTGCCTTATAAGCATCATTATGATCAATTCCAAGTGATTTTAAAGCTATTATTGCATCACTTTTTACTGAGTTTTGTTCAAATAAAATGTTATCACTATCTAACATATTGTCTTTTGCTAGTATTTCTTTTAATTCTAAGATTATTCTTTCAGCTGTTTTTTTCCCAATTCCCTTGATTGTAGATAAATATTTTATATTTTCTGTGATAATAGCCACAACCAAGTCATTAAGAGGAAGACCGGAAAGAATATTTAAAGCAACCTTTGGTCCTACTCCAGAAACACTTATTAACCGCATAAACATTTCTTTTTCAGTTTTTGACAAGAAACCAAAAAGCGAAATTTCATTTTCGCGTACATTCATATATGTAAATAACGAGATTTTTAAATCGTTATTTGTAATTTTTTCTTTAGTAAATTCGCTAACACTAATACTAAAACCGACGCCATTGACATCAATTATGATATTACCATCATTTTCTACACCAATATAATGTCCCGTTATTTTCCCAATCATTTAACCCTCTACCTATAAACCTTTGTATTAGAATGAGTAATAGCTACAGCTAAAGCATCAGCTGCATCATCTGGTTTCGGAATTTTTGTTAGATTTAAAAACAATTTCACCATTTGTTGAATTTGAATTTTTTCTGCTCTTCCATAACCAGTTAGTCCTTGTTTAATTTGTAATGGAGTATATTCATATACTGGAATATTTTTCTCTTTTGCTACATAGAGTATAACTCCCCTAGCTTGAGCTACAAACATTGCAGTTTTTGCATTTTTTTGAAAAAACAATTCCTCAACAGCCATTTCTTTAGGATTATAAATTTCTAATAATTCGTTTAATCGTTTTCCAATATGTAATAATCGATCTGGGAAACTTATATCTTTTGATGTTTTTATTACTCCATAATCAACCAATGTGTGTTTATTGTTTTGATAATCTATTATACCAAACCCTAAGATTCCATAGCCTGGATCTATGCCAATTATTCTCATTTTTACCTCATTATAATAAATTATATCAAATATCAAACATATAATATAGAATTAATTGGATTCAATTTGCATTTCATTGTAAAATTTGTTTAATAATTCCAATGTGCTTTTAACACGAAACCCACCATAATAGTCGTAAAATGCGATATTAGAAATAAAAATCTTACTATTTTGCATTTTATCATCATAATTAAGTTCTAAAAAACCATGTTTGGTTATAATTATTTTTTTATTTTTATAAAACAAAGTATCAAATTTATGCTTGTTAAAATCTATATCATCAAGTAAAACATGTTGGATACTTTCTTTATCATAATTTACTAAAGATAATGTGTATGCTGCAATAATTTTGTTATTATCATATTCAAAAAGTTTTTCATTAATAAACGGGTGTATTGCTTTCAAGAGTTTTAAACTATTAGTAAAGTTTTCATATTGATTTTGATACAAAATATCTACAATTTGTCCTTGCTCAATATAAATAACCTTATTTGAAACCATAAAAGCCTCATCGATAGAATTTGTAGCAAATATTAATGTTTGTGTATCACTTTTAAATAAATCAATATATTGTAAAAATATTTCAAATCTATTTTCTAAATTTAAAAGATTAAATATATTATCAATTAATAATATATCGGATTTTCGATGGAAAATACGCTCCATATTCAATCTAACTATTTCTTCATTATCCAAAGTAAAGCCAAGTGTGTGATATGAAGAAAGGCTTAATTTATTAAAAGGATTTGATAAAAAATAATTAATTTGTTCCTTGTCATATTTTTGTTTTTTAAATCCATATGCAAGATTGCCTTTAAATGTTTTTAACTTAAAAAAACCTCCATGTGAAAAGACCATTTGAATATTTTGTTTATTAATAGTTTTACATTGAGCAACGTTGTTATTAATAATAACTTTACCTTTAGTCGGTGCAATTAATCCTGCAATAACTTTTAACAAAGTAGTTTTACCACTTTTTTCAAAGCCTAAAATAGCTATTTTTTCATTTTTTGTAAGACTTAATGACAAATTGTTAATAGCTAAATCACCATATTTATAAGTGTAATCAATGTTTTCTAGTGTTATTATCATATGATATACTTATCGTTTTTGGGCTTTGTTGTTTTTAATTCAGTTAATTTTTCTTCATAACCAGATCTTCCAAATAATGCATAAGTTGCATTTTTACCCTCTTCAACTCCTGGCTGATTAAATGTGTCAACATTTAACATTGCTCCGACATAAGCTGTTTGGATCATAAAGAACATAAGTAATTGTCCAATGGTATGCGCATTAATTTCATTCAAAATTATTGAATGGTTTAATCTTTTGTTTTTTGTTAAGGCATATTCTGTAGCAATTCTTTCGTTTGTAATCAAATCGTTTAATGAATATCCACTTAAAAAGCTAACTGCAGGGTATTGGGGAAAAATGTGTGGTATTTCTACGGTTTCTTTAAAGTTTTTCACACCAATTAAAGTTATCACCTTATCAAACGGTCCTTCAGTAAATAATTGGATTTGGCTATGTTGGTCTGTTGCACCTAATGCTCTAACAGGAGTTTGTCCAGTATGAACAATATTATTGTTAAGATCAACTTTTTTACCAAGACTTTCTGCCCAAAGCTGAGAATACCAATCAGCTACAAGTTTAAGATTGTCAGAATAAGGCATCATAACACTAATGTTTTTCCCTTTTTTCATTGCTAAATATTGCAATAATCCTAAAACTAGAGCAGGATTTTTTGAGTTGTTTTTTCTGCACATTTTATCCATATATATGCAGCCTTTTAGGAGTTGATTAATATCTATACCTAAAATTGCAGCTGGTAATAGTCCAACAGGGCTTATAACAGAAAATCTCCCACCCACTCCATCTGGGATGAAAAATGTTGTTAAAGATTCTTCTTTTGCTATCTTGATAAGATTACCGTTTTTTTCATCGGTCGTAGCAATAATATGATTTTTTGCATTTTCTCCATATTTTTCTTTTAAAATTTTGTATATTATTAAAAATTGGCTCATAGTTTCCGAAGTAGAGCCACTTTTGCTAATAACATTAAAAATGGTTTTTTCTAAATTTAATATATCGAGTAATTCTTTCATTCTAACAGGGTCTATATTATCTTCCACATAGAATTTAGGAGCTTTACGTTTCGATTTTTTTAGTTCATTATGATGCAGATGGCATAGAGAATTGAATAAAGCATTAGCACCTAAAGCAGATCCACCTATTCCTAACACCACAAAAGCATCAGCTTTTCGTGCTTTTTTTGCAACTTCTTTGATGTTTTTAATAATGCTTTTTTGATTGTATGGGAGCTCTGTCCATCCTAACATATTTTTGCCCCTATTTTCTTCAAAAAACTTGTGGGCAATTTGTGCCTTGGGAAAATTATCTTTTAGTTCTTTGTCTGAAAACCCTTCTTCGCCTAAAAAATCTTTCATCATATTATTGTAATCAAAAATTAATGGTTTTATTTCTTTCATAATTTGTATCTCCTAGTATTTTTTTAATTAAGATGTTTTTTTGTATTATTTATTTGCAATCTTAAAACATTGTTTTAGATATTCTAAGCTTTCAGCAATTTCATTTAGATTAGAATAATTATAGGGATATAATTCCAGCATAATTGGACCATTATATTTGATTTCGTTTAATTTTTTAAAAAAAGAAATAAAATCAAAAATCCCTTTTCCTGGCAATTTTAAATCACCTTCATTTGTATAATCACAAATATGAATGTTTTTTAAATCCTCTTTCATGCTTTCAATATATTCATAAACAGATATTTTTGATTGAAAGGCTTGTTTTATGTCTAGACAACAATCAATATCGCAGTTTTTTTTAAGCAGTGTAAAAAAATTAGGATTATCAAAATATGTCCAGTGAACATTCTCATATGCTAATTTACATTTATTTGATGTAATTTCCTTAATTATACTGTTTAACAAAGAAACTCTTTGTCCTAGGTACTCATAATCAAGGGTGTATGGTTTTCTTTTAAGTTTTGCTGGTCCATGAAATGTATAATATTTTGCTTGAGTCATTTTTGCTGCATTTGCTATTAACTTAAAGCATTCCAAAGCATCATCAAAGGTTCTTGCAACTTTATTAAAAAGTTCTGGCTCAAATTGCATACTTAATGCATGTATACTATATATATCAAGATTTAATAAACTAGCTTTCTCTGCAATAATGTCAACAAAATTTGGGTTGTATTCATATTTTGTTGTCAAAAATAATTCACAAGTTTCCAACCCAAAATCTTTAATTATTTGCAAGCTGTCTTCTGTAGTGTACTTGCTAAAAAAAGAAGCTGTCGATATACCTAATTGCATTTTAGTATTCAGGTGTTATTAACCCATAGTTTCCGTCTAATCTCTTGTATACAACTGAAACCTTGTTGTTTTCCACATTAATAAATATGTAGAAATTATGATCTAACATTTCCATTTCTTCCACTGCTTGTGAAGTCGTTATAATTGAAACTGGGAAATTTTTTTCTTTTACAATTTTTCCATATGAGTTATATGACTTATCATCAACTGTTTCTTGTTTTGAATAAATAACATATGGTTCAGCATTTCTTCTTTCTGTTTTTTCAGTTGTTTTATTAATTTGTCTTTCTAGTTTTGGCAAAATTAAATCAATGTTATCCCACATGTTGTAACTAGTAACAGCTGCTCTAATCATTTTGTTTCTAACTAATACATTAATTTCCATAGTATAATTATCGGAACCAACTTTACTTAATTTAACTTTAACTTTATCGTTTTCATCTAAAAATTTTTTAAATTTTAGAAGTTTTGATTCTAAAACATTTGTAAATCTTTGGTTTGCATCATAATTTTTTTGTGTTATTTCTATTTTCATTTTATCTCTCTCCGTCAAATCTTGTATAGATTTATTATATAAAAATTTGAAGCAATAGACAAGTTTCAACAAAAGATAGTCTAATTTTTTTCTAGTTTGTTAAGTCTAATGTTAAGTGCAACTGCGGCGCGTTTTTAAAATTTTTTTCCAAATTTAAGTGCTTTTCAGATTTTCCCCCAGATTATACAATATTAATTACTGCGATTTTGCAAATAAAAAAAGG
>JAAZJD010000062.1 GCA_012800525.1 Clostridiales bacterium
CTATTTCCAATAGGAATATTTTTAACTTATTATTTTGGACTTGATTTATATACTGGAAAGATTGGATATTTATTAGAAAATAGAAATAAAGAATATGTTATAAAAATATTGGTCATAGTGGTATCTAATCTTTTGGGCACAATATTTTTTGGCTATTTGATGCATTTTATGTATAAAGGACAACTTGCTAGCTTAACAGCTTTGCAAAAAATTGGCGAAACAAGAGTAATGGAAAATAGTTTTGTAGGCTTTCTAAGGGTATTTGTTAGTTCAATGTTTGGTTGTGCGTTTGTTCATGTGGCAGTTGATTTGTGCAAGAGAATGAAGTCTGATTTTGGAAAGATTTTAGCTTTATGGTTACCAGTAACTGCATTTGTATATTTTGGCTATGATCACAGTATTGCAAATATGTTTTACTTTTCTTTCCTAGGCGACTTGTCTGCTAAAAGATGGTTATATGTTTTTGTAAATGTAATAGGAAATGGTGTGGGTGGATTGCTTACACATTTATTAATAATGTTTGTAGCACCTAAAAAAGCTAAGACTGAAACAGCAATAGATGAAAGTCAAAACAATGAAATAACAATAGAAGAAAATGTAAAGTATCAAGTAACAATTGACAAGGGTGTTGTAAGTGAAACAGCATTTATAAATCAAGCAGAAAATGACAAAAGAATTGATAATAAAAATTAGGTGAGATATGAAATTAGCAACATGGAATGTAAATGGAATTAGAGCAATTTGGCAAAAAGGATTTGCAGATATTGTTAAAGAAATTAATGCAGATGTTATAGCTCTTCAAGAGATAAAGTTTCATGCAATAGATGATGAGTTTCATATAGATGGGTATAAGTTATATGATTTTCCTGCAGAGAGAAAAGGTTATTCAGGAACTGCAGTTTATGTAAAAAAGGAACCAATAAGCATAGCTTATGGTATCGGAATTGAGGAGTTTGATAGTGAAGGAAGAACGCTGATTTTAGAATATGAAGATTTTTATTTCATAAATTCATACACTCCAAATGCTGGTGAAGAGCTAAAAAGAATGGATTATAAACTAAGCTATAACGAAGCTTTGCTACAAAAAATGGAAGAACTTAGAAAGATAAAGCCATGTGTTTTGACTGGCGACTTGAATGTTGCTCATAAAGAAATTGATCTTAAAAATCCAAAGACAAATACAAAAAATGCAGGCTTTACACCAGAAGAAAGAGAATCTTTTACTAGACTGTTGTCTCATGGCTATGTTGATGTTTTTAGACATTTTTATCCAGATTTAGAAGATGCATATACTTGGTGGTCATATAGGTTTAAAGCAAGAGACAGGAACGTTGGTTGGAGAATTGACTATTTTGTAACCACTAAAGGTTTTGAAGATAGGGTTGAATCAATTAAAATTCGTTCTGATATTTTCGGAAGCGATCATTGTCCTGTTGTTATGACACTTAAAAAATAATATTAATTTTTTGTTCAATTTATAGATAGTTAAAGCTGAGTCTATAAATTTATATATCTTGATTTCTAATATAAAACTTTAGTAGTTGATTAATTTTCCAAATATATCCATAATATTATTTTTCAATGGTGCCACTATGTAGCAAACTTTATATTATTTAACTATATATAGCTTGGTGCAATTAATTTACTATAACTTGATTTTTTTGGTAGTAAACCATATACGTAAAAAAATACATTGTATTAAGCTAATCTAAATGATATAATATGTATGAATAAAATAGGTAACAAATTGACTGTTTTATTCGGAGCGGAGGTATTATGGTAATTCAAAGAAAACAATATTTAGATGAGCTTATCAAAAGACGAGACAATGGAAGAGTGAAAATAATTACTGGAATTAGAAGGTGTGGAAAATCATATCTTTTATTTAAGTTATATAAAGATTATTTAATTGAGAGTGGAGTAAAAGAAGATCAAATTATTGAAATAGCACTTGATAATATAGAAAATATAAAATACAGAAATCCATTCAATCTTTATGAATATGTCAATAATTTTGCAAAAAGCGGAAAAAAATATTATGTTTTTATAGATGAAATTCAATTTTCAGAAGAAGTAGAAAATCCGTATGCACAGACTGATTCTGCTGAAAAAATAACTTTTATCGATACATTACTCTCATTAATGAGGCGAGATAGCCTAGATATATATGTAACTGGAAGCAATTCTAAAATGCTGTCTAAAGATGTATTAACTCAATTTAGAGATAGAGGAGACGAGATTCATTTACAACCTTTATCATTTGCTGAGGTATGTAGTGTTTATGATAATACAGATACTGCTTGGAATGATTATGTAGTTTTTGGTGGTATGCCGTATGTATTTAAATTGAATACATTTGAAGAGAAAAGTAGATATCTAAAAGATTTGTTTAAAGAAACATATATTAGAGATATTCTTGAAAGAAATGATATAAAAAATAGTGAAGAAATTTTTGAAATATTGCTTGATTTTGTGTCTTCATCAGTAGGCTCATTAAGCAACCCAACAAAACTTGCAAATAGGTTTTTGACAGAAAATAAGATAAAAATTTCCAACAATACTATTTCTAAATATTTGTCATACTTTGAAGAGGCATATGTTATATATTGTGCAAAGAGATATGATGTTAAAGGTGGAAAATACTTTTCAACCTCACAAAAATATTTTTTTGCAGATATAGGTCTTAGAAACGCAAGACTTAATTTTAGACAGGTAGAAGAAACTCATTTAATGGAAAATATTTTATATAATGACCTGCTAAGGCGTGGATTTGATGTCGATGTTGGAGTGATTGAATATGTATATAGGGAAGATAATAAACTTACCAAAAAACAGTTTGAGATAGATTTCGTAGTCAATAGAGGAAATGTTAGGTACTATATTCAATCTGCTTTTGCCTTGTCAACACAGGAAAAAATAGAGCAAGAAACCAGATCTTTGAACTTAGTAAAAGATTCATTTAGAAAAATAGTTGTCGTAAAAGATGATATTGTTCCAAGATATGATAATAATGGAATTTATTACATAGGCATAAAG
>JAAZJD010000063.1 GCA_012800525.1 Clostridiales bacterium
TTTAAGCGTCGCAATCTGACTAATATTACAACCGTTGCAAGAGGAACTAGTGATAATGCTGCGACATATTTTAAATACGTTGTTGAAGCAATTGGTGAAATAATGGTTAGTAAATTTACCCCATCTATCACCACATATTACGGTGCCACAGTAAATTTAGCCAATAATATGGTTTTAGCTATATCACAAAGTGGGCAATCAACGGATACCCTAATGGTTGTTCAAAGTGCAAAACAAACTGGAGCAATGACTGTTGCTGTAACGAATAATCCAGACTCACCTCTTGCTTTGATGTGTGATTTTCATATTAACTTAGCTGCTGGAATTGAAAGAAGTGTTTCAGCTAGCAAAACTTTTATAGCTCAACTATCCGCTATGTTTTTATTATCAAACGCACTATCTAGTGTTACAGCAAAAATGAATGTGGCAGAATTACCTCCAATGCTAGAAAAATTTATTGAAGAAAATAAAGAGGAAATCAAAAGTTTTGCCGAAGAAAATAAAGACATTAATAACTTTATTATTTTAACTAGAGGCTTAACACAAGCTGTTGCTTCTGAACTATCCTTAAAGATGATGGAGACGTGTTTAAAATTTAATCGCCCCTTTTCAACCGCAGATTTCATGCATGGAGCAATTGCTTTAGTTGATGAAAATACAACCATATTAATGCTAGCGCCAGCTTCTGAGTTTTCTAATGATTTTATAGACTTAGCAAGAAGGCTTTCTTTACTTGGAGCTAAAATCATATCATTTACGGATATCAAAGAAATTAAAGACATAAGCGATTCATATTTTTGTATGCCAATGACAAGAGGAATGAACACACCATTTTTCTACACTATTGCCGTTGAGTTATTCGTAGTATATATGGCAGAAGCATTGGGATTAGATCCAGATAAACCTAGGAACAAAAAGAAAGTTACAATAACAAAATAATTTTATTGTATCTCTAAATGTGATTTTAAATAGATAGCATTTATGCTAACTAAGTATTGCTAAATAAGTGCAATTAAAGGAGAGGAAATGAACGAATTAAGTGCTTTTGAGAACTTTAGAGCCAATATAGATAAAGCTGCTAAAATACTCAATATCCCAGAAAGTGACTATGCTAGAGTAAAATACTGCGAAAGAGAGTTGCTTGTTTCAATTCCTGTTGAAATGGATGATGGAACGCTAAAAATGTTTGAAGGATATAGAGTGCAACACAGTTCTTTAAGAGGACCATGTAAAGGTGGAATTAGATATCACCATGAAGTAAATTTAGATGAAGTAAGAGCCCTTGCAGGATGGATGACCTTTAAATGTGCCCTTGCAAATCTTCCATATGGTGGCGCAAAAGGTGGTATAGCAGTAGATCCAACTCAATTATCTGAGCGTGAGCTAGAAAAACTGACAAGACGATATACCCTTAGAATCTTACCATTTTTAGGACCAAACCAAGATGTTCCCGCTCCTGATGTCGGAACTAATCCACAAATCATGGACTGGGTAATGGATACTTATTCATCAATGAAAGGATATACCATTCCAGGTGTCGTTACTGGTAAAGATATAGAAATTGGCGGTTCCTTAGGTAGAAATGAAGCAACAGGAAGAGGAATAACTACTGTTGTTAAAGAATTTCTGATGATAAACAATATATCTCCTTCAGACACTACTGTCGTAATTCAAGGACTAGGAAATGTCGGTAGCATTTCAGCAAAATATATCGATGAACTTAGGTGTAAAATTGTTGCAGTAAGTGATGTATCTGGCGGGATATATAACCCTGACGGGCTAGATATTCCAAGCATTCTAGAACATGTACGAAAGAAAAAATTGCTTTCATCTTATGAAAAAGGTGAATTTACAAGAATATCAAACAAGGAACTTCTATTAACACCTTGTGACATATTAATTCCTGCAGCTCTTCAAAATCAAATTACCGAAGAAATTGCAGAAAACATACAAACTAAAGTTATAGTAGAAGCTGCAAACGGACCTACAACTGCAGCAGCAGATGAGATTTTAATGAAAAAAAATATTTTAGTAATTCCTGACATTTTAGCTAATGCTGGTGGTGTTATTGCATCATATTGCGAATGGGTTCAAAATATGCAATCTATGAGATGGACCGTTAAGCAAGTCAATGAAGTGGTTCAAA
>JAAZJD010000064.1 GCA_012800525.1 Clostridiales bacterium
AGACGTGGAATTCAAAGCCACGGAGTTAATCGCTTTAAACCGATTTATATTGATAGAATTTTGAAAGGAATTCAAAATCCAATAACAAAAATTGATATAATTCGTGAAACCCCCACCACTGCTGTCTTAGATGGTAATGATGGAATGGGACAAGTAATTGGTTATACTGCCATGAATATGGCTATTGATAAAGCTAAAAAATATGGAATGGGTATGGTTGCCGTAAAAAACAGTACCCACTATGGAATAGCTGGATATTATACAACAATGGCAGCGAATGCGGGAATGATTGGTATTACAGGAACTAATGCAAGACCATCAATAGCTCCAACTTTTGGAGTAGAAAATATGATGGGCACAAATCCATTAACTCTTGGCCTACCAACTGATGAAGACTTTCCTTTCAATTTAGATTGCGCAACATCTACAACTCAAAGAGGTAAAATAGAAGTTTATGCAAGACTAGGAAAAGATACACCAGCAGGCATGGTCATTGGTAGAGATGGAAAAGCTATGACTAATTCTAATCAAATTTTAAAAGCACTAAACACTGGCGAGGCAGCACTTGCTCCACTTGGCGGTATTGGGGAAGAAATGGCTGGGTATAAAGGATATGGATATGCCGCATTTGTAGAAATTTTATCAGCAGCTCTACAACAAGGAAATTACATGAAAATGTTATCTGGTATAGGACCAAATGGCGAAAGTATCCCCTTCCATTTAGGACATTTCTTTATTGCTATTGATACAAATGCTTTCATGGGTGAAGATGAATTTAGAAAAACCGCAGGAGACATCTTGAGAGCTTTAAGAGCTTCCGAAAAGGCACCTGGACAAGAAAGAATATATACAGCTGGTGAAAAGGAATATCTAACATGGCAAAAAATTAAAAATACAGGTGTCATGATAAATGAAGGCGTACAATCCGAGTTTATCAAAGTAAGAGATCAATTTAAATTAAATAAATATAAGTTCCCATGGGAAAAATAAAAGAGGTTAAATTATGGACTATGCAAAAGAATCGTTAAAAAAACACTATGAATGGAAAGGTAAAATTGAAGTTGTAGCACGCGCTACAGTAAATAACAAAGAAGAGCTTAGTTTAGCATATACTCCAGGTGTTGCTGAACCATGTCTTGAAATTCAAAAAGATATTAATAAATCCTATGATTTAACAAGGAGATGGAATACTATTGCAGTTGTCACAGATGGAACAGCTGTTTTGGGACTAGGAGACATTGGACCTGAAGCTGGCATGCCTGTCATGGAAGGAAAATGTGTCCTATTTAAGGAATTTGGCGGTGTCGATGCATTCCCTCTTTGCATTAGAAGTAAAGATGTTGATGATATTGTAAAAACAGTTAAGCTTATTGCAGGCTCTTTTGGTGGAATTAATCTTGAAGATATTTCTGCTCCAAGGTGTTTTGAAATAGAAAGACGTCTAAAAGAAGAAACTGATATACCAATTTTCCATGATGACCAACACGGTACAGCAGTTGTTACACTTGCCGCATTAATAAATGCTCTAAGGCTTGTTAATAAAAAATTAGAAAACTGCAAAATAGTGTTTAGTGGGGCTGGAGCTGCTGGACAAGCTATAGCATTATTGCTAATTAAACTGGGTGCAAAAGATATTATTTTATGTAGTAGAAAAGGTATTATAAGTGAAGATGATCCAAATTTATCTGCTACATACACAGATATTTCAAAAATTACAAATAGAAAACATTTAAAAGGTACACTTGCAGATGCTATTGTAGATGCTGATGTATTTATTGGAGTATCTGGACCTAATGTTTTAACTAAAGAAATGGTAAAAACAATGAATAAAGATAGTATCGTTTTAGCAATGGCAAACCCCGTTCCTGAAATTTGGCCAGACGATGCACTAGAAGCTGGAGCAAAAGTTGTTGGCACGGGAAGAAGTGATTTTCCAAATCAAATTAATAACGTGCTAGCATTCCCTGGAATATTTAGAGGAACTCTAGATGCTAGAGCAAGTGACATTAACGATGAAATGAAAATAGCTGCTGCTGAAGCGATTGCTTCTGTTGTAACCGATGCTGAACTTACTCCAGATTATATTATTCCAAAAGCATTTGACTTAAGAGTTGGAAAAGCTGTTGCAAAAGCTGTTGCAGAAGCTGCTAGAAAAACAGGCGTAGCTAGAATATAAATTAATATTTTAGCTTTACACAACAAAAAAAGAGAAGTTTTTGCTTCTCTTTTTCATTTTAGTTATCATTCATTTTAGTTATCACTTAATTATTGTTCTTCTTCTAAACGACGTTTGTAATCAGCTATAATCTTTTCTGTTTGAGACGCTGGAACTTCTTCATATCTTGCAAGCTCAACACTAAACTTTCCTCTACCTTGTGTCATAGAACGAAGGTCAGTTGCATATTTACCAATCTCTGCTTGTGGAACTTCAGCTTCTACAACAGCTTTTCCACCTGCAACATCTGTTCCTAGGATTCTACCTCTTCTCTTATTTAAATCGCCCATTATATCGCCCATATAAGTATCTGGAACAATTATCTTCATTGACATGATTGGCTCTAAAAATACTGGATTTGCCTTTGAACATCCATCTTGATATGCAAGTTTTGCTGCACTTATAAAAGCAATTTCCTTACTATCAACTGGGTGATGCTTTCCATCAAAAACAGTAGCTTTTAAGTTAACCATTGGATAATCAGCAAGTATTCCTTTTGGAAGAGCTTCTCTCAACCCTTTTTCAACTGCGGGTATATATTGACGTGGGATTGCCCCACCTACAACTGCATCAACAAATTCAAAAACACCATCTTCAGCACCAGGCTCAAATCTTATGCTACATTGTCCAAATTGGCCTGCGCCACCTGATTGTTTTTTATGTTTTCCTTCAGCCTCAACCGTCTTTTTAATTGTTTCTCTATATGAAACTCTTGGAGTTTGCAATAATGCTTTAGCTCCAAATTTATTTTTAACCTTCCTATTTAGTATTTCAAGTTGCATTTCACCTAAACCAGAAAGAAGCATTTCATTTGTTTCTTGGTTCTTTTCTAAAACAAATGTTGAATCCTCATCCATCAACCTATTAAAACCTGCAAAAACCTTATCTTCGGTTCCTTTTTCTTCTGCATAAACTGCAAAAGAAATAACTGGCTTTGGAAATGGAATCTCTTCAAATTTAACTTTTGCTGAAGGATCACATAAAGTATGGTTTGTTGAAGTATAGTTAAGCTTTGCAAAAGCTGCAATATCACCAGCATTGACTACATCTGCAGCTTCTTTTTGTGAGCCACGTAAAAAGCTTATTTGAGAAATTTTTTCTCCTTCATCAACATTTGTGTTATATACATTATCTCCGCTTGTTACACTGCCTCTAATAACTTTAAATAATAGCAATTTGCCAATGAATTGATCAACTGTGGTTTTAAATATTTGAGCTGCAAATTTTCCATCTTGGCTAACAAGCATTGTTTTTTCTGATTTATCTGACAAATCAATATATTTAACGGGTTTTGCTTCGCTAGCTGATGGAAGCAAATCAACAAAGTAATCTAGCATATTTGTTAGAATTGGTTTTACAACTGCAACACCGGCAAATACTGGCATACATTCTGCATGCTGAACTCTTATTTTTATACCTTTTTTCTTTTCTTCAACAGTTAAATCTTCCCCACTGAAGAATTTTTCTAATAATTCTTCGGATGATTCTGCAGCAAGTTCTAATAACTCGCCCTCATTTTCATCTACAAGTCCTTGAACACTAGTAGGAATTGCAATTTCTTTTCCATTTAAATCATAAGCTTTCTTTGCAAAAACATCTACGAAACCTTGCATCTCTGTTCCATTCATAATAGGAACTTCAATTGCTACAACCTTGTTTCCATACATTTCTTTGTATGCTTTTAATGTATCTTCAAAACTTGTGTTTTCCTTATTTACTCCATTAAT
>JAAZJD010000065.1 GCA_012800525.1 Clostridiales bacterium
AGAAAGCTTCGATGCTGCAGTTAAGAATAACAATTCGTTAGATGCTTTTGAAGGAGCCACAATACGTTTTTATGGAAAACCTGCCCTAATAGGTTATGAAGCAAGAATTGAAGATGAAACGGTTGCAAAAGTTGTTGCCGGTAAAATTTATGGACTAAAAGTTGGAAGCACTTCTGTTACATTTTATTCTCAAGATGGACAAACTCTAGTAACTAAAGGAATAGATGTTAGAGATTCAAACTCTGATAATGATATTTCATTACACTTAAAGTAAACTTAAAATCGTTGCTAGAAGAAACAATTAAATATATAATATAGTTAGTTCTGACATTGAAGATTATTCTGAAGTGAAAGGTGCAAATATTTAAACTATGACATTTTGCTGCACTTTTCTACCGTGCAGTTTTTTATTTTCTCTCAAGAACAAATTACATAACTTTAAAATGCATAAACCAAGAATGGGTTTAAAAAACAAGTATAACAATGTTGCTAATCATTATATTGGTTAAATTTCAACAACATTTATTAATGGAGAAACTATGGAAACAAGAGTAGCATTAATTGCAATAATTGTGGAAGATGCAAAAAGTATAGAATTATTAAATTCGATATTACATGACTATGCAAAATATATAATCGGTAGAATGGGAATACCCTATGCTAAAAGAGACATCAGTATTATCAGCATAGCTATTGATGCACCACAAGATATAATCTCAGCACTTGCTGGTAAACTTGGAAAAATTGAAGGCATCAGCGTAAAAACAGCATACTCGAATGTAATTGGAGATAAAAAATAGGCAAAAACAAATGCCCAAATGACTTTACAACAAAAAATAGCTAATGCTTAAAGCACCCATTACTACAAAGAATAAACTTGACTAAAATTAATTAAAAACCTTGAAAAATGGATAAAAAATATTTAGAGTTAATTGAAAAACTTGAAAAAGTAAATTCTCTAAGCCTTGCTGAATATGAGGCTATAATCTCATGTTATCAAAACTCAAATGAAAAGATACAACAAAAATTAAGAGAATATGCAGCTCAAAAAGCAAGAAGTGTTGCAAACAAAGTTTATGGCAATAAAATTTTTATCCGTGGATTAATGGAAATTAGCAATTATTGTAAAAACGATTGTCTATACTGTGGAATTAGAAAATCAAATAAAGAAGTTAAAAGGTATAGACTCTCTAAAGAAGATATCTTGTCTGCATGCGAAATTGGATATGCTTTAGGATTTAGAACTTTTGTATTGCAAGGTGGAGATGATCCATATTACACAGATGAAATACTTGTAGATATTGTGTTAAGTATTAAAAATATATATCCTGATTGTGCAGTTACCCTATCGCTTGGAGAGAAAAGCAAAACAAGTCTTCAAAAACTACGTGATGCAGGCGCTGATAGATATTTACTTAGACATGAAACAGCAGATAGTTGTCACTATGCTAAACTTCATCCAGAAAATATGCTCCTATCTTCAAGAATCGAGTGTCTATATATGCTTAAAGAAATTGGATATCAAGCAGGTTGTGGGTTTATGGTAGGCTCACCCTATCAAACGCCAAAAACCATTGCAAAAGATCTAAAATTTATTGAAGAATTTAAACCTGCAATGTGTGGAATAGGACCTTTTATTCCTCATCACAATACACCCTTTAAAGATATGGAAAAAGGCGATACTAAATTTACTTGCTTTTTGTTATCTTTAATTAGATTGATTGTACCAAATGTATTACTACCTGCAACAACTGCACTTGCAAGTCTAGATAATAACGGAAGAGAAGAAGGTATCTTATCTGGTGCAAATGTAATAATGCCAAATCTTTCACCAGCAGCATATAGAAAAAACTATGAAATTTATGATAACAAAGCATACCAAGATGAAGAAGCCGCAGAAAGTATTGAGTTGCTAAAAGATAGAATGAAAAAGATTGGTTATGAAATATCGATTTCAAGAGGAGATGTTAAAACCATTTATTAAACTAAGATGTAAAAACTTAGTTAAACACATAATATCAAGCAGCGCATCTAAAATACCAACATATAATATTAATTCCAGATGGAATATATATAATCTGACGCGAAAGAAATATCTGACGCCAATAAGAAAAAGGAGAAAAGAAAAATGAGTAATTACAACCCAAAGTCAATGAAAGCAGAAGAGTTTATCAGCCATGAAGAGATACTTAAAACCATCGAATATGCTGAGAAAAATAAAAGAAATGTTGAGCTAATTGATAGCATTTTAGAAAAGGCTAGACCAAAACAAGGTGAATTTGGATTTCACTGTGAAGGATTATCGCATAGAGAAGCTAGCGTTTTGTTAGCATGCGATATCCCTGAAAAAATCGAGAAAATGTATTCATTAGCAAAAGAAATTAAAAAGGCCTTGTATGGAAATCGAATCGTGTTATTTGCACCACTATATCTATCTAACTATTGCATAAATAGCTGCGTATATTGTCCATATCATACACAAAATAAAAGTATTTGTAGAAAAAAATTAACCCAAGAAGAAATTCGAGATGAAGTTATTGCCCTTCAAGATATGGGACATAAGCGCCTAGCTTTAGAAGCTGGTGAGCATCCAAAGATGAACCCAATTGAATATATCCTAGAAAGTATAAAAACAATATATAGCGTGCATCATAAAAATGGAGCAATTAGAAGAGTTAATGTAAATATTGCTGCAACAACTGTAGAAAATTACAAAAAACTAAAAGAGGCAGGTATTGGCACATATATACTTTTCCAAGAAACATATCATAAAGAAAGCTATAAAAAACTTCATCCAGCTGGTCCCAAAAGTGACTATGCCTATCACACTGAAGCAATGGATAGAGCAATGGAAGCTGGAATTGATGATGTTGGACTTGGAGTTTTATTTGGCCTTGAAGGATATAAATATGAATTTGCAGGACTACTAATGCATGCAGAACACCTTGAAGCAGCATTTGGTGTAGGACCACATACAATCTCTGTACCAAGAATTAAAAGAGCAGCAGATATCGATCCTACTGTTTTTGATAATGGCATTGATGATGAGACTTTTGCAAAGATAATTGCTTGTATAAGAATTGCAGTTCCATATACTGGAATGATTATGTCAACTAGAGAATCTGAAAATGTTAGAAGTAGAGTTTTAGAGCTTGGAATTTCTCAAATAAGTGGAGCTTCAAGAACTTCTGTTGGTGGTTATACCGAACCTCTTCGTCCGCATGAAACTGAACAATTTGATGTATCAGATCAAAGGACTTTAGATGAGGTTGTCTACTGGCTAATGACACTTGGACATATACCATCTTTTTGTACTGCTTGCTACATAGAAGGTAGAACAGGAGATAGGTTTATGTCCCTATGCAAAACTGGTCAAATTTTAAATTGCTGTCACCCAAATGCCCTAATGACTTTAACTGAATATCTTGTAGATTATGCAAGCGAAAAGACTAAAAAGCTTGGATTTGAGATAATTGAAAAGGAGCTATCTAGGATACCAAAAGATAAAGTTAGGGACATTGCAAAGCGAAATATTGAAGAAATTAAAAATGATAATAGAAGAAACTTTAGATTCTAAAATACATTTAAAATTAATTGATATAAAGAGTTAATAAAGCTAGAAATATTCAATGACAATAGAAGAAACTTTAGACTCTAAAACACATTGAAAATGTATAAAAGCTAATTGATACAAAGAGTTAATAAATCTAGAGATATTACAATGACAATAGAAGAAACTTTAGATTCTAAAACACATTTAAAATTAATTGAAAAAAAAGTTAATGAGGATAATATGAGCAAAGAAAATATGAATGTAGCACCAACTGCAGAAAGGTTACATATAGGTTTTTTTGGCATGATGAATGCTGGCAAATCTAGTGTAGTAAATGCCATTACAAACCAAGATCTTGCAATTGTTTCTGACGTCAAAGGCACGACAACAGACCCAGTAAAAAAGAACATGGAATTACTGCCACTTGGACCTGTTGTAATAATTGATACACCTGGAATAGATGATGAAAAAGGCATTGGTAAACTTAGAGTTGAAAAAGCTAAAAAGGAACTACGAAATGTAGATATCGCCATACTAGTTGTCGATGCAACAATTGGACTTCAAGATGCTGATCAAAATATGATTTCAAACTTTGAAAAACTTGGAATCAAATATATCCTAGCTTTTAATAAGTCTGACCTTCTCAATAATGTCCCTAAAACAAGTGAAAATAAAATATATATTAGTGCTACAAAAAATATCAATATAAATGAGCTCAAAAATTTAATAGGTACCCTAACATCAGCTCCAAAAGAAGAAAGAGCAATTGTTTCAGACTTAATTAAAAAAGGTGATGTAATTATTCTAGTAACCCCTATTGATGCTTCTGCTCCAAAGGGAAGATTGATTTTGCCACAACAACAAACAATACGTGATATACTAGATCATCATGCAATAACCATTGTTACTCAAGTTGAAGAATTAGAAAAGACAATTTCTCTTTTAAAAAACAAACCAAAACTTGTAATCACTGATTCACAAGCATTTAAAGAAGTTTCAAAAATTGTTCCAACTAATATTCCCCTTACCTCATTTTCCATTATTTTTGCTAGATACAAAGGTGACCTTGAAACTGTAGTGAAAGGTGCATATGAACTAGATAATCTTCAAGATGGAGATACTATTTTAATTGCTGAAGGTTGTACTCATCATAGACAATGTGAAGACATAGGAACAGTGAAACTTCCTAGATGGATATCAGAATATACGAAGAAAAAACTAAATTTTGAATTTACGCAAGGTCAAGATTTTCCTGAAGATTTTTCACGCTACACTATGGTTATTCACTGTGGTGCTTGTATGTTAACTCAAAAACAAATGACATATCGTCTTAATGTTGCAAAAGCAAATTCTATTCCAATGACAAATTATGGAATTACTATTGCTCATATCAACGGCATCTTAAAAAGAAGCGTTGAACCATTTGGGCTATAGTTTATTAAATCGTTTTTAAATATAAAACTGGTCATTTCATTTAGGATTTGACCAGTCTTTTTTTTTGTATTCAATTAAAAACTTTCTTTATTTTTCTAAAAAATAAAAACCACTGCCTTGTTGTTTTCTAGTTTTCCAAGCACCTTTTGTAAAGTCTGGAAATTCTTGAGGCTTGCCTCCTTCTTTTATAGAAGCTGCAGAAAGTGCAGTAACCACCATCCAAGTTAAAGATTCATAAACATCTATTGGCATATAACCATCACCTTTTCTAACAGCATCAAAAAATGCATTCAAAACTAAATAGTCCATACCGCCATGGCCACCTCTAACACCCTTTCTCCTATACCACTTCCAAATTCTATGAGGATATTTTTTCTTCATATAAAAGAGAGATTTAGTTTTAACTCTCATTTTGGCATCTGTATCAATGTAGAGTTTTTTCAACTCTTCTGTAACTGTAGCCTTTGTGCCTCTAACTTCCCACCCTCTTGAATAATGACGTGGTAGTGTTGTATCTAATTCAAGCTCAATAGTTTCGCCATTTGCACATGTAATAACAGTTGTGATGATATCCCCTTGAGTAAATTTGACATTTTCTAGATATGCAATTTCTGGATACTTATCTTTTCTTGTAGCTACATAATTTTTAAGGCCTAAAGAAGGCGAAGCAAAAGACGATAATGTATCAAACTTATTTCCATAAGTAATATTTAAAATTTTTGATATTGGCCCTATTGAATGTGTCGGATATATTTCTGCGTTACGCTTTTTATATTCTTCAAGCCTATAGTGTCTATTAGTTTTGCCAAAAGCAATTTCATCTCTTAAATCATGCTTATAGCCACCTTTGCAATGAACAACATCACCAAATAAACCTTCTTGAACCATCTTTAAGGTTGAAAGTTCAAGCTCTCCATAGCAACAATTTTCAAGCATCATATATGGAGTTTTAGTTTTTTCATAACATTCTAAAATCCTATAGCACTCGTTAATATCATATGCACCACCAACTTCTATCCCTACTGGAATTTTGGCATTCATAAAATCAATTGCTATATTTGTATGGACTTCCCAAGATGTTGCAATAACCACTGCATCTAAATCTTTTTCTTTTTCAATGATTTCTTTGTAATCTACGTAGCCTCTCGGCTCTTTTCTTAACTTTAATTTTGCCAAAGCTTGCATATCTTTGACTCTATCTTCATATGTATCACAAACTGCAACAACTTCAATATCTTTTTGATTATATATAACTAATTTTAAAAGACCTACACCTCTTGCACCCAATCCTACAACAGCTATTTTCAGTGTTTTCGACATGTTTTCCTCCTAGTTTTGTGTCTTTTATATACAATAATTACAGTTTATATCAAATGCGGAAAGATATCTCTCGCCAGTATCTGGAAACACTGTAACAATGTTTGCATTTTTATTTTCCTTTGCCATTCTAAGGCTTGCCATTAATGCTGCACCCGAAGATATCCCAACAAATACTCCATAATCTTTATTTGCCATCTTCATACCTTCTATAGCATCACTAGTTGAAACTCCAATAATCTTATCAAATTTCTTTACATCTACAAGAGCAGGAATAAAGTTTGCTCCAATTCCTTGAATTCCGTGAGTTGAAGGCTTACCACCAGATAAAACTCTACTTTCTTCTGGCTCTACTGCAACAACCTTCATCTTTGGATATTTCTTTTTAAGATATTTTGTAAGCCCCATAATAGTGCCACCACTGCCAACTACAGCGACCAAAAAATCAGGCACTACATCACCTAAATCTTTAATGATTTCTTTTGCTGTAATTTTATGAGCTTCCATATTTGCTTTGTTTTCAAATTGCATAGGAATAAAAGAGTTTGGATTTTCTTTTGCAAGTTCTCTTGCTTTATCAATACATCCACCCATCCCGCTAGATTTTGAAGTTAAAACCACTTCAGCACCTAAAAGTCTTAGGATTTTTATTCTTTCTACACTCATGTTTTCTGGCATAGTTAAAATAACCCTATAACCTCTTTGACGCCCAATACAAGCTAGAGCAATTCCTGTATTGCCACTTGTTGGCTCAATGATATAACCACCCTTTTTCAAAATTCCAGCTTTTTCTGCTTCTAAAATCATATTAAGAGCTGCCCTATCTTTGACAGATCCTAAAGGATTAAAACATTCAAGTTTAGCATAAATATTGCTATCCCTTAATTTTATTAGCGGAGTATTACCTATTAAATTTTGAATATTATCAGTTAGCATTATTCTTTTATCTCGTCTTCAACCTTTGCTTCTTCACTAACATCAGCCTTTGCTTCGCCTTTTTCTACTTCAAAATCTTCACTAGCATCAGCTTTTACTTCAGCTTTTTCTAATTCTGTCTCTTCACTAGAATCAGCAGTTACATCGCCCTTATTTTTAGATTTGTTTTTACCAAATTTTGCAACAAGCTTATCTTTAATTTTTTCTCTATTGTATATGATATAGTTTGAGACAATGCTTAGCACCATACCTATCATAACCATTGTACTGATACTTGCACTACCTCCCATTCCAATTGAGTGCATAATTATTGCAACGACACAGCAAAGTAAAAATGGAGCTATTGAATTTTTCCAATATATTGCAATTAACACCATCATAAGTGCACCAAAGATTGCTGGCATTACATATGGTGAAATAGGCTTTAAAACTTCAACTATTTTTTGTTGATAGATTGCCAAGGGAATTAACCCAATTATTATTATCAAAGTAGTGACAATTGAGCTAACTGCAATTGCTATTGTTGTTATAATCTCATGCTCTTCAGTTCCTTGCTCTACCTTAGCTACTTGCTGAGCATTAATAGCACAAGGTAACTTTAGATTAGAAATATTTCCTGTAATGAATGACAAGTATTGTCCACCAATACCAAGTAGCGGAGCATATGAAAATGCCTCTATCAATCCTATTGCTAAAAAGCCTAAAGTAAAAGGAATTGTTTTTACAAGCTTATTCCAATCTGGACCAGACTTTACACTAATTGCAGTAAATATTGGAACAAAACACATTAAACCTAGAGCAACTAAAGTGAAAATTCTTCCAATTTTATGTATATCGTTATTATATTTTATTTGGCCTTTAAGCTTTTCATTGTCACCATTAGTTTCAATTGTAACATCAGTTTTAACTGTCACATTAGTTTCAACTGTTACATTAGTCTCAACTTTGGTATTATTTGAAACTTGATTATCTATATTAATCTCTTGATCTTTTTTCATAATACACCTCTTTTAAGCTGCTGGAACAAAAATTGGATGAACGAAAAATGCTACTAGCATAGCACCTAAAATGCTAAGAGGTAGTGCATAGTTTTCTAACCACTTTTGTTTAAACACTTTCATAATGACACCACAAATTGCAATTATCCCCATACTAACTGCTAAAGTTATAAGCGTCACTGCACCATTAGTTACTATACCTGAAGAATCTGGCTCGGTGTTGTTGAGTGTAAAAAATCCACCAATTAATATTGCAGAAATTATACCTGCTAACATACCAGACAAAAGTGAGCCTGTTATTGCATCCATCTTTGGCTTGTTTTTAACTTGCATCTCCATCAATTTTCCTTGATATTTTTTATAGAAAATAGCATTAAATAATGGTCCTGATATTATACTAATTGTCATAACTAAAGTTGCACTAACTAGCATACCTGCGGTTAATTCTGCAGCTCCATCGGAAACTGCAAAAACTGCAGATATCTCATACTGCAATGCACCTATAACTGTAAGTCTAATCCATGGAATTGCAAGACCTAAAAATTGCATCATAATTCCAACGCCAATGACAATTGGAATAGATGGCACTATTGAAAATACAGCACTTGTTGTTATCGCCTTTTTAAACTGCTCATTAGTCATACCTATTTGCTTTCCACGTTTAATTGCTTTTAACAAAAAAACAACTGACATGACTATAATAGTAGCGGCTATAACTGCACCAAGTGCAAACACTAATGGGAAATTATATTCTTTCATCGCCTCTCCCCCTATAATTCATTATTAAAATTTTATATTAACAGCAAATGATAGTCAAGATTACACAAGAAATTTTGACAATGAGAGAAGTCTTAATTTAAATATATTTGAAAAAATAAAGATTAAATTATAATGTTTATTTATATTTGGTTAATTAAAAATAGAGAATTAATTATCTAAATCAGCATCTTCAATTTCAAAAGCATCTACCTCAATGACATCTACTTCTTCATTAGAAACTTCATCTTTATGTTTTGATTTCTTACTTTTGTTTTTTATTGAATTAAATGCATCTTTTGTCTTTTGCTTAACTTTGTTTGCTCCCTCTTTTATTTTACCTTTTGTTGTATCTATTTTGTTATTAACCGATTTCTTTATGGCAGCTTTAGAAGCTTTCATATATCTTCCCATCCATGAAAATGATTGTTTTTGTGCGTTTTCTGGACTCATATATTCTTCTACAGCATTAAATGCTTCAGGTATTTGCATTAATTTAAATCTAAGTGAGTTGAAGAGAAAATAGAAAATTAAAAATATCAAAGAAATAAATGCAATTGCAAGCGATGAATATACTGAAAAACTAGCTTTCCCATCACTATCTATTAACATCATTACAGAATAAGCAATAGTTGAAACTACATTTACCAAAAATATAGATTTATCAATAAACCTAAACCACTTTTTAGTAGCTTCCAAAGCTTTCATCGGTTTTTTCACAGACTTTTTTTTAATAATTGTATATGCAGTAAATCCTATAATAATTATTCCATATAGTACGGTAAAAACAATTGCTACATACCAAAATGCCTTTATTACATAAGTATTTCTAATAATTGAAAAAATCATTAAAAATATAAAAGCAACTGCTGGTATCATAGAGAGCAAAAACTCTACAAATATATCATCAATTGTAAAGATAATGTTAAACTTCTCTTTGACATCACTCATTGTAACAGCTTGCTTTTGCTCTTCTGCTACTGAAGTTTTGTCGTTATTATCTAATGTTGTTTTTTCATCAACACTATCTTTTTCTTTTTTGCTTTTCTTAGCCATAAAATAAAATCTCCAAACTTTATTTCCTAAAAACAGCATACCACAAATTGAAACTATTGAAAATCAAAGCAAACTTGAGCAAGGCTTTTTGTGTATTGCT
>JAAZJD010000066.1 GCA_012800525.1 Clostridiales bacterium
GGTGCCTTTGAAGATGCCGTAGACGCACTAGGTTTAGTTGAAGAAGATTACACCGAAGGCAACTGGGAAACAATTGAAGGCTATATTGAAGGTGTTGAAACAGCAATAGCAGCATTAGAAACAGTAGAAGAAGTTGACGCATATAGTTTTGCAGATGTAATCGCTAATATTCAAGCAGTAGCTAAGCAACGCTGTGCCATTATATATATGGATGGCGAGGAGCTGTATACTGGTGGCTTTGTTGCAACTTATCCAGAAACACATATATACGGAATACAAACAACATTAGTTGATCCTGAGCCAAAAGTAGATGGCGAAACAACATATGCTTTTATAGGATGGTTGTTATTAGTAGAGGGTGATGATGATAGAATAGTACATGTTCTTGGAGCAAGTGATTATACAGCAGATATTACCTTGTATGCACAATGGGTAGTAATTACAGAGCAAGCATATTTTGAAGCAGAGGGTTTAGGAACTGTAAATGCAACTAGAAAAGCAATATATCAAAAATTTGTGCTTTATGATGATCAAGGCGTCAAAATTAATTTAAGCTTGATGGATGTAAAAAGTATAACTGAAACATTTGGCAATACAACTAGGGCTTTGTCACCAGATAGCGATCTTGTACTGTACTTTAACGCTGTAACAAAACCTGTAGGAGATTATATCTATAGGGTTGTTTTAGCAGATGGAATAACAAGTTATGAGGCAACACTAAGCTGGGAGAGGACAGAATTAAGTGTAGATTTAGTGTCAGAATCTGCAGTGGAATATGGAGATAAACCTGGACTATATAATGAATATTTAATAGATGAAACTTTAAGTCTAGCAGACGACATAAAAGTTTACATGGTAGATACTGAAGGAACGCCAGTAGGATATGATGAGTATTTTGACAAAGATAACAGAAAGATATACTTTAGAGTGTCAGATCATGATTTTGAACAAACTGATGGGGAGTATTTCTTCTACATTAACAATGGTGGCGATTGGTATGTATCAAAAATAGAATACTTTAGTTAATAGAAGAAAGAAAGTTTTATTTAGTGAGTTTTGATTAGAACTGAAAAACAAACTTTATTTTAAAACTGGCAAGATTTCTTGCCAGTTTTTATTGGTGTGCTTAGCATGGCGCAGTTTTAAGTGATAAAAATCACCCGCAAAGGTTCTTGTAGCCAATCGAATAGTGAACTGTAATCAAGCGTTTGGACAATAAAAATAAAATTAAGTTCATAATCAACTATTTTGGCAGGGTTCTTTGCCAGAATAGCTTTGTTCTTTGTGGTTAGAGTTATCATCCCGAGTTTCTCACTTACTTTTTAAAAATTAGATAAAAACTCAATAAGATATGAATTAATTAAACTTTTTCAACTTTTATGCTTGTAGTATACGATGACTTATATAATGATATAATCATGGCATATATTATTAAGAGAAAGAACCGTGAAGGTAATTATTATGTGTATCTTGTTGAATCTTTTAGGGAAGGCGATAAGGTTAGAAATAGAACCTAAAATCTTATAGCAAATTAGATGAATTGGGGGGAAATGAGCCAGGAGCCTTTGAAAGATTACGGTAGGAGGCAAGAGACGGATTAATTGGGGACAATATTCCTAAAAAGCTATTAGTAACTTTTGATTCAAAAAAAGAGATTACAAATGATCTAAAGCTTTATGGCTGGAAGATCTTTGAATCTATCTTTGAAATGATAGAAATTAGAAAAGCTTTAGAAGATGCTTTTGATGAACCGGCTAAAGTGTTAACTATTTTAGGTATTCTTAAACTATTAGCTTACCAAAGAGTTTTAAATCCAGGAGGTAAGCTCTATACACATCATAGCCAGTCAGAGCTTTGGGGCAATTGGGCTATAGATGAAAATAGAATGTATCGTTCGTTAAAAGACTTAGCTTTAGCTAAAGAAAACATGCAAATTAGAGCACATAATGGTATTAAAAATACTATAGGAAGAGATGCTACCTTAGTTTTTTATGATGTTACTAACTGTTATTTTGAAATAGATTTTGATGATGAATATATGATAGAAAAAGAGACTGGTGAGATAGACGAAGGTTTACGAAAGAGAGGAGTTTGCAAATCTAATAGTAAAAAGCCTATAGTGCAACTTGGATTGTTTATGGATACTAATGGAATCCCTATTAGTTAAAAGTTATTTAAAGGTAATACCGTTGATTCGAAAACTTACTTACCAGCCATTAGGCAAGTAAAAAAGCATAGAGGAACAAGGGGAGCAAATAAAGAACTTCAAGACTTTATACTAAGTGATGAAGGTTGGTTTTTTAATGAAAAACAAACATTTGTTAAAAAATCAATGCTACGTGATAGAGTTTTAGATAATGGTAAAAAGGTTCAAGAAAAAGTAGTAGTAACTTGGAGCGAGAAGTATGCAATTCGAGAAAAGAAACGTAGAAATGGAGCTTTAGATTATGCAAGCAAGTTAACCAATGCAGAGCTTTTAAGACAAACTTCTAAAAATGGCACCAAAAAATATCTTGAGATGCAATACTTAGATAAAGCAACAGGAGAGCTAAAGCCATTTTCCCCATTAATTACAATTAATTATAATAAAGTTTCATTTGACGAGCAATTCGATGGCATAAATGTTTTAGTTTCTAGTGAAACCCAAATGATTGATGATGAAATAATTCAAAACTATAACCAATTATTTAAAATAGAAGATTGTTTTAGAGTTACGAAAACTAAATTTAATACACGTCCAGTTTATGTGAGATTAAAAGAGCATATTGAAGCACACTTTTTAATATGCTTTTTAGCGCTATTAATAGTAAGGATTTTGCAAAACAAGACAAATTGGACCTTTAGCCCCAAGAAACTAATTAATGCGATAAATAGTGCAAGATCGATTGAACTATCTACAGGAGTTTACAAAGTTTCAGCCAATGAAGACTTGAAAGAAATATTTAGATTATTAAATATTGAATTTGATAAGGATTTAGTTAGATATGAAGACTTAAAAAGCTTTAATAGATCTTGGTGTACTACAAAGCAAAAAGCATAAAAACGGCTATTAAATGATAAAGGTAACCGTGTATGCTAACTTTCATTAAAAAAATTGAGAAACTCGGGATAATCAACTATTTTGGCAGGGTTGTTTGTAAGAATAGCTTTGTTCCTTGTGGTTAGAGTTATCATCCCTGGCGTATAGTGTGCCTTTTTGCAAATGTAATATCCTTCTATGTATCCTGAACTTTAAATCCTAGCAACTCCTGTAGCTCTTGCTGCTTCCGCTACCGCTTTAGCTACTGCTTTTCCTACTCTAAGATCAAATGCTTTGGGTATTATATACTCCGGCGTTAACTCTTCATCTGATACTATTGAAGCTATTGCTTTTGCTGCTTCGACCTTCATTTCGTCATTTATGTCACTAGCTCGTACGTCTAAAGCGCCTCTAAATATCCCAGGAAATGCCAATACATTGTTTATTTGGTTAGGGAAGTCGCTTCTGCCTGTGCCTACTATTTTAGCACCAGCTGCAATTGCATCTTCTGGCCAAATTTCGGGGACGGGATTAGACATTGCCAAAACAATAGGGTCTTCTTTCATCATTTGAATCATCTCTTTCGTGACAATTCCAGGTGCTGAAACTCCTAAAAATATGTCTGCATCCACTAAAGCTTCTGCCAAGGTTCCCTTTACTCTGCCTCGATTAGTTACTTTAGATATGTCTACGTGTGCAGGCTTAATGTTAGGATCATCGCTGCTAATTATTCCGTTCCTGCCACACAATAAAATCTCTTGTGCGCCAAGTTTAAGAAGTAATAAAGCTATTGCTTGACCTGCAGCGCCCGCACCTGCTAAAACTATTTTGCAGTCTTGCAAATCTTTCTTTACTATCTTTAATGCGTTAATTATAGCTGCTAATGCCACAACTGCTGTCCCATGTTGATCATCATGGAAAATTGGAATATCTGTTTCTTCTTTTAATCTTCGCTCTATTTCAAAACAACGAGGTGAGGCAATGTCTTCTAAATTAATGCCACCAAATGAGCCTGAAATTAATTTTATTGTGTTTACTATTTCATCAACATTCTGACTTTTGATGCATAGAGGAAAAGCATCTACATCAGCAAATGCCTTGAATAAAACACACTTTCCTTCCATAACAGGCATGCCCGCTTCGGGGCCTATATCTCCAAGTCCAAGTACTGCAGAGCCGTCTGTAACTACTG
The DNA here is from genome assembly GCA_012800525.1 of Clostridiales bacterium. Classification (GTDB taxonomy): domain Bacteria; phylum Bacillota; class Clostridia; order Christensenellales; family DTU072; genus JAAZJD01. Next base: position 4,212 of record JAAZJD010000066.1, read on the forward strand.
CTATTAAATTCCATCTTCTAGTTAAATCATATGATTTATTAATGTCATCTTTGATTTCAAGACATGGTTGTGCTACACCAGGCGTATAAGCGAGGCTAAGTTGCTCAGTAGTCTTTACATCAGCCCTTGGTACAACTTCAATTTTACCTTTCCATTCATAATGTTTTTTTAAAGATTCTTTTGCATAATCCATAATTTTGTCTCCTTTATTTTATTAAAATTTATTTTTCCCATGGGAATGTGTATTTTAAGAGATTAAATTGTTTTTTTACGTTACTAAATTCCTCTTGTACACTCTCATTTATCTCTACTCCAGAATGTTTGTTCTTTTGCCATTCTAAATATTCTTTCTCGCCTGCTGTGTATATTCTGTCTTCTCCAGGAGCTTTCTTTGATGCTCGTAAAGATCTTAATATATCACCTGCAGTTTTTCTGAATTCATCTTCTCCCATGAATGCCTTCGTATCAATCGCTATGAAAAAATGACCTAGCCTATGAGGCACTGCTTTGCCATCATTGCCAATACCAGATAGCATTTTCATGAAATGACCTTGTTGTAAAGCAGCTGATAATATTTCAACAACCACGGAATAACCATAGCCCTTGTATCCGCCCATCTCTTCGCCTATTCCGCCCAATGGTGCTAAAGCAGCCTCTCCTCTTGTAAGAGCAGTTAAAATTTCGTTTGAGTCAGTTAACGAGTTGCCATCATTGCCTATTACGAGCCCTTCTGGAACTTTTTTGTTCCCTCTAGCATATACTTCTATACGGCCTCTTTGAATAGTGGAAGTAGCACAATCAAGAACAAAAGGGAAGTCCTCGTCAGTAGGAAGCCCAAATGTTAAAGGATTAGTTCCTAGCATGTTTTCGACTCCAAATGTGGGAGCAGTAGACGGCCTAGCATTAGTGCCCGTAATACCAATCATCCCTTGTTCCGTTGCCATTGTCGTGTAATAACCAGCAATGCCATAGTGTGTGCTGTTTTTTACAGCAACCATCCCCATACCGTATTTTTTAGCTTTTTCAATTGCTAAATTCATAGCCTTGTATGAGATTACTTGACCCATTCCATCATGTCCATCTACAACAGCAGTGGTAGGTGTCTCTCTTATTATTTCAAATTTTGTTACAGGATTTTGTATGCCTTTCAATATTCTATCAATATAAATCGGCTTAAACCTATTAACTCCATGACTAACTATTCCTCTTCTGTCTGATTCTACCAACACATCAGTAACTATCTTTGCATCTTCATCTGGGACTCCCACAGCAAGAAACGCGTCATGTACAAAATTTTCTATTGTTGTCCAATCAACTAGCATATTTCCCATAAATAATCTCTCCTTTTATATAATAAATTTTAATGTAATTGCTTGCGCAATCACATAGATTATAACATGATTGTGTTTATTAGCGTTAATACATTTATTTGTATATTTACTTAAAATTTTATCTATAAGTGAATGATTTTATTATCTTGACGGTAAGTATTGTCTTGTCCAAAATGAGGGCTACAAATGTATGTGGATAAACCACCATTTTTGTTTAAAATTATAGATCTTCCATGAACAATAGATTCCAAATCGTCATATGAATCCATTTGAGCACTAGGCGTTATGCCAACTAACATTTTCCAATCGTCGACTTCATATTTGAAGGTTATACTTGTGTTGTGATCATGCCCAAAGAAAAACCCTTTTACATTTTTTAATTCATGCATCTTTTCCCAGAGGCTTGTATCCAAAGTAGAAGGTGACATACCATTGTTGTAGCCATAAATTGTAGCATTGTTGCTAATAGCAAGTTGATATTGTTCTACAACTTCTTTTAGCACTATGTGAGTGAACAATAGAGTAGGGGCGCCCTTTAGCAAATTTGATTGTGTAACATAAAAATCAGTTTGTTCGTTTGATATATTTAAGTAAAGGTGACCAGGGGAAAAATAAGACCTGCAATCTAAAGTCATAATGTTATATGCAACTTTATTTGAAAATTGCCTTGAATAAATAGGAATTGAAAAATTCCCATAACTATCCGTTTCTCCCGCTTCTTTGTTATCTTTGAAAATAGCCGCATTATAACTATCTCCAGACAAAGCTGTTCCACCAATAAAATAACTAAAATTTTCTACTTTAGATAACATTATGTCTTTAGATATCATGGATTCAGTGTCATGATTACCAAATGTTAAGGTCCAATATTGTTTCCTGCTTTCCATATATTCTGCTATTTTTACATAAGTTTTAGAAGTAATAGAAAGAGTGTGTTCAGCTAACCAAGATAAAGGGAATGTGTTATCACCTGTCAAAACTACAAAATCAGGCTTTTCATAATCTAGCATGGTGTCCAATTGCGCAATTAATCCAGGCTTCAATTCAGTTTGCTCAATTACTTCTTTAGGGGTTTCTATAGCTAACCATTCGTGAAAGTCTGTTAATTGCAAAACTTTGAATTCATTGTTTTTAAAATATAACTCTCTTGCCGGGCCTAATGCGGAGTATGAATATAAAAAACTAGCAGTTCCTACCGATATTACCGCTATAATTAGAAGTATTATTATGGTTTTACCGATTTGATTTAGTTTAGTTTTCATAACTTTTTTCGTTTTGCATCTGGGTAATGCTAAGGGAAAATCCCCCTTAGTTTGTGTGCTTTAACTAAACGTGTTAAGGCGACAACATAAGCCGCTAATCTATACGAAATCTTATAATCCTGGCTTGTTTGTATAACCAGATTTAAAGATTCAATTAAGTGAGTCTGTACAACTTCATTCACTTGCTTTACTGTCCATTTTATTCCTTGCATGTTTTGGACCCACTCACAGTAAGAAGCTATAACACCTCCAGCATTAGCTAGGATATCTGGAATAATAGGTATGTTCTTTTGAGCTAAAATTGTATCAGCATCTGTAGTGGTCGGACCATTTGCTGCTTCTATTATAACTTTAGCTTTTAACTCTTTTGCTATTTCGGCTGTAATTTGATTTTGCAAAGCCGCAGGTATTAAAATTTCGCAAGGGGTTAAAAGTAATTCTTTGTTAGTAATGCGAGTGAAAGTGCCTTCTTCGTAGGAAGATAATAGTTTTTTCGCACGTACGTGCTGTAAAATGCTTTTTATGTCTAAGCCGTCTGGATTAAATATCCCACCAGATACATCACTTACAGCGATTATTTTACATCTTAGTTTATGTAAATATTCAGCTGTTACATTTCCAACATTTCCAAGTCCCTGTATAGCCACACGGGTAGTTGCTGGTGAAATATTATTTAACATCAAAAACTCTTTTATAACAATGTGTAAACCTCGGCCTGTAGCTTCAGCTCTACCTAAGGAACCACCAATCTCGACATCTTTACCTGTGACAACGCCTGGTATTGTATAACCTTTCATTGCAGAAAATGTGTCCATTAACCAGCTCATGATTTGAGAGTTTGTTCCAACATCAGGGGCAGGAATATCTTGGTTTGGACCTATAAAAGGCAATATTTTTATGGTATATCTTCTTGTCAGCTTTTCTAATTCTTTCTCTGAAAGCTCGGAAGGGTCTACAATTACACCGCCCTTTGCACCACCATAGGGTAGGTTAGCTAAAGCACATTTGAAAGTCATCCAGCCCGCAAGAGCTTTTACTTCCTCTATTTCTACGTCTTGATGATATCTAATTCCGCCTTTACATGGACCGCGAAGTGAGCTATGTTGAACTCTGTAGCCTTCAAAAACTTTTACACCGCCATTATCCATTTCTACAGGAATAGAAACTTTTAATTCTCTCTCGCAAATTTTCAAGTTGGCATAATCACTTTCAGGTAAATTTAAAACAGCTGCAGCTTTTTCAATGTTAGCTATAAAATTTTCAAAAGCATTATATTGGCTCATAAATATTTCCTTTATATACTCAGTTATTTTTGATTACAAAATATAGATTATTTTGTTATTGTAATTTTTTTCTTGTTTTTAGGCTTGTCTGGATCTAAGTTCAAAGCTTCTGCCATATATACAACAAACAACTCAATGGCAATGGTGTACAAGAATGGGGTATTCATTCCACGAACTAAAGGCATGTCTAAATATGAGGTGCTTACACTTTGTATTTCTTTGATATCTGTAAATGAGATTAAGTGTGCACCAAGTAAAGATAGCCTCCTAGCTAAATCTACAAACTCTTCGCTAAATTCTGATGCCGGTGCAAGCATAATAATTTCAGTTTCTTCTTTTACCATGCATATAGCACCATGCATAAAATCTGCTGTGGAGAAAGGTCGGTTGAGTTTGCCACAAACTTCCATCATTTTTAAAGATAATTCCGAAGCGACTGCTTGATTTAATCCGCGCGTCAATACAATAAAATTGTCAATACTTTTATTTTTGTCTGCAAAACCTTTTATTTTGTCTTTAAAGTCGTTGATAAATTTGTCTACCATGTATGGTAATTCTGCAACATTCATTTTTGCTGTGATGCTAGATAGGGAATTAGATAACAAAAACATAGCAGTAAGTTGAGCGATAAAAGATTTCGTTGCCGAAAGACTTCGTTCTATGCCCGCTGCTAAGTTTATATGAAAGTCACATATTTGTGCTAGAGGTGAATCAGGGTTGTTTGTTACAGCAACAGTCATAGCACCTACTTGTTTTGCTCCTTGAACTACCATTAAAGTATCAGTAGATTGACCACTTTGTGAAATGGCAAGCACCATATTGTTTTTTAAATTAACTTGAGCTCCATAATAAGTTGTTACAGAAGGCGTGAACTTGCTGACCATGATTTCGCCAATAGTTTCTACTAAATATTTAAAATATGTAGCTGCATTGTCACTAGTTCCACGTGCCACAGTCGTAATATTAGTTAAAGATCTCTTTTTAAACTCTTTCGCTATTAATGACCAAACTTTTTTATTCTCAGTGATTACTGAGCGTATTACGTCTGGCGCTGACAAAAATTCATTAAGCATTATTGACACGATAATCCCTCTTCCTGATAGAGATAAACATCTCTCTTTTGTTAAATTATTATATGATATTTTGAGTTTAAAGTAAAATAAAATAGGGTAAGGGCGATAATTTGATGTATGTTAATAATTATAGAACTTATTGCACGCTCACACAAGCGTGCAATAACCTTTAAAAATGAGGCTATTCAAGTAATCTGCATTTAATTTGGGAATTAACATCTACATACAGAGTATTTGGCTGTAATATCGGTACAATCAGCATTACCGCTAAGTATAAGTGTATTTCTTATTTTTAAAAGTTAAAAGGTGTAATGGCTTAAAGGAATTATAGGTTGGCCTAGTTCGTCTTCTTGTAAAAACATAATCATATAAATTGGATAATACACGATTTTACCATGTACAGAAGTATTGGAAGAAGAGAAAACAAAAGCATTTTCTAATTTGTAGTTTTCTGTACGTATTATATTATTAAGGGCAGAATGTTTTTGGTAGTTCTTTCCGCTTTTAACCTCAATAGGTAGAATTTTTCCGTTATGTTCTATAATAAAATCAACTTCTCCTAATTTTTTGTTTGAGTAATAAAACGCTACATAACCATGTGCAAAAAGCTCCTGAATGATAACATTCTCGAATAACGCTCCTTTATTAATATTGGTTTCGTTGTTTACAATTTGTAGTTTTGTAGCCTTTCCAAACATAGTTGTGAGTAATCCAACATCAGAGAGAAACAGTTTGAAAAGAGAGCTTTTTTTATTCAGAACAAGTGGCAATATTGGTTCTGTAGTGTTATAAGCAGCAAGTGCTACTCCAGCTTTGGTAAGCCAAGTAAAACTGTCTTCGATTCTATCAATTCTAGCGTTTTTATCTATATTAGTTATTTTAAAGCGTTTATTTTTCTCATTAAGTTCGGCTGGAATCATCTCAAATATTTTAGTAATAATAAGTTTTCGGTCTTCCTCTTCATATTTGGTGAAGTCTCTTTTATACTCCTCGATAATAGCATTATGTTCAATAATTACTTTGTCGATATTATTTGTTTGTTTGAAAATTTTTACGGCAGCAGGCATGCCACCAATGATCATATAAAGATTGAAAATTTCTAAAAATTTTTCATGAATAGTTTTGTCAAGAGGGAGTTTAGTGTCGTAACTACTCTTTAATTTACTAAAGATTTCCTCAGGGATATTAAATATTTGCAAAAATTCTTCAAAATCAAGTGGATACATTGTTAATGTTTGAAGATAACCGACCGGGGCAGACTTTAGATTTCGGAGTTCAATACCAAGTAGAGACCCACTTAGAACAAAACGGAATCTACCATCCTCAGTAAGGAATTTAATCTTAGTGATTATCTCCGGAAATTCTTGAATCTCATCTAAAAAAATGAATGTCTTTCTAGGAGTTAGCTTTTTATTAGAGAGTAAAGACAATTTTAGAATTAAGTCATCAACAGTACTATATGATTTTAGAACTTTAAGTGCTCGAGGTTCCTCTATTAAATTAAACTCAACATAATCAATTTTGTTCTTTTTAAAAATAGATCTAATGATGAAAGTTTTACCTACTTGCCTAGCTCCGGAAATCATTAAGGCTTTGTTACTATGATTAAGCCACCCAAGAATATCTTGTTCAATCTTTCTACTTAGCATAGCTTACAGCTCCTTTCAATAAATACATTAGCTATAATAACATAAGCATGTCAAAAGCGCAAGGCTAAATTGAGCGATTTTGTCAAAAGTACAAGAGCGAATTTAGTAATTTTGTCAAAAATGTAATGACAAAATGGGTAATTATGTCAAAAATATGTTTAATTGTTAGGTTTTATCTATCTTATCTAAACATTTATTAAAACTAGGCTCTCCATCAGTTAGCTAATAAACACTATTTTCATATGTTACGGCTCGTGCTTAACTGTTAATAAGTTTGCATATGTTTTTTTGTTTTCTCGAGCAATCTTATAAGGAACGGATTTAATCGCTTTTAGTAACTGTAAGACCAAGTAAACTTTCGGCAGTAATTATTAGTTGTGATGACATTAATTTATAAAAATATTTCAATGAAGTAAGCGCATTTTTACACGATTATATTTAATCGAAAAAATAAGCATGTTATTATCAATTCTTTAAAAAGTAATTCTTTCTAATTTTGTAATAATTTGACTAGAGTTAAGAGTCAAATCAAATATTTTTAGCAGGGTCAAATTACCTTTAAAGGCAAAGCAATGATATTAAAAAATGAGTTTTTCTAAAATTAAAAATAGAACAGGTTTCCTTACCTGTTGCTCTCCGAGAACAACAGGTGGCTTCGGTCTTTCTTATTCTTCCTAATTAAGAGCTTATCATTAATATTTCTTTTAATTTAGATCTCTCATTCATTTAACAAAGTGCGATACTTTGACCAAAAAGGCCATAAATGATAAAGACGGTCAATGGAGTAGCTTTGTGATAATAAAAAGAGATAACTATCTAAATAAATTAATTAGCAGTAAACATATAAATTTAATTAAAGCAGTAACTGGAATTAGAAGATCTGGCAAATCTTTTTTATTAGATCCTATATTTACGAATTACTTAAAAGAAACCGGGGTTAAAAAAGATCATATAATCAAAATAGATTTGGATGATGTTTCAAACTATAAGTTTCATGATCCACAAGTATTAGGTTCTTATATTAGAAAACAAATTATAGATGATAATATGTATTATATTATTTTAGACGAAATTCAATTTGTTTCAAAATTTGAGTCACTTTTAAAAGGGCTTTTAAAGATATCTAATGTCGACGTTTATGTTGCTGGTAGTAATTCTAAATTTTTGTCTGCAGATATTATCACTGAGTTTAGAGGTAGAAGTCAACAAATTAGAATTCATCCTTTATCATTTAAAGAGTTTTATGAATCTAATAACTATAGTAAGCAAGAAGCATATAATATATATATTAGATTTGGAGGCATGCCTCTATTAAATTCTTTTAATGCTGAAGAGGAAAAAGCTAAGTATTTAAAAGATTTATTTGAACTAACTTATTTTAGGGTATATTAGTTATGGGTATAACTCAGTTTTTATTAGATTCAAATAGCCTTAATTTATAATTATACTCATGAGGCGAGGCACATTGTATATGCTAAACTTTGATTAAGCAAAACATCTAGAAAAACTAAATCTTAACAATTTAAAAGAGGGTGGA
>JAAZJD010000067.1 GCA_012800525.1 Clostridiales bacterium
CCAAAAGCCTTTATTTTTGTTTTCACAAAAAACATATTCAATATATTTAGATTCAGAAACTACTATAACTCCAAGTATTATTAGTGATTTGAATATAGATTACACTCTTACTAGCTCAAATGATACTATTGTTAAAGTAGAAGAAAAAAAAATAAAAGCCCTAAAAGAAGGTATTATTACTTTAAAAGCTACATATAAAGAATTGGTAACAGAAACTAAAGTAATGGTTTTTTCTAAAAAGCTCAACCCTTATCAAACTTTTGAATCAGATGGGAAACATGTTGTTTATTTTGCAATATCACAAACGCCCGCTGGGCAACAATCAGTTTTTGCTAGAGTTTCACCTGGAGATCTTGTAAGTGACCCCAATTTATATGATGAGCATGTAAAAGGATTCATTTTTGAAGGATGGTATGAAGATATTACGCTAGAAAAAAAATTTGACTTTGCAACTCCAATATACAAATCGATTGCCCTTTTTCCAAAATTCGTACCCGATGTACCTTATTTTAACGCAGAGTCATATAGAGATATTCATGATAATGTAAAATATAGACTGTTGGGGCTAAAATATAATAATGTACCTTATGAAACAGTTGAATTACCAACAGTTTTTGAAATAAAAGATGAAGCTGGTAATGTTACTGCTACCTATCCTTTTGAAGCAATCAATGAAAAAGCTTTTTTTGAAAATGAAACAATTTCCGAAATTATAATTCCCGCTAATTACAAAACTATTGGCAAAAGCGCTTTTGAAGGTTCTAAAAAACTAAAAACTATAAACTTAGCAGGTGACTTGGAAACAGTTGGTGAAAAGGCTTTTGCAAATAATTCAAAATTGGAAACATTCGAAGCAAACGGTAAAATAGAAAATATGGAAAATTCTATATTAGCAAATTGTATAAATCTATCAAATGCAACTATTTCAGATGCAAATGAGATAAGCAGTAATACTTTTTATAATGCAAAAGCTTTAAAGAATTTTAGCTTTGGAGACAGTATTACAACCATAGGAAGTAATGCCTTTGCCTTTAGTGGTCTTGAATCAATTAATATTAATAATGTTTCTAGCATAGCTAACCGTGCTTTTTTCTCTTGTAACGATTTATCTGCAATAGATGGCAACAAAAGTGATTTTGATTATATAGGTAGTGAGGTTTTTGGAAAATTTGATGGGCTTTTATCTGAAAATCATACAGCTTGGCTAGTCACTCAAACAAACAATGCTCATACAAATGGATTTGTCAAATATAAAAATGCTTTAATACTTGCGGTAAACCCTGGGCTAAAGCAACATTATGTTGTTAAAAATGAAATGAATATAACATACATTGCTTCAGGTTGCTTTTCAAATACAAATAATGCAACCATATATTTTGAATTAAATGAAGCGCCCAAACTTGGTACTAAACCCTTTGGCGATGGGACTTATCCAGATGCCGATATTTTAATTTCTGCAAAAAACAATGTTAGTAAATACATCAACAAATGGCTAGAAATTGCTGTGGATGCCGAAAACAATAAATTTTATTCCACATACTCATGGAGCTTAGCACAAAAAATATATGCCAGAGAAACAATGAGCAATAGCATCGTAGAGTATGGATATAGAGATGAAATCAGAGAAACAACACACGGCATAAACAATCCTACATGGGATTTTGTCGATAATGGCTACCGAGCTGTTATTGTAAATCAAATAATGAAAAATATTGGTTTTACTGGCAGCGAAATTAATGTCATTACAGATTTAAATAAAATTCATTTAAAAAATATTATTGATAAAAGTACGACGCCTGAAAAAACGACACTTGAGAAAATAAAGCCATTTGGAATAAATGATGAGTCTACTGTAGGTATGTATCAATCTCAAATAACAAAAGTTACCCTTCCTAATTCTGGATTTGTTTTCCGCAAAAAAACTACTGATGGTTTAAAAGTGACAACAACACCTATTTTAATAGAAAAAAATGCAATTAAACTACCTTTAGC
>JAAZJD010000068.1 GCA_012800525.1 Clostridiales bacterium
TTCTTTATTATTATATAAATATATCAATAACTTTTGCAACCTAGTTTTTAACTTTCATCTGCATTGTCATTGTTATTATCATTTTCCAAACTATCATCTTTAGGCTCCACAGTTATAACAATGTCATCTTTTGTTGGAACTTCTGATTCTTTTTTTATTGAAGTACTTGGACTATATATCTCATAAGATTCACCAAGATGTATTCCCATTTTTTCTAATGCATCTTTTATATTGCCTTCCTCTGAAAACACTTCAGTTCTAAATTGCCTTGCCGCTTCTTGTCTTTTTTTCAATATTTGCATAAAATATGGTACTAAAATAAAATATGCTGCTACAACTGCTATCTCAAGGAAAAATATAATTTTTGCAAAAATTGAAAGCCCACCTTCATTCCATAACTTTATCGATGTAATCGCTCCAAGACCTACCGATAACCCATAATAGATTTTATATAGTCTTTGTAGTGGGAAATATGCATCAGCAACATGAGCCCTTATTATAGATTTGTCTTCTAGCAAAATATATGCAAGAGTATAAAATACAGTGTACAAAATTATTTGCAAAAATCTTTGAGAATCTGCAACTATTCTAGGTCCAACTTTGGGGATATAAAATAAACATAAAAATAACATAGTTATAAGTTCAATGACAATAAAGGCAAACCTTGCAATACCTTTAAATTCATTTTTTGTTCCTACAGTTAACCCTCTAGGTGCAAACATATTGTAAAAACCGCCTGATATCCCTTCAAAAATACCCCAAACTATCAATGCTCCAATAATTGCACTCATTACAATAAAAATTGGTTGTTGCATCAACTTTACTGCTTCAGCAAACAATTCTGGGAAAGTATCTGTACCGACAAAACTTAAAGTATTTTGAAAGCTTTGAAGCAATACCCTTGCAAAAACAACTACAAGTGCTACTATTGAAGCACCTTTTGAAACTTTTTCTTGCCTAGAAAATTGAACTATTTTTTCAAATGCATTTTTTATTTTATCCATTTTAACACCTTTTTAATTTATACACCTAAACTTGACTTTTTTTCCTTCATTGTACTAACTCAATTACAATGACTTTAGTCTTGACCTTTTTTCCTTAATTACACCTTTTTTCCTTAATTACACTAACTCAATTACAATGATATTAGTGATGAAAATAAAGCATCAAATGCAGTTTCTGCAACATATACTCCACTTTTAAAAGAATATTCTGCTTCTACTATCTTTTCTACTAATTTTTTAAGTTCTACTGCACTATAGCTATTTGATATATATCTTGCACCTCTAATTTGAAAATCAAAAGCACCTAAATCTTTTGCAAGTTCAGCATCGCTTTTTTTTGTTATTTTCGTATATAGCATCCTCCTGTATTGCGTTGCAAGTGAAGAAATTAAAACTGAATGCTGTATACCGATAGACAATAAGTTTTCAACAATTGAAAGTGCTGTCTTTTTGTCTTTCTTTGAAATGGCATCTGTCAATTCGTATATTTTGTTTTCAGTAGAATCTGAAACTAATAATTTCACTAAATCAGCACTAACTTTATTTCCTGGATTATATTGAAGCAATTTGTTTGCCTCAATTATTGATTTTCCAAGATTATATGAAGAGTATTGCAATATCAAATTTGCAGCACTTGCTTCAAGAAGTGGTGACGTCTCTTCAATTAAAACCTTCGTTAGCAATGATGCACTCTTTTTATCAAATGAGCAATCGATTTTTTCAAGTTGCCTATATAATGCACTTTTCCCATCTATCAAAGTATTATCAAAAATTACATACGTCCCTTCAGGCAATACATCTACTAAAGACGAAAGTTCAGACCCTACTTCTTTTTTTACTTTGTTTAGAAGGTCTTGAATGATAATAATTTTAGTTGATCCAAAAAGAGAAACGTTTCTTATTTGTATATCTATATCTTGAATGCTTCCATTGACATCACTAAATTCTAATACATTCAATATGTGTTCTTCTTCGGGAACTAATGCTTTAAAAATATCCAATATTTTTTTTACAAAAAAAGCATCGTTTCCCAAGAGATAAAACGCTTGTGAGGAGGTTTTATTTAAATCAAAATCTAAAGCGTTCATATATGTGATTATACCCCAATTGATGATACATTTACAACAAATAATTTATTATATAACATATTATCTAGTTGTAATTGCTAAAAATACTTAACTTCTGAAATTAACTTCCACTAAAAATATACCAAAGAAATCCGTTAATTCTCAGAGTAAGCGCAACTTTTGAGTCAGCCCTAATTTAGCGAAAACGATTAGGAAAGCATTAGATTTTTCAAATTTGTCCATTACAAAAAAGTCTAAAAACAAAAGTTTTCTTGATAAA
>JAAZJD010000069.1 GCA_012800525.1 Clostridiales bacterium
AGTTCTTGGTGTTACTTTAAAATTTTCAACCTCAAGTCCATCGACATAACGTGCAAACAAACCATAAACTGGCAAATCCCAATAACCACTAATATCGTGATTTATGATATACATGTGAGAAACTCTTGTAATTTCAGGATAACCTTTCATATTCAATGAGCCTTGATAGGCACCATCTGGGTTTTTATATATATTAAGTTTTTCTTTGGCTTCTCTATATGTCATTGAAATATTACTAAGCTTTACATTCTCAACATAATTTATTTTTGAGCCTTTTTTATATCCAGTTATTGCTCCTGGCATATCACATCCTGTAGCTACGATATCTGAAATTGTTATGTTTTTAAGTGCTCCTTTTCCATTTCTATATCCAAGCCAAACTAAAAATGGTGAAGTAATATGCTCCATTGCAATATTTTGCACAGTAATATCACTAACTGTAGCACCATCTACACATTCAATTGCTATCCCTGCATATCCTCCTGCAATCCCAGGCATGAAGAAAAAACAATTTTTTACTACAACATTAGAAATAGCATTCCATGTTCCTGTTCCTATCTTAAAACAATTAGCAAGAGAGGTTATTTCACAATCTTCTACTACCATACCATCAAGAGGAGGAATATTAGAATTGTCAGATTTAATGCAAATAGCATCATCGCCAGTGGCTACAAAACAATGCTTAATATGAATATTAGAACCACCCTCAATATCAAATCCATCAGTGTTTGCAATCCGTACATTATTATTAATTACAACATCTTCAATTAGCAAATTATCTATACCTTCAAGCCTTGCCGTCCAGCTTGCAGATTCATATAATTCTAGATTTCTAATGGTCACATTTAGACAATTTTTCATGCTAATTAAAATAGGTCGTTTAAACTCATGTTCTTTCCCCATCATTATTCTTTTTCTATGTTCTAACACGTATCTTTTTAAGTTAAAGGTATCTAAAGGTAGGAATATTGATTCCTCTTTTGCTTTATTTACATAAGTTGCTCCATTTCCAGAAATTCTTCCTGGTCCCTCAATTATGACATTTTCTGCATCACTTGCTGAGATAAATCCAAGTGCATCAAATCTATTTTCTTCTGGAAGAGATTTGTTTTCGTCATATGTAATACATTCTAAACACGCATCTTTTTCTATCCTTAAAGTTACATTACTTTTCAATTTTAATTGACCTGATTTGTATGTTCCCCCATCTACTAAAACTGTCCCGCCACCATTGTTAAAGGCAGCGTTAATCGCACCTTGAATAGCTATGGCATTATCTAAAAATGATTTGTCTTTTGAAGCACCATAATCTCTAATATCATATACTGTGCCTTCAATTTCTGTCGCATCATGTAGATAGTCTTCAAATGGAATATTTGCTAAAAATAGACCATCTTCATCCATATGATATTTTGTTGTAATGGGAGAACCTTTACTGCTACTAATCGGCAAATAAAAATCTAGAGCCACGATAGAAAAGCTAAATAATATGATAAGTGGAATCAATGACAAAACAATTCTTCTGACTCTTTTTTTCATAACCATTCCTACAAACTTGCAAAAATCTTATATATTATAGATTTTAGCTAACTGCCACTAGTCTTCCATAGTATGAATTGAAAACCACCCATTAATTCACTGCTATAAACTTGTATGCTGTTAACATCAGTATATGCTTACAATAATTTTTCTACATATGTAATTGTCTTTTTTACCTAATCAGGGTTTATGGATTTATATATTCTATATGTTCTCAATCTACTAAGATTAAAACTGTATCAATCTATATTGTTATCACTATTATAAACTTGCATGCTGCTAACATCAGTATATGCTTGCAATAATTTTTCTACATATTCAATCGTCTTTTTTACTTCATCAGGGTCTATGGATTTATATATTCTATATGTTCTCAACCTACTAGCATTAAAAACTGTATCAATTATTGTCGGCGACTCACTATTCATAAATTTTTGTAGCATATCTTTAAATATATAATTGTTTTTTTCTAAACAATCTAAAATTTTGTCAGATAAAATACTAACATTTATAGGCTCAACAGACTCTTCAACCGGTAGACCTAATTTTGAACAAGCTTCTGGAGTATAGTAATCTATGGCATTTTCTATGGTAATTAACAATATATCATCGCTTGTAGCTTCTACAAGCTCTTGATATTTTCTTAGTTTTTCATTCATTTCTTGCCAAATTTCTTCAACTTCCATATTTGCACACAAAAGATTGTTTTCTGCACTAATATGATTGTTTATTGCCTTTTGCATCTCATCAAATAACCCTTCATCGTGAGGATATGAGATATATTCATATCTTTCTGGGATTTTCTTTATATCCCAAAAAGATTTCAAATCACTTAAAGCATCAAAATATTTTTGGGCTAATACTTTTTGCTCACTTAATACTTCTATTGCCTTTTTTAGCTCATCTAGTCGATTTGCTTCTCTATAATAATCACTGTGATAATATCCCAATAGAATATGATAATTAGCCTCTAATTGCTTATACTGTTTTTCAATACTTTTAATAATTTCCTCAATTTCTATCTGTCTATCTTGGATCTTTTTTACTAAATTTAACCCATCAATTTCAGTCTGCTCTAACTCTGCTTGTATAATTTCACGCAACCTAATTACTTTATCGTAACCATAATCATTTTTTGTTTTTTCTATAGGTTTTATCATTTCAAGATATCTATCTATACAACTTGATACACAAGGCTTAAACTTAGATTGATCTGATATAAATCCGCAAACTACATTGTTTGGATCTGTTAAAAGATAATTCCGCACTCTCGAACAAGCAGCTAATTTTGCAGCCTCTTTTTTGTTTTTTAGAAATTTATTTTGTTCTTCTTTTGTTTCATTATATATTTGAATAAACTCAGGAAGAATTATCGCCTCCGTAGTATCAGGGTTTGATATTATCTCAAGAGCAATTAAGCGAGAAATTTCTGCTTTGCGTTGATTGGCACGATTAATAATATACTGCGTTGGGTTTTCTTCCTCCCCATCGATTATCGGTACAACTTTTTTATATTCATAATAGTTATTGAAAGTTGAAACAATAGCATCGTTTCTAGTAGAACAAAGACTCTTTAGCTCTTCAAAAGAATCGAATCCAAATGCTACAAAAGCAATAGAACAATCGTCATGTGATGTGGGCTTATAATGATTATGCCAATTTTCTTCTAGCTCTTTGAAAGAATGAGATTTTGATAAACAATCTAAAAATACTGCTTCAACACCAATATTATCAATTGGCACATAAGGATCAAAAAAACCATCACTGCAAACAAATATTAGACTTTTGGGGGGTAATAAATATGAATTATAGTGTAAATTAGTCCTAAATGAGACTCCATTTTTTATGCAAAACAAATTATCAATAGCGCCTGAGCTATCTTCATCATCTGTTGTTAGCTGCTTTAATCCAAATTTTGGAATAAATGCATATGCTCTAGAATCACCAGCCCAAACAACATCCACCTTTATGGTATTATCTTCATTCACATTATATCGCGCGCCCACAAGGGTAGTTGGTAACAGCAATTGTCTTTGAGAAAATCCTAATCTAAGATGAAAAGCAGTTGCAGTTTTTTTCATTCCTTCGTAAATAAAATCAACGATGGTTTCTCTAGTTTTTTCATAGCTAAACTCTAAATCCATATTTTTCAAAACATAATATGCAAAACGCGCAATTACTATTCTTGATCCCCACAGTGCTGAAGTGTCTAAATCGTCATCTATCATAGGTTCGATAAGGAGTTTTAACCATTTTTCAAACGACTCATCTTTTATCAAATTTTTATCTTCTTCATAATATTCAGACAAAAAAGTTTTTGCTAAATCATCATAAAGTCTATATTGATCATAAGCTGATAATTCATGAACAAAAGAGCCAGAGCCACCTAAACCATCGGCTACAGCTATAATCCCTTCTTTATCACCTACTTTAACAAAAGGATTTGCGTCTTCGTTTTTTAGCACTTTATAAAATGCAAAATAATCAATTTTCATGGTTTTAAACAATAAATCTCATAATTTTCATATATGCAGCATTAACGACATTTTGAAGTTTTCCTTCACCTTTTCTCATGGTTATAAGGTATTTTTTTGTACCTTTGTCATCATATTTTTCAACTTCAATGACATTTCTCTTTTTCAATGCTGCAATATTATATGCTGCGCCGTGAGCTGGCCATGGTTTATCTAGAGGCGTTATATTAAACTCAGGATCCTCAGCTATTGTTTTATATTTTGCAAGGCCCCTATCGACTAATCCTTTGGCACTTGTTGTATAACCTCCACCAGCTCGTAAAGCAACAAAATAAAACTTTTTAAATCCTGCTTCTTTTGGCTCAATTGATAACACTCCTTGCCTTGAAATTTCCTTTAAATCCACAATTTCAATGTGATCTGCATCATCTGCCCACAATAAAGCACTTGTTTCTTTGTTGATTTTCCCATATCCTTCGGCAATTACTTCATCGACAGTTAAGCTTTTTTCTGTACCATCTGATAGCTTGACTAAATATTTATATTGCCCACCCTCTGTTATTTTTACAAAAGCCTTGACTCCCTTCTTTTTAAGAGTCTCTTTCCCAAATATGATTAAAGCCGCTTTATGTAAATCATGTGGTTTTACATCAAACCTATCAGCTGCCGCAGGTGTTTCATAGATATCTTCAACATCGATTTTGTCTTCTAAAACATCTATTATTTGCTGTGCTGAGGGTCTTTTTTTAGCATCTTTTGCTAACATCCAAAATAGTAAAGAAGAGAATTTGCATTTTTTATTTGATCCTAAAACTACATCAAACTTTGCATCAAGTTTAATTGGCGTATCTAAATAAACTGCTTCTCCAACAGGACAAGCATCTTCTATTACAGCTGGAAAGTTATTTGTCCAAAGCTTATGAAATACAATAGCTAAAGAAAAAATATCTGTCTTATTAGAAATAGTAGAGGCATCAATTTTCCCTTCACTTTCGAAGTTATATATTGCAATTTCTGGACTTTGATATCCTTCTGAAAACCCTACAGGGTATGCAAGCATTGGCTTGCCGTTAGCTCTTTTTCTTGTACCATAATCACTTGGATAAGACAAATCGAAGTCTATTAGATATGGTATTAGTTCTGAGCCCTTTTTTTGAATTAAAATATTTTTTTCCTTGATATCGCCATGAGTAACTCCAGCATCATGAATTTTTTTTATTAATAAGGCAATATCTGCACACAATTTGACAAAAGTTCGCAAAGTCATTTTAGTGTAATCTGCACCTTTGTTCTCATTTGGTATAAGCCTTGTCACTGTTGTAAAAAGGTTGTGGGCATCCCAAAAATTTTCTTCTTCAACAACAACATGGTCTTTAAGCGTTGTCAAGCCTTTTAGTAATTTGCGCATTTCAGCTTGCTTATTTTCAAGCCATTTAGCTACTTCCATTTGCTCGGAATATACAGGTTCTGGGATGCTTTTTGATGGTATTCTGGGGCCCATAGTAAATCTTTTTATAAAATACTTTTCGCCCTTATATTCACCAATTACAAATGCTCCATTCCCAGTAGCAGTCCATTTAATTGAACCATCAACAATATAGGCAGAGCCTATGGTATACTTTTTTTGATATAACATATTTAATCTCCTAGCAACTCAATATTTTTATATAGAGCCATTAAGACCCAATTGGAAATAGGTTATTTTAATTTCCTATTACACCTTTTCCCAAACTCTTAGACTGAAGAGGCTGATGCAGCAATAATTTTAATAATTTCATCAAACTCCATTTCTCCAAGACCAGCATCCATCATTGTAGGAACAAACTGACTGCGATTATATGATTGTTGCATTTTTTCATATACAGTTCCTGGTGGCGCAAACATAACAAGTCTTTTGCATCTTTCACTCAATTTAAAATCTGATTGAGATACAAAACGTGGCTTTATGCACATCCATGTGTTTAGCAATCCTTCCTCGTCAACCATGTTAGTAGGATAGTTTTTAGATTTTTTTGCTCTGAAAGGAAGCGCATCAGCATCGGTAAATAATACTATGACTTGACGGTCTTTTGGACCCCTAGCATTCCAATCAGCAGTCATTGCATAAAACAATGCTTCAAGGCCATTTTCAGGAGTATCCCCGCCACCATATGCACTAATACTATTAAGATACTTTTCATACTCGGCTTCATCGCCTGCAGAAAGATCAAACCATTCACTAATAGTCATCGCATCAGCACCATCTGCCTCATAGTCACGGAAAGTAATAATTTTAACATTTAGCTCCTCTACACTACTCCCATAGTCATTAGTCATTTTATCTACGAAATCAAGATAAAATTTCCTTGCATTTGCTTTTACTCTATCAATACAAGGGGACATGCTACCTGTACCATCGATACAAAATATTAAATCAATTTTTCGTTCTGTTTGTGAACCTAGTTTCAAAGCTGCCATTTTATTTTTCTCCTTTTTTATATTTTTCTTGATATAACTTCTCAAGTAAATTCCATAAATAAGTTGCAATACTACGTGGTTTTTTATTAGACATATATTCTGAAAATGCCTCTGCAAAAAACTCTTTAGCATTCGTTGCTGCATATTTTGAAAGATTTTTTTCAATTTGCTCTTTAGTAAAACTATTGTAGTATGAAAGAAATTCCTCGTTGTCGCTTAATTTAATTAAAAAATCCAATAAATGGCCAAATTCATGATAAACCGTTGAAATGACACTATCGCACCCTACGGGATGATGGCCAGTCGCATGGCTATATTTTAAGCTATTTAATAACCGCCTATAAGCAAGTCCTTTAAAATCACCTTCATCAAGAACCACTGCGTCAAATATTCCATGCACAGGATAAGCTTCAGCTGTAATATTAGCATCGCTATTATCATACTCAGTATTATCAATAAAAATCAATGTACGTGATGCTAAATTAATTATTGTATCATCTGAACAAATATCTCGTATTTTAAACTTTTCAATAATATCTCGATCAAGCAAACACAAGCTTCTCATTGTGTTCCTATACCCTGATACCGAACCCAAAAAACACATGCGGCTTCTAATCCTGGGGAATAGGTATAGTACGCGCGTAGCTCCACATATCAATATTTTTGCAACCTCTAAATGAAGCCCTGCAAAACTACAATAATCACAAATATCATTGCTCATCACAATTTGTTCTAACTCGGTTATATTGTTGGCACCTTCAATTTTATTAATTACATATTTTTCATCATAGCTTTTCAAAAAAACACGAGTTAAGCGTGATTTTAATAATTGCTTTTGTTCCTTAGTAAAACTTAACTTATTTCGTCTCATATACTTTTAACACCTAGCAAAAAATTTAGAAGCTTTCATTTCTTTTTTTAATATTATTTAAAATTAGGAATAATCATCATCTAATTGCTCCATAGACAAAAACCGCTGAAGGGCTCGATACTTAAACTTTGGATCAGAGAATGTCTCTAAACTGTATGGAGTAAGTTCTACTAAACCATTGTGATTCTTTTTAAATATTCCGTGATTTTCGCAAACATAACTTCGTATATATTGGGCTAAAAACAATGGGGTACCTAGCTTTTTAACATAAATTTCACCAGGTTTTATTAAGTCTAATTGACTTAATGGCAATATTGAAGCCTCTTGAAGTGCATTTTCATCTGGCTGAAGTTTAGACTGTAGTGATGGAACAGTATGCAATCCACATTCTTCAGAAAATACTTTTTTTGTAGCGAAACTTTGAGATCCTAAAAATGCATGTGTATTGCAGTTGTCATGAACAACTTGTGCAACTTGTTCGCCATAAACATTTTCTATTTGCTTATATGATTGAACAAACAAATGAAACCAAACTTTACGAGAACGTGAAGTAGAAATCTTATTATCAAAGTCTTTAATTCTAGGAATATTCCCAAACTCATCTAGTAAAAAATGCATCGGACGAGTATTTTTCCCAGATTCTGCCTGTTTTATCAAACTTCTATGCACCCAATCTATGGCTAATCCAGCAACAAGATTATCACTTTTATCATAATCTCTAGTAATTAAAAAGATGGCAAATGGCTGATCCCCTGCACTATCAATATCTATTGTATTGTTAGATGTGATAGAAAAAATATGTCCTTGTAACCAATCTTTGAGAGCTCCGTCAAATACACCTGTATAACTCCTCATTGTATTTGGTGCATTTCTAAGAGCCGTACACAAATGTGCCACAGAATCAAAAGTCTTATTTTGAATAAGCTTATGTTCAAATAAATCTTGTCCCGACTGTACGGGCAACTTTAATGCAAGATAATACTCATGCATAGTTTTAATGCTCATCATATCACGCGTAAACCCTGAATTAAAATTAGTTGCATCCTCAAGCATACAT
This sequence comes from Clostridiales bacterium, assembly GCA_012800525.1. Classification (GTDB taxonomy): domain Bacteria; phylum Bacillota; class Clostridia; order Christensenellales; family DTU072; genus JAAZJD01. The sequence goes on from JAAZJD010000069.1 coordinate 8,399, forward strand.
AGAAGAAGTCCCCTCAATAAGTCTTGAGCCCCATACTCCCAAGACGGATCTCTAGTGTTTTCTACTACAATAAACATGCTAGCTAATGAATTAACTAACTGTGCAACTGTAGCAGATATTTCATCTCTTTCTTTCCTTTTTGCTTGCTCAAAATAAGCATTGTTAGGGTATGCTCTACCTTTATATTCTATATAATTTTCCTTAAATTTATCCGGAGGTGCCGCTAGAATCAACCCTTTGCGTATTGCTCCTTTACGCATAACTGCACCTTTACCAATGTCCAAAAGCTCCATCTGTTTATCATATGCTTCCAAAAAAGGATTCCATTTATCTGTTCTTGCACTATCTTTAAAGTTTAATACAAACAACTTATAGCCCATATCCTGAAGATGTTTTGCATTTCTATCAAACAATTCCCCTTTGGGATCGGTTAAAAATAAGTTTGGCTTATTTTTTTGCGATGAAATTGCACGTAATTGAGGTTCAACGCAACCAGTAGTTTTTCCACTACCTGTTGTTCCGACATAAAGCTCATGACTACAGGGTAGATAATAAAATCTAAGTCTACATTTTTTCTTCTCATTTTCGGGCAATTTTTGAAATTCATCCATTGAATATGCTGTCCCATCTGGAGCTACCATATCACTTGCCGTAGGATAACCTTGCATCTCTTTATTAGGCAATTCATCATAAAAAACCTTTTGCACACCTTCTTTTTCTGTAAGCTCAGTGTAATGCATCTTTTGAGCATTTTCTAAATATTGCTCTATATATTTTTTACGGATATTTTTTACTATAAACGACTTATTCATGCTTGTCTCCTTATTAAAATCCTATTTCTTTTGTGGGTCTTTCTGAAGAATTAGTTACATTCTTCCACTCTTTTTTCTCGTAGTTATTTATATATCCCATTCTTTCAAAATAATCTAACGATTCTGAGGTGATTGCTTCAACAAATGAAAAATCTATATTTGTTTTCCCATGAGCGACAATTATATCTTGTAAAATAGTAGAAATATAAACAAAGTATGTACATGCATCTTCTGAGTATTTTTCTTTTGCTACTTGTGGTAATACTGTAATTCCAGAAAAAAGGTATTTTTCAGAAAGCTCAGCTACTTCATAAAACAATTTAGCTTTTTCTTTATTTCCTTCAAGTTTATATGCATATGCTAATAAATACATAGACATAATATCGCCCCACAATGTGCATTGCAAAAGGCGCCTTTTTGCCTCTTCCATATCCTTTGTACAGCCAATTCCCAAAAGATGTAAAAGTCCACACTGACGTGTAATAATAATATTGCCAGAAACACTAGCTGCTCTAATTTTAGAAAACCTAATGCTAGGGTTATATACAATATAGAGATTATAATTAAACCAATCTTTTTTAATAAAAAAGTTAGATCTGTCGCTTTCTGATAAATTTTGCAACTCAGTTAGAACATCTCCCTTTACATCAAATAAAATATCTTCGCCAGAAACTTCTGTGCTATAGTTACGTTCACTATATAGTGCTAGCCTATCTGATGCCAATTCCAGCTCCATTAATTTCCCAATAATAATGTTTTGATATTGCTCTATTAATTTTGAAGACATTTCATAGGCATTACCTATCAACTGAATAATTTGCTTTGCATCTTTTTTAAATTCCTCAACTTTCGTGTTCGACATTATCATAGTACAAAGCAACATATCATATAATATATCGTATTCTTCTATAATTTGTTTCATATTTGTTTTTATCTCCCCCAACATTATTACTTTTTTGCAATTTATCTTTTTTGTAACTGAGAACTTGTTCCATCAAAACAAAGATTTACACTAAAAAATGACTTTAGTATAGCTAAAATCCATATCTTTGAGGTAATTAAATAGTTCTCTCCCCCACACAGGCTTAATTATATAAACTTTTTACAAAACCATAAGATACACAAGTATTTTGAATTTATAAATTATATAAGCCTTGTATTCAAATTTACCTTTATAACCCCCCTATTGTCAATGTTGACTATTTTTCATAAAAATAGAGTTAATTCTGTAGTTAATTCTCAGAGTAAGTGCAACTTTCGGCGGACCGCCTCTCATAATTTCCCAAAGTAAGTGCATTTTTATTTTTTCCAACATGTTTTAAAATATTGGTATGCAGTTTTGCAAATTCAGAAAGGGGAAAATGATAAAAAACAGTTGCTTTCCTATTTAAGTCTAATGTTAACATAAAACATGCTCTAAAAGAGTCCTTCATAAATTGACTTTATATTCTAAATCGTGATATTATAAAAAAACACAAATGGAGAAGTACCCAAGAGGTCGAAGGGGCTCCCCTGCTAAGGGAGTAGCACTGTGAAAGGTGGC
>JAAZJD010000070.1 GCA_012800525.1 Clostridiales bacterium
ATTGATTTTTTAGTAGTAAAGCCGTTGATTTTTTACCAATAGCATATTATATACGGCCACAAGAATGATTTTAAAACTTTATATGTTTACAGTTAAGGCTTTGAAGTGGTAAAATTAAATTCAGTGGATCTCTAAAATTTTATATACTTGTAATTTTAGAGTAATGGGAGAAGGGATTGAGTAAAGCATTCGTAGAAAGAATTAAAAGCAAACTTTATTATGCTGGCTATAAAAATATAGTTGTAAGTTTTGAAAATGGTGCAACTGTGTTAAATGGCGAGCTTTCTTCATATGAAGACATTGTTAAATGTGGTCGTATTGCCGTATCTAAAAGATCTAGAGGTGTTGTAAATAAAATTAGATTAATTGGACATACTCCAAAACCAATGAGAATTCCAAGCTTTACGGATGAAAAATATGAAGGGGAAACTCCCGATGTCTTGATTATTGGTGGAGGAATTGTAGGCTGTGCAATTGCTAGAGAACTTAGCAAATATCAATTAGATATTATGCTTGTTGAAAAAGAATCAGATCTTGCGATGGCACAATCGTCTAGAAACGACGGTGAAATTCATCCTGGCATTGACTTGAAGCTTAGATCTGTAAAAGCAAAATATAATCGTCTTGGCAATAAAATGTATACAAAGCTAAGTTCAGAACTTGGTATTAAGTTCGAAAGATGTGGCCAAACTGTTTTATACACTTCAAGCAAACAAAAAGCTTTATATCCACTTTTAAAACTCAAAGGAATATTTGGTAGAATTCCTTTAAAAAATTTGTCAAAAGAAAAAGTAAGTAAAATTGCTCCCAATGTAGGATTTAACCATGGGGGATTTTCTTGTCCATCGGCAGGAATAATTTGTCCATATCAAACAACAATCGCTTTAGCTGAATCAGCAGCAATCAATGGAGTTGAAATAGCGCTAAACTGTGCAGTTACAGAAATCATAAATGATGGGAAAGCAGTAAAAGCAGTTAAAACCAATAGAGGTGCAATTGTGCCAAAGGTTGTAGTAAATGCTGCTGGTGTTTTTAGCGATACTATTGCAGAGTGGGCAGGGGATAGGTTTTTTACTATCCATCCAAGAAAAGGCACAGAGCTAATATTAGATAAAAAAGCCAATCAAGACAATAGATTGACAAAGACAGTAATTGGTATAGTACCACAAAAAGGTTCAAATACAAAAGGCGGTGGAATTTTACCAACGATAGATAAAAATCTAATACTTGGGCCAAACGCAAAAGAAGTAATAGAAAAAGAAGATGATAGGACAACAAGGGCTGATGTAGAAGAAATATGGAAGAAACAAGCCATGACATTACCAGGATTAAGTAGGGGCGATATCATTACATATTTTGCAGGAACTAGAGCACCTTCGTATGAAGAAGAATTCATTATTGAAAAAAGCAAAAAGATAAGAAATCTTGTTCAAGCTGCGGCAATTCAATCACCTGGCTTAACTGCAGCTCCCGCTATAGCTACTGAGATTGCTTCATTAGTTATTAAAACAATATATCAAAACGAAAAGATTAAAGTTTTGCCAAAAGAAAATTTCAAAGCGACAAGAAGACCTATACCTAAAGTTAGTGAGATGAGCCTAGATCAAAGGGACAATTTAATTAAGAAAAATCCAGATTATGGCGAGATTGTTTGCCGTTGTGAAGAAATATCAAAAGGGGAAATTTTAGATGCGTTAAGAGGACCAATCGTTGTCCCACATATTGATGCAATTAAAAGAAGAGTAAGACCAGGCATGGGAAGATGTCAAGGTGGTTTTTGCTCTCCACTAGTTGCTGAAATCATTTCAAAAGAATGTCAAATACCTATAGAGGAAATAACAAAAAAAGGTTCAACAAGCCAAATGTTTTTAGGAAAAACAAAGTAAAAGTGCCGCAATCAAGGCTAAGAGAATAGCATATATTGGGCAACCAAAACAAAGAGAAAGGGATATTAAATGTCAAGAGAAACAAAAAACTATGATGTGGTAATAATTGGAGCAGGGCCTGCAGGGCTTGCTGCAGCCAATGCTTGTGACTCTTCAAAATCAGTACTAGTTATTGAAAGAGAATCAAGGGCTGGTGGCATATTAAAACAATGCATCCATGATGGTTTTGGATTAGTAAGATTTAAAGAAAAACTTTCAGGACCAGAATATGCTGAAA
>JAAZJD010000071.1 GCA_012800525.1 Clostridiales bacterium
CGTCGTAATCGTCGTCTTCTTCAATTTCCAAATCATCAATCTCTAAATCATCGATTTCTAAGTCTTCAAAATCATCGTCATCATCATAATCATCGTCATCATCATAATCATCATCTTCTAAATCATCATCTTCGCCTTCTTCAAGCCACTCTTCATCTGCCAATTCGTCTAAAGACTCTACATCTTCCTCATCTTCTTCTTCGTCTATTTCCTCATCTTCATATGGAAGCAACTCGTCATCGGCCTCCATTATCTTCTTCTTTCTCTTTTCTGCACATTCAAAACAAATTTTCTCACCCTCTTCTAAATAATTAACTCCACATTTAGGGCAAAGAGTCTCTTCTTCTTCAGATTTTATTCCTTTGAGTTCCGCTTCACAAATTGAGCAATATTCTTGGTCTAAGGGTATATAGTTAATTTCACATCTAGGACATATTTTTAATTTTGCCATATTTACTCCTAAATTCAATTTATTTTTGATTGTAAAACCTTGCTTAAAAGCCTAGGTGTGTAAGTTGGCTATATTATATTGTTAATGTATACAAAATACAAGACTTTTTATATACTTTTTATTTTTCTTTTTTATTTTTTTAAAAGTCTTGCAAACCTTAATCTAACAACTTCATTGTACCGTATCTAAGTTTTAATATTAAATTATAACAAACGGTGTTTGTTCCCACATTTTAACCAATTTTTAAGGATTTGATAAATTTTAAAATATAAAAAACACCCCCAAATTGGAGGTGTCTTATGTTAATTAAACGTTTTAACGTTATTCTTCTCCTTCTATGGCTTTAAGCATTGCGATTTCATCAGCTTGAGAAAATTTGCCTACTTGATAAGCAACCATGGTCCTTTTATCTTTTTCTACAACTTTCTTTGCATCGTACCAATAAGTGTTTTTTAAAGCATCTGAATTAAAATAATAATATTTTCCTTCATGCACATTATCAATCCCTAACCATGCAGTATCTGCAGTTTTGTCAAAAACAAGATATAAATCTGCATTTAAAGGTAATTTAGTAAAACCGTCACTTGATATAGACAATATAGCTTTATTATAGATTTTATTTGAATCTAAATATCTCACACTTATATTTTGACCTTCAATTACTTCAAGCAAAGTCATGCTTGAAGCAACAACAACTTGAGCTCCTGGCTCTTCCAAATCATACAAACGATTAAATCCATCAACTGCTTCTCTTTTTTGAGAATAGTATAAGCCTGGTGCCTTGCCTGAGGTTTTTGTTGCTAGAACAAACTTACCTGCTTTGATTTCTGCTGGCTTTCCAATAAATCTCAAATTTGCAATAGTATCAACCATTGAATACCTAACTTCCTTTTTATAATCAAAGTTATATGCAGTGGAAAAATCATATGAATATGTACCATTGGAACGATTGCTACTAGTGTCAACGGCATTGCTTTTATTATAAACAAGACGAAGAGTGTCTTTATCGACATAAATCAATTGATTTAAGGCCAAAGTATATCCATTGATATCCTCTATATCCTCTTTGCCTAGATAAGAACCTTTTGGATTGCCATTAAATATTTCTTTTTTGTCGCCACCTGCGGTATATTGCCAAACTGTATTAAATTTATCTGCTTTATTTTCCGAAGCCTTGGTATAAATTATTGTTTTTGCAAAAACTGAATCTTTTTGAGTGGAATAATCCATAAATTTAAAACTAGTAATTTCTTTGTCAATTTCTACAGCCTTTGGTTTCCTTTTTGAAAGATTTAACGAGTATAAAGTGCCCTCCTCTAAATACAAAACAAATCCATTATTAGTGACTTTATATTCAATATCATAACTTTCAAATTCTTTTATGACCTTAACATCAGTACCATCTAATTTAGATGACAATAAAACCATTCTACCTGAAAGAGGCTCACCTTTACTATTTGTGTTTATTGAGGGGGATGTAAAAAATATCCTATCACCTAAAACCACCAATCCTGTTTTTTTTGTACCATGAACATTTTTAGGGATAATAGTTGTTAAAGTACTGCTAATAGGGTTTTTATCTGCATCTAACTCGACTCTCATAATGGCACCTTTAACTGTCTTTCCCCATACATTATACCCTTCTTGACCTGCAGAGCCATTTATAAAATAAACATAATTTCCTACACCAACAGCAAGACCGCCATTTGATGTAACATTTAAATTACTAAAATCTGTTTGTACTGCTTTTTGCTTGAAAGAAGTGGTGCAACTTGCTAAGACAAAAGTCAAAATCAACACCACAGTCAATATAAAAACTATTCCTAATTGCTTTTTCTTCATTAAACTATCCTATCTTAAAATATTATGCAGTTATTATATATTAATATTTATACATTTGCAATTATTAGAGCATATAAAAATGTCAAATAAAGCATTAGTTAGTCACTGTTTCAAAGAGGTTTACTATGGAATCAAATACATATGTTGGCTTTATTCCAGATGCATCCAACATTTCCTTTGTTGTTTCTCCAGACAAGACCAAAATAGATTGCATCCCATTATTTATACCAAAAAGAATATCCGTATATAGCCTATCACCTATCATCGCAATTCTAGGTTTTTCCACATAAAATAGACTTGAAATAATTTCAGCCATTGGGGAGTGTGGTTTTCCACAAATTACACTTGGAGATCTCCCTGAAGATGTTTCAAATAAAGCAATCATTGCTCCAACATCTGGCATATCGCCATGTTCATGTGGACAAACTAAATCTGGATGTGTTGCGATAAACTCTTTTCCTTTTTCAAGCAGTATATTGGCCTTCCATAGTTTATCGTATGTTAATGTAGTGTCAAAAGCCAAAAGAACAATATCTGCATCTTCTTCTATTTTTATGTGAGCCTTTTCTAATTCTTTAACAAATGTGGGGGTGCCTATTGGATATACACTTTTTCCAGGTTTGCGGGTATGCAAATATTGAATTGCGGCCATTGTAGAGGTTACTATTTGAAACAAATCGACAGGATAACCCATATCTGTAATTTTTTTCACGTATTCGGTCTTATCTTTTGAACTATTATTAGTCAAAAAACAAACCTTCTTCCCTAAGGCTGTAAGTTTTTTCAATGTTTCGATTGCCCCAGGTATAACTTTATCTCCAAGATATATTGTTCCATCTAAGTCAAAAAGAAACAAATCTGCATCTACAATTAATTTCTGATCTACCACAAAAATTTCCCCTCTTTTTTATTTTATACTATATCTATTTTATACTATAGTTACTTTTATATCTAGCACTTAACAGCCAATTTATCAGATAAGGATATGGGTTAACTCTTTTTCAAATTTTCGCAAGCTATTTCCTTAGCAATTTGAGCTAACTTGTTAATGCGTAAAGGACGATTATAATTTTGCCCTATGAAGCTCGCTAAGGGCTCTAAAGCAGTCTTTCCTTTTTCACTATTTTCTATTAATTTCTCAATATTTAATTCTTTAAGAAGTGCATTTGGAACATCGATCTTTTCAATGTCTTTATTATGTGGACATACATTTTGACAAATTTCACAACCAAGAAAATTAGCTTTTAAAGAAACAAGAGTTTCATGATTTTTATAAGGGTCGTCCATAAGAAACCTAATACACTTTTCAAAATGGAAATCACTTTGAGATAAGGCTTTTGATGGGCAAGAAAAAATACATCTTAAGCAAGCTTCACAATTAGCCATTTCTTTATCTTGTTGTTCTTTGCTATACAACCTATTATTTTGATTTCTGTCTATCTCAATAGGCTGATTAATTTCAATTGCTTCTAACACCACCCTCGTACCAAAAGGAGGAATAGAGATTAATCCATTTTTCAAAAGAATTCCAATTCCTGATTCCAAAAAAAGATTTTTATATGGAATACTTGGTTTTATTACATTGTATGAACCAAGATGTTTTTCAATTGCCACTTTTAAATGATAAATTTTATTAGAACTCAAATAATATGAATCTATTACTGCATGGTCTTTAGGAAATTTTTTGAATGGTTGATATGGTAAATACAATAAAATAAAAGTGCTATTGCCATTTGGATATATATCATAATATTTTGTATATCTTTGTATTATGTTATGAATTTCTTTCATCTTTATTAACTTATAAATAATGAACTTCTACATATTATTAAAATAGCCTTGCAAAAAATAAATTCACATTTAGGGAAACATATTTAATAATTTTAGAAATCTTATTTGTATGCTTAATCAAACAACATATTGCCATGAAATCTTAAGGATTTATATTTTTCTCATTTGAACTGAATATATTTTGATAAATTGTATCAGCTCTCAAAACAACTTGACCACGGTTAATTGCTATCTTATTTCCACTAAATATATTGTTTTGCAAACTAGTATTTGCTACTTCAGTAGTAAAGTTTAAAGCTGTATTATTTCCGTTAAAAGTAACACTTTCAAAATATACATACTTATTTCGAGTAGTTATTTCACATGCTATATTATTATTTGTTAGTATTGAATTTGTAGATTCAATTGAGCCGCCATTTATTAATATTGCTTTTTCATAATTTTTAAATATCGAATTGTTTATAAACAATGTGTTAGTAAAGCTGGAGGTAACATGTATTGCTTTTGTGTTTGGAACCTTTGGTGAAATTTGTCCTGGTTGATCATCTATAGCAGAAAAATCTGTATTATTTATCGTGACTGATGAAGCACCCTCAACTAAAAGATTTGCATGCCCTTCATAGCCATTGAATTTTACAATATTTAAATTGAGCGAACCCTTTTGAACTGTAATCTTAGAAAAACTAACCAAAATCTTTTCCTCTATTTCTAGTGGATCATAGCAACCAACAATTGAAACTGAAGCATTTTTATTTAGAGTTATTACACCATAATCACCCGACTTCAAATACCATCTAACAGTATCACCATTTCTTAAATTATTAATATTTGCTGCTAGTTGTGCACTATTTTCAATTACAACAGCCTGAGCTGCCTCTATAACATATTGCCCGTTATTTATTTCTTGTATTTCATAGTTTTTTAAATTAAATGCTATTGAAGTATCAAAATATAAATTATAGTTTCCTATCAAATGCCTTGATGTTAAATTCCCAGCTTCAGACAATATCCTAAAACGAATATTTGGATCTTCTGCATCATGATTTAAGTTTTGTTTTAGTATATTTATTGCCTCAGCACCTGAAATAACTTCACTTGTGTCGTCTGCATTTATAATAGTTAATGCACTATCAAAAGGCTTGATTGCAGCTAAATATTCGCTTCGTACAGTATTTATGTTGACGATAATCTTCTTTTTTAATATTTCAAATTCAGCATTTTTCAATGCATTGTTTTGTGGTGATCCTTCAATATTGACTGACGGATAGTTATTTCCTCCATCAATTTTTACCGTAACTTTATACCTGCCTGCATCGACTATTTTTGTTCCAC
>JAAZJD010000072.1 GCA_012800525.1 Clostridiales bacterium
ACAAGCCTATTTTATTATGGGGATTACCAGAACTTCCATATGATGGTGGGAAAATTAGACTAAACTCAGTTTGTGGTGTTAATTTAAATGCATCTAATTTAACTAAAAGTGGATATACTGACTATACTTACATAGTGAGCGAAAAAATAGATCAAGACTTTTTAGATGCTGTACGCATGATGAAAGTGTTGAAAGAAGCAAAGGTTGGAATACTAGGGTCTAGAGCTCATGGATTTTTCAATGTAGGAGTTAGTGAACTTAGTTTGTATAAAAAATATGGATGCTTGGTAGATAGCTATCAACTAGATGAAGTTTTTAATTATAAAGAGGATACAACGCGTACCAAATACTATGAAAACAAAATTAATTCTACATTCAACATAAAGGGTGTTACCAAAGAACAGGTATCCAAAACATCAATTCTTGCATCCAAAATTGAAAGTTTTATTAAAGATAAAGAGCTGGATGTTTTAGCTATTAGATGCTGGCCAGAGTTTGCAGCGGGATTTTCTATTGCACCATGTGCTGCAATGTCAGTGTTACAAGATGAGGGATATATTTTGGCTTGTGAAGGAGATATTGATTGTGGATTAACTATGCTGTGTCATAAAGCTATAGGCGCCTTGACCCCATTCATGGCAGATTTGTCGCAAGTAAACTTAGAAGAAAATTATGCTTTGATGTGGCACTGTGGAGTAGCTCCAAGTTCATTATGCGATGGAATTTGCACGCCCACTTTAGATACTTATTTTGCTGGTGGCAAAGGCGTTACTGCAGGCTTTGTTATGAAGTCGGGTAAAGTCCATGTGGCAAGACTTGATAGTATTAATGGAAAATATAGAATATTTCAAGAAACTGGAAAAGCGATACCTATGAATAAGGAATTGTCTGGCACATATGCTAAGTGTATTTTTGATAACGGACTAAAATCAGTGCTTGATAAACTTGTATACTCTGGAACTGCGCATCATTTATCAATGGCTTATGGGGATTATACAAAAGCATTTGAAATATTTGCCCGTCTTACAAATACAGAAGTTATAGCTTAATTAACCATATTAATAATTGAGGCGAAATATGCATATTAGTAGAGCAAGTGGTGGTATAAGTGTTACATACAAAGATAGGTTAGTATTTAACCACTCTAAAGAGATGCCATTTGTTAGCGCTTTATATTGGAGTGTAAAGCAGACTTCTTTACATGGAACATTTAAGGTAAATACGAAAATTAAAAAAGTGGTGCCTTTAACGGAATTTTCTATTATTTCAGAAGATAATAAAAAAATAGAATTACAGTTTACAAATGGGAATATTTCTTTAGTTGTTCAAATAACGGCACAAGATGATGTTTTAAGATTTGCATTAAATACAAATGAAGATATTGCATATCGTTTTACTTTTCCATCAACAAAAAAAGAGGGATTTTTTGGTGGTGGAGAGCAATATAGACAGCTTAATTTAAAAGGAGAAAAGATAGTAAATTTTGTATCTGAACATATCAAAATTAAGCCGATTGTACAAAAGACCATTTTTAAATTTATTCCATATAAACCAAAAAAGAATAAAGATATCGCAACATACTCGCCAATGACTACGTTTATGTCTAGTGAAAAATATGGCATAAGATTTGATGTTGATGTATATGCTGAAAGTGATTTCAAAAATGAAGACTATTCAACATTTACTTTTGAAAAGTGTCCAAGAAGTATTTCTATTTTTTATGGAGACTCTTTTAAAGAAGTAAATATGATGATGAATAAAGATATTCCAAATAGGGAATATTTACCTGAATGGGCATACGATGGAATGATAATAGGGGTTCAGGGTGGAATTAACAGGGTAGTAGAAAAAGCAAATAAGATGCGAGATATGGGTGTAGCAGTTTGTGGTGTATGGTGTCAAGATTGGTGTGGTAAAAAAGTTACTGCTGCTGGTTCTCAAGTATATTGGAATTGGTCTCAAGATAAAAAAAGGTATGCAAACTTAAAAGAAGAAATAGCCAAGCTAAAAGAAAAAGGGATTAGGTTTTTAGGATATATAAATCCATATCTTGTAAAAGATGGTCCTATGTATAACGACTGTAAAGAGCGTGGATATTTAGTTAAGAATAAAAAAGGGGATATATACCATATTAAGTCCACTACATTCTATGCTGCTATGATGGATTTAACGAATGCAGGAATGATTGAATATCTACAAGAAAAAATAATTAAAGAAAATATGTTGGATCTTGGCATCGATGGATATATGGCAGATTTTGGGGAATATCTACCAGTTGATTGTGTTTTGCATAATGGTAATCCAAAAGAACTTCACAATGTATGGCCAACAATATGGGCTAAGGCAAATAGAGAAGCAATAGATAGCCACAAAAGAAGCAAGGAGATATTTTTCTTTACTCGATCTGGATATAACGGAGTGCAAGAGTATACAACCATGATGTGGAATGGTGATCAACACACAGATTTTAGTGTTGATTATGGTATGGCATGTGTGATGCCTGCAACATTTAATCTAGGGTTTTCAGGAATGTCTGCGGCTCATAGCGACATAGGAGGATTTATAAGTTTTGCTTCCCTTAAAAGAGATGAAGAACTTTTTGTTCGTTGGATGGAAATGAATACATTCTCGCCACTATTGCGTTCACATGAAACTATAAGACCAGAAATTAATGTTCAGCCATACGATGATAGTATAATTGAGAAAGTAGGAAAGCTTGCTAAACTACATAAAGAATTAAAGCCATATATTATGCATTGTATGAGTGATGCAAATAACGGGATTCCCGTCATGCGTCCTGATTTTTATAATTTAAATAATTTTGACTATCACAAAGACTTATATAGCTTTATGTTGGGCGATGAAATTTATGTGGCTCCTGTTATAGAAAAAGGTGCAAAATCTAGAATCGTACATTTGCCAAAAGGGGAGTGGAAAAATTTGATAAATAAACAAGAATATGAGGGCGGGAAAACATACACTGTTGAAGCACCTATTGGCACGCCACTTGCTTTTTATCTTGTAAATGGAAGATTTACCACACTATTTGAAAAAATAAAACTCTAATATCAATCGTTTAATGTTAGGTATAACCAAATATCACTAGCGATAGTAATAAATACACTTTTTTATTTAGCTTCCAATTTAACTTGTTTGATCGCTTTTATTGATTTGTGTCATCATTTTTTGATTCTATAGTTTCATCCTGAACGTTGCTTTTGCTATCAGTTATCTCGGGTTTTTCTTCATTAGCCTCAAACTCAACACTATTAATTTCAGCCTCTACATCACCAATATATATTCCTTCTTTTGCATATAATACGGTTTTATCAATTTGTAATTGTTGCATTCGACTTTTACTTATTGGATACCAAAAGAGAAGTATC
>JAAZJD010000073.1 GCA_012800525.1 Clostridiales bacterium
TGCAAAAAATGAACCTGATGTTGCAGCACCTATAATTATCACATCATACTTTTTCATAGAAAATTCCTCCTACTCAAACAAATTTCATAATCTGTCTTTGCAATTTTATTTTATCATATCTTAGCTTTCATTTGTGTAAAGTTCATATAATTGCTAATACACTGTATGCATCAAAAGCTATAAGTGATTGGAATAACCTTGCTCTTAACAACTGAATTTGTCAGCTACTTTATTTATTGATTGATATAATTTTGAAATAAGTCATTTTAAAAAGCGTATATTGCAACAAAAAAGTGTACATTGATAGCAAAAAGTGTACATTAACGACAAAAAAAGTGTACATTGATAGCAAAAAGTGTATAATAAAGTAGATATAACTAATTAAAATAATATATAGATTAAAAGTGAGAAGCATGGAAAGAGATCCTTTTAGCGAATATTTAATTCATAATGAGCCAAATAAAAAAGAAAAAAGTTATTCATGGTATACGGCCATTGGATTACAAGATGTTGATGGATTAAAAACTTCTGACTATTTAAAAGACATCGCAATTAAAAATATAACTGGAGAAATTTCATTTGATGAGGCAACTCGCCTAATTAATTCATATTACGAACGAAAGCCTGATAAAAATTTCGATACGGTGGAGGCAGATAAAGTTTCTATTAATATTGCAAAAATTTTATTAGACGACAGTTTTGTTTTTTCACCAGTACAGTACCTGGATATTCATCAAAAGATTTTTTCTAATGTTTTTGCACATGCAGGTCAAATAAGGAAATATAATATTTACAAAAAAGAGTGGGTGCTTGATGGAGATACAGTAATTTATGGCGATGCTTCATTTATTGAAAAAGCGTTAGATTATGATTTTAGAGAAGAAAGAAACTTTGATTATAGCAATCTATCAAAGGATGACTTTATTAAACATATTGCTAAATTTATATCTAGATTATGGCAAATTCATGTTTTTTTAGAAGGAAACACTAGAACTACAGCTGTGTTCTTAATTAAATACTTAAAAACATTTGGATATACTACAACAAATACAACTTTTGCTGAAAATGCATATTATTTTAGAAATGCTCTTGTAAGAGCAAATTATAAAAATTTTAAGAATGGAATATACGAAACAACATTATATCTAGAGCTATTTTTAAGAAATTTATTATTTGATGAAAATAATGAGCTGAAAAGTCGACATTTGCATGTTAATTGGGAACCTAGCTCGAAGATGAATAATCAAAAAATTAGTATAATTAACTATCCCCAACTATCGACAACCATAAGAAATCACACGTTTAATCTATATGAAAATTTAAAAACTAAAGCTTATTTTGGGCGAAGTGATGTTGTAAAAATATTAGAATTATCAGTTAGTGGTGCTTCAAAATTAATTGCAAAACTATTGGCTTTTGAAATCATTTTACCTGTAACAGGCCATGGCAAGGGGAAATATAACTTTAATGTAGATAAATTTATATTTGAATAACTACCATATTTTAAAGTCTTATATAGCTTTTATAAGCTTACAAAACACATAACAAAACCAACAATGATTACCTCACTGCTAGCTTTAGATTTTTTAAGTTAGAAAGAAAAGTTATCCTAGAGGTGAAGAAAAAATTAATTTTACCATCAGTGCAATAAATTTCTTTTAAGCTAGATTCCAAATCCCAACCATAATCTTTTTTAAGGGCCCCCAACTCTGCTTTTGTCCCTTTATAAATTATTTTAGTGAGATTAGAGCATTTTGCAAATTCATACATGCCAATACTAGTTACACTCTTTAGTATTGTTATACTTAAAAGATTTGAACAGCCAAAAAAGGCATAATCCGAAAGAGAAACTATTCTATCTTTAATAACAAATTCTGTATTTTCAGGCATTTCGGGTTTTAACTGACCAACATTTTTGATTTTGCAACAATCAATGCACTTGTTCACAAAAATAGCATCAAAGTTTAATCATTTAAAAACTTTTTTAAATCTTTATAATTAACATATTCGACACCTTGGAATTTTGGATAGGATTGGCCTGCATAAATAATTCTTGGTTTTAGGGCATTATTTTCAAGTGGCACTTTAAAATCTTGCCCTTTGATGTTCTTTTGTTAAGTCTAATGTTCTTTTGTAATGAAAGCGCTTCAATCAATCTTTATTGTGTTTTGTAGATTTTAGCTAACTATTATTAGCCCTTTCTTTGACACATTTTATATCATTGAGGCTTTTTCAAAATCTCGTGGATTTTAGTTTTTAATGCAATTATTTATACTTTTAGTTGAAGAATAAAACAAGCGTTATTACTGCATATTTTTTAACATTTGTCCTCTTGCTTCCTCTCATTTTTATTACTCAATCTTTACTTTAGGCACCGCGTATGATAACATTCATTTATGCAAATGGCAGGTGAAAAAAGATGTTTTTTTGTATAATTTACACAAAATATCTAGCTAACAAAATGTTGACACTGAAAACACTTATGTAAAGCATAAAAATACAATCAAAAAGGACTTTATTTTATGAGCACTAAA
This sequence comes from Clostridiales bacterium, assembly GCA_012800525.1. GTDB lineage: Bacteria > Bacillota > Clostridia > Christensenellales > DTU072 > JAAZJD01. The sequence continues at coordinate 2,535 of JAAZJD010000073.1, forward strand.
GTAGACATTACAGTTGATATCCCCACCCCTAAAAAAGATAATTCAACAAAACTTTCTCTAAAAGATCAGTTTGGCTATACTCTAGGGGATTTAGGCTGTGTTTTAGTTTTTGGATTGGCAGGATCTTTACTTCAGAAATTTTATACTGACATTTTACATCTCCCTATAAACCAAATAATAATACTTTTTTTAGTAGCTAGGATTTGGGATGGAATAAACGATCCTCTATGGGGAAAAATAGTAGATATAGCTCCATCAAATAAACATGGCAGGTATAGACCATGGATTAGAAATATGGCTATTCCA
>JAAZJD010000074.1 GCA_012800525.1 Clostridiales bacterium
AAGGTATTAATATGAAGTATTTAGTTTTATTAGGAGATGGAATGGCCGATGTGCCAAATGCTAAAATTGGTGGTTTAACACCGATAGAAAAAGCACGCACTCCAAATATTGATAAAATTGCAAAAAAATCTCAAGTTGGTTTAGTGCAAAGCATACCAAAAGGCATGAGCCCTGGTAGTGATGTGGCAAATTTATCAATTTTAGGCTATGATCCACAAAAATATTATAGTGGAAGAAGTCCACTAGAAGCTTTAGCAATGGGCGTAGATTTGAAAGATGGCGATGTCGCTATTAGAACAAACTTGGTAACTTTATCTGAAGGTTCTTGGGATGAAAAAATAATGCTAGATTATTCTGCAGGTGAGATTACAACTAAAGAAGCAAGAGAATTGATGGAAGCAGTTCAATTAAAGCTTGGAAATGACAAGTATCATTTTTATGGTGGATTTAGCTATAGACATTGCTTGGTTGTAAAGAATGGAACAGTGGAAACTAACTTAACTCCACCTCATGATATTTCAAAACAAAAGGTTGGCGATAAATTACCAAAAGGTGTTGGAGCAAAGGATTTAGAAAACTTTATTAAAGCATCAGAAGATATTTTAAAAAACCATCCTGTCAATATAAAAAGAGTTAAAGAAGGGAAAAACCCTGCAACGCATGTTTGGTTTTGGGGAGCTGGCACAAAGCCAAGCCTTGATTCTTTTGAAGAAAAGTTTGGTTTAAAAGGTGCAATAATATCAGCAGTTGATTTGTTAAAAGGTATTGCTGTTGGAGCAAAAATGAAAGCTCCAAATGTCGAAAATGCAACTGGAACCCTTAATACAAATTGGCAAGGAAAAATTGATGCGGCAAAGCAATGTTTTGAAAGTGGCATAGATTATGTTTACTTGCATATGGAAGCTCCAGACGAGTGTGGACATCAAGGAGCACTTGAAGATAAGATATGTGCTATTGAAAAAGTAGACTGGGTTGTAGGGCAGTTATATGATTATTTAAAATCAAAAAATGAGCCATTTGTTTTGGTTGTAACGCCAGACCATGCAACACCACTAGATGTAATGACTCATACAAATTCACCAATACCATATTTAATATATAAAAGCTATAAAGAGATAGATTTGGATGCAATATACTCAGAAAGAGCTGCCCAAAATGGAGTTTTCTTACATAGTGGTTCTGAGATAATTAAAACTATGTTAGCTGAAAAAGAATAGAAAAAAGCTAGGCATTCATACGTTCCTAGCGAAAAAGATAATTCTTTTGTAATTAATTATATATTAAGATATAAAAGCATAAATTGCAAATAAAATTAGCATTCTAATCTGAGATAATTAAAACTATGTTAGCTGAAAAAGAATAGAAAAAAACCGGGCCTTCATCTGTTCCCGGCGAAAAAGATAATTCTTTTATGGTTAACTATATATTAAGATATAAAAACATAATTGTAAAGAAAATGGCATTCTAATCGGGTGATTAAATTTAAAAATGCTATTAAACAAAAAATAATGATAACAAGTAATCAATTAAGAAAAAAATATATAGATTTTTTTGTAAAGAAAAATCATGCACATATCGGAAGTGCATCTTTAATTCCAGATAATGACCCAACAGTACTATTTACAACTGCTGGCATGCATCCACTGGTTCCATATTTACTTGGGGAAAAGCATCCGCAAGGAAATAGACTTGTTAATGTACAAAAATGTGTTAGAACTGGCGACATTGATGAAGTTGGCGATGCTACACATTGTACTTTTTTTGAGATGCTTGGGAACTGGTCTTTGGGAGATTATTTTAAAAAAGAAAGTATAGAATATTCATATGAGTTTTTGACAAAAGAACTTGGAATTAATCCAAAAGATATTGCAATTACAGTTTTTGCAGGTGATAGCGATGCTCCAAAAGATACTGAGTCTGCAAATCACTGGTTAAGACTTGGAATTCCAAATGAGAGGATTTTTTATCTAGATAAAGTCCACAATTGGTGGGGACCTGCAGGGCAAACTGGGCCATGTGGTCCTGATACAGAAATTTTTATTATCAGAGATGTAAAATGCGATAATCCCGATTGTTCACCAGCATGTAATTGTGGAAAATATGTAGAAATTTGGAACAATGTCTTTATGGAATATAACAAGCAAGAAGATGGTTCATATATTCCTTTAAAACAAAAAAATGTAGATACAGGAATGGGGCTTGAAAGAACAGTTGCTATGTTAAATGGCAATAAAAGTGTTTATGAAATTGATTTGTTTGAAAAAGCCTTAAAAGTGTTAAATAACAATGCAAAAATTCAAGATGAAAAAGGCTTTAGAATAATTTTAGATCATTTAAGAACTGCAACTTTTATGCTAGGTGATGAAAAGGGCATTACTCCATCAAATGTAGATCAAGGATATGTTTTAAGAAGATTAATTAGAAGAGCAATTAGATATGCAAGGGTAATTGAACTTGATGTTAGTTATTTAACAGATATTGTTAAGGCATATATTGAAGAATATGCCGACTTTTATAAAGAACTAAAAGAAAATGAAGAAAAAATAATTAAAGAATTCGAACAAGAAGTTGAAAGGTTTTCTAAAACACTAGAGCAAGGAATCAAGCGTTTTGAAAAAATGATTGAGCATATACCAAATAAGATAATAAGTGGTCAAACAGCATTTAGACTATATGATACATTCGGCTTTCCAATAGAAATGACAATTGAACTTGCAAAAGAAGAAGGATTTGATGTTGATGTTAGAGGCTATGAGCAATGTTTTGAAGAGCATAGGGCAAAATCTCAAGCAGGCTCAGAGCAAAGATTTAAAGGTGGTCTTGCAGATAATAAAGAAGCAACAGCAAGACTTCATACAGCAACGCATTTATTGTTAGGTGCTTTACACAAAGTTTTTGATGATCCAAATATTCAACAAAGAGGTTCAAATATTACAGCAGAAAGATTAAGATTTGATTTTAACTTTGATAGAGCTTTAACGGAAGAAGAACTTAAAAAAATTGAAGATATTGTAAATGAGGCAATATTAAAAGCTATTCCTGTAGTATGTAGAGAAATGCCAATAGAAGATGCTAGAGCTGAAGGAGCTTGTGGAATCTTTGGTGATAAATATGGTGATATTGTTAAGGTCTATTCAATTGAAGGATATAGTAAAGAGCTTTGTGGCGGGCCACATGCTGCAAATACAAAAGAACTTGGTAAGTTTAAAATACAAAAAGAGCAGTCTTCATCTAGTGGTGTTAGAAGAATTAGAGCAACGCTTGAAGAGTAAGATAACAAGATTTTGGTTTTAATTTGCCGTGAACAAATATCAAGAAATTTTATTTAAATCTCAAGATAAAAAATATAAAGAGTTTTCTGAAAAACTTATCATTGATGATACCTATGAAATAATAGGTGTTCGTGCTCCAAGGCTTAAAGCTATTGCAAAGGAGAATTTTTTAGATTCATATACTAAAGATTTTATGAACAACTTGCCACATCAATATCATGAAGAAAATATATTGCATGTATATTTTATAGACTTAATTGTAGATTATGATTTGGCGCTTGAAGAGCTTTGCAAATTTTTACCGTATGCAAATAACTGGGCTGTAACTGATGCGTTTAGCAATAAAAACTTTATGTCAAAAGGTAATAGAAACAGGTTTTATGTAAAGCTTTTGGATTGCTTAAAATCAGGAAAAGAGTATACAGTAAGATATGGAATAGTATCCCTTTTAAGATATTTAGAAGATAATGGTAAGATTGATGAAATGTTAAAATGTGTATTAGAAATAGAGATGGATACATATTATATTAATATGGCAAAGGCTTGGTTACTATGTGAAGCTATGATAAAACAACATCAAAAAACCATAGTGTTATTTGAAGAAAATAAAATTAAAGGTGGGGGAAATTTTAGCCCCTGGATTCAAAATAAGGCTATTTCTAAATGTGTAGATAGTTTTAGAATATCTGATGATATTAAAAAATATTTGAAGACATTGAAGTTAAAATAGTCTCTTGTAAATATATACAGTTGTAAAAACTTTATGTTAAAATATAGAAAGTAAAAAGACAGAAAGAGGTGTGAAATGAGATTTATAGTTAGACAAAAATTCTTTTCAATACGTGATGGCTTTTATATTAAAGATCAATCAGGGCGCGATGTATATAGTGTTAAAGGAAAATTATGGACTCTTGGCAAAAAGTTTTATTTAACTGATTTAGCAGGAAATGAATTATTCATAAAACAAAGACTTTTTAGGATAAGGGCAAGATATGATTTTTTAATTAATGATGAAGTTGTTGCTGTTGTTAAAAGAAGATTCCCTCTATTTATGAAAAGATATAAAGTTGAATCAGATGTTTTTGGTGATTTAAAAGTTAATGGAAATATTATGGCATGGAGTTTTTCTATAGATACAAAAGATGGCCGTAGCTTAGCAACAGTTAGCAAAAAAATTCTTCATATCAATGATACATATACTGTTGATGTTTTTGATAGAAGATTTGAAATGCTAGGACTTGGTATTGCAGTTATGTTAGATGCAGTTCATCATAAAGGACGCTAAGATTATTTAATAAATAAGTTATATAAATTGAAACGGAGCTCATACAAAAGCTCCGTTTTTAAATGTTGATATGTAATAGATTTTATAAGAATGCCAAATCATGTTGTTTTATGTTGGTGATAAGCTTATAACGCTAGCTTCAATGTTACGCATACCAGTATATATGCATAATATTCCTGAAGAAAAAATCATAAGACCTGCTGCATGGGATGCTTTTGGCACAGATATGCTTGAAAGTGCAGATTACAGTGCTTGTAAAAATTTTGGACCGCTATATAAATAAATTAAGAAAGACTTCTTAAAAATAGCTATTCTCGCAAAATATGAAATATTTACAAGGTAACATGAGATTGTACGAGATTAATCTTTCTTTAAATAAAAAGTATTGCGTCCACTTCCTTCTTTGGTAAGTTTTCCTTCTTTCATAAGTTTAGCAATGCCTTTTTCTATTGCACTTATGGATAAGGAAGGGCATAATTCAACAATATCTGATTTTCTAATCTTACCGATTTTTCTCTCTATGGCTTTAGCTACGATTTCATTTGCACTTAATTTAGTTGAAACAAGTTCCAACCTTTTTTCTAAATCGCGATATGCCATATCGATTATTGAGAGAATAAATTTTATAAACGGAGTCGGATCATCTTTTGCATCGTGCCATCCCGATTGGCTTTGTTCTAAGGAATCGTAATAATACTCTTTGATATTAGCGATTTTGGCCTCTAGTGAGATATATTTACCAACAAAGAAGCCTGCTTGATATAACAATAAAGTTGTAAGCAAACGACTCATTCTTCCGTTTCCATCTCTAAATGGGTGAATGCAAAGAAAATCATGAATAAAGATAGGTATCAAAATTAATGGATCTACCTTTCCATCTTCTAGAGCTTTCGTATAGTTTTCACATAAATTTTCTATTGCTGGTTTTGTTTCATAGGGTGAAAGTGGTAAAAAAATAGTATAAGCATTTCCGTTTTGGTCAATACCTTGGATGTAATTTTGTGTGTCTTTAAACTTTCCTCCAAATGTTGCATTTTGTACATGTTGAAACATTATCTTATGTAGTTGTAAAATGTAATTTGGAGTTAAGGGAATATATTTAAAGCTTTCGTGAATGGTGTTTAATGCATCACGATATCCTAAAATTTCTTCTTCATCTCTATTTTTAGGCGTTGTTTTATCTAATGCCAATTGTTTTAATCTAGTATTAGTTGTTCTAATTCCCTCAATTGCATTACTAGCTTCAGTGCTTTGTATTTTTGCAATTTCTACTAGTCTATCTAATTCTTGTGGTTTTGTGGATAAATAAAAATTTTGCCTGCCCTTTGCCTCATATATACTTGTCAGCAAATTAACAATCTTTGTATCTAACTTTAATTCATTTAGTTTTGAATAATTAAAATATCTCATAATATCACCATCTTTCTCGTAAATTGTATACTATTATGAGAGAAAAATCAACAATTTAGACAGATATCTCGTAAAATAATTGATATTTACGAGATAACATAAGGTTTTACGAGATTAATCTTTTTGGTAGAAAAATATATTTATTCGCCACATTCACCATGGTGTTTATGCTCATGACAAACACTACCAGTGGATTCAAGCTCACCGGCTAAATATGAATTAACTACTTTTGTAGGACAGCCTTCAGCTCCTACAATAACTTCAATATTGTTTTCATTAAAAAGTTCAATTGCTCTTGCACCCATGCCTCCTGCTATAATGACATTAACTTTTTGATTTGCTAAAAAGCTGGGCAAAAAGCCAGGTCTATGTCCAGGATTTGCAATCGTTTCTATTTTACTAATTTCATTGTTTTTAGTTTCAAAAAGCATGAAACTTTCACAATGTCCAAAATGTTCCGCTACCATTTTATTCTCACTTGCTACTGCTATTTTTAACATTTTTTCCTCCTATGTTTGTATATATTTTCCAATCTCTTGATATATATTTTTATCATAAGAATGGTTAATTTAATTTTAAGATGCTCCTATTTATGTAGTTTTTTTGTTTTCATTTTGAGAGTTAATTTTTAGATACTCCTATTTTTGTGCGATTTTCTATTTTATCAAGATGGTTAATTTTATATATTTCTATGTTTACATAATTTTTTGTAGGTTGTTAATTTAATTTTAAGATCCTACCTGATAATATATATTTTTACCATAAGAATGGTTAATTTAATTTTAAGATGCTGCCTGCTGATATGTAATTAACTTTATCTTTCATAATGGTTTTTAAAATTTTGTAAGGACCAAGTCCTGTACAATGCCCAGTATAAAAAGTTGCACCTGTAGTCAATAGATATTTTGCAAGATTTTCAATAGATTCTTGAGATTCATCACCGCTGGTTTTGCTAGATAAGTGAAATCCTCCAATTACATAGTCTGGCATATATCCATAAAGACTATTAAAATGACTTAATATATTTATGATGCCATTATGAGCGCAACCTACAAGCAAAAGGGTTTTATCATTTTCTTTTATTACGAGATTTTGTTCATGCTCAAAGGTATCTAAAATGATTTGATTCTTTTCTTTTTTAAATAAAGTTTGATTTGAAATAGGTAGTGGTGCTTTTTGCAAAACATTTGAAAATATTTCAATATCATTATTGATATTGTATTTTTTTTCTGTAAAGATAATTTGGTTATTTCCTTTTAATGACTTACAAAGTCCTATATACTCTAAGTTATCGTTTTGTCTTAGAGAGTAATATTCTTCAAAAGCTAGGGGATGGATATATACTTTTGCTTTTTGGTTTTTACTTAAAAAGGTTTGAATGCCACCACCATGATCATAGTGTCCATGAGAAATGACCAAGATATCAATGTTAGCAATATCAACACCTAGTTTTTTTGCATTTTCTAAAAATAAAGGGCTCGCGCCAGTATCAAATAAGATTTTAAGACCTTTTGTTTCTATGTAAACACTAAGCCCATGTTCACTTTTAAAGTTTTCTGATATTGAGTTATTATCAACTAAAGTTTTTATAATCATAATTAATTTTCTAATAAAATATCCATTGTCTTTTTAAAGACTTCTTTTGTTGCATCGCCTGATGGGCAATCTATATCTACAATAGTTTTTCCTTCATTAATTGCTTTAACTGCATTAAAATCAAAAGGTATATATCCTAAAAATTGATATCCTTCATTATTGCAAAACTCTTCAATTTTTTTAGAGTTTGCTATATTAGTATCATATTTATTTACGCAAACTGCTATCTTTACATCAAAGTTTAGAGCCGTATCAATAATACGTTCCATATCACTAATTCCTGATATAGAAGGTTCTGCTACAATCAAAACCATATCAACACCACTCAAGGAAGCTATGACAGGGCAACCAATGCCAGGGGAGCCATCTATTATAGCAATATCAGTTTTTATATTTTTAGACTTCATTTGCTTTTTAACTTCAGTTACAAGTAATCCTGAAGTTCCTTGTCCCATTTTAAGTTGTGCAGTTGAAAATACGCTATCTTTGTTAGAGTATAAAAACAACTCACCTGCCTTAGAAGGATAGAGTGTGGCAGCTTTAGTAGGGCAGACAAATTCACATACACCACAGCCTTCACAAGCAAATTGATCTATAATATATTTTTCGTTTTGAACTTTAATTGCATCAAAGCGACAGTTTTGTCTGCATGCATCGCACTGAATACAAAGCTCATTATTGATTTTTGCCTTGTCTAATCCATAATAGTCAGAATTTTGAGGCTTGGTGTCCCATTTGGTAATTAAGTGTAAATTTGGAGCATCAACATCACAATCGGCATAGGCTTTTGCATCAGCTAATTTTATAAAAGCACTTGCAATTGTAGTTTTGCCAGTACCGCCTTTACCACTAAGAATTAGTAACTGCTTCACTTGAAACCTCCTTTTTTATGGTGTCTAAAATCTTTGCAAAAACCTTTTTGTATTTATCATTTGAAAGTGATGCAATGTTGGCATTTGAGGTAATGGAGCCAAGCTCTTTATCAAAAGGAATGTATGCTAATATCTTGATATTTTTTTCTTTGCAAAATTCTTCTGAAGGGTTATACCCATCAGTATATTTGTTTAAAATAACTCCAAAAGGCTTTCCAAACAGGGAAACTAGCTCATAAACCATATTTAAATTATGTGCACCAAATGTAGTGGGTTCTGCAACCAAAACGCAATAGTCTGCATCCTTGATGCTTTCCATTACTATACAAGCAGTTCCTGGTGGACAGTCAATGAAAGTTAGTTTGTTGTCTTTTTGATCATCAAGTAATTTTTTGATAATAGGGATACCTGTAGCTTCGCCAATATTTAAGATTCCTGACCAAACTTGCACATCGCCTGAAACTCCTTTTTCTACTTTGCCAATAATTTTATCTTTTTCAGAAATTGCCATTTCAGGACAAACTAAAACACAGCCACCACAAGAATGGCAAACATCATCAAAAATGATTAGCTTATCTTTGGCATATGCAAGAGCATTAAATTTGCAAAAATCTGCACACTTTCTACAACCGTTACATAGAGCTTCATCTACGACTGGAATTTTGACTGCAATTTTTTCTTCTTTTATATTTATAGGCTTAAAAAATAAATGACCATTTGGCTCTTCTACATCACAGTCAATATACATTGAGTTTTTAGCAACTGCGGCAAGGTTAACAGAAACTAAAGTTTTACCTGTACCACCTTTGCCGCTAAGTATGGCTATATTCATTATCTATTTCCTCTACCATGAAATCCTGCGTGGAATTTATCAAGAGAAACTAATTTTCCATCTCTAAAAGCTTCAATATTATCTTTAGCTAAGCCTTCATTAGCTTTGTATATTTTGATATCAGATGCTTTTAAAACATTTGCCGCATTTTGTCCTAAGCGTATAGCAAGTAAGACATTTGCACCATTATCAATTATTATTTGAGCAGCTTTAATTCCCGCTCCTCCTGCCATATTTGCAGCAATGTTTTCAATAAACTTGCTTTCTTTTGTTTCTGAATCGTAAATTAGAAAATATGCCGTTCTTCCAAAAGATGGACATATATCTGTGTTTAAATTATTATCATTTACTGGGATTGCTATTTTCATAAAATACCTCATATTATAATGTTGTTTGAATTTAACCAGTGAAAATGGTTAGCAACATTAGTCGTATATTTTTAATTTTCTTCATTTAAAAAGCGGCTACCGTGTCTTTTTCTACAACCTTTGCCACAACCATTTCCCCGTCCTTCGCAAAGATTATATTCGCCACCTTCAATTATTAGAGTTTTGCCGTTAACTAAAGATTCGGCTAATTTTTTTCTGGCTTCCATATAGATACCTTGAGCGGTGCTTCTAGCTATGTCCATTTGTTTTGCACATTCTTCTTGATTTAAATTTTCCAAGTCAATAAGGCGAATTGTTTCATATTCGTCAATTGTCATTGTTATATAATCTTCCGGGCTTCTAGAAACACCAAGTGGCCCAAATCTATTGTTTTGTGGTAAGCCGCAAACTCTTCTTCTTTTCATAGGTCTTGCCATAAAACTAACCTCGTATAATAATGTTGTTTGAATTTAACCAAAAAATGGCTAGCAACATCTTTAGTGCATTTGTATTATTCTTTGTTTTCTTCATTTACTCTAGCACATCTACCAAAGCCACGTCCTCTTCTAAGACCACATCTTCTACCGAGTCCTAAGCCTCTACCAACACCAGTACTAGATTCTTTAACATCTGGATTTGCACAAGGACCTAAGCCTCTACC
>JAAZJD010000075.1 GCA_012800525.1 Clostridiales bacterium
AGGTTTTTTTACTGCCAGTATCAGCCAAAAAAAGAGAGAACCAAAATTGGGACTAAACAAAAGATTGCACTTACTCCTAAGCCTCTCGCTGGGAAAATTCAGTTGCACTTAACATTAGACTTAACAATTTTTTTCTAGTTCAAAACTAACATTATCCATTTTTGCAAAAGCCTTGATTTTTGTATTTTCATGCACTTCCCCATTGATTATAGCATCACTTAATGGATTTTCTATATATTTGGTAATAGCTCGTTTTAATGGTCTAGCTCCATACTCTTGGTTTGTACCTTTTTTTAATATCAAATTTTTTACACTTTTATCAAATGTTATTTCGATATTTCTTTGCTTTATTGTGTTTTTTAAATTTTCAAAGAGTACATCAATAATTTTTTCTAAAGATTCTGTAGACAAGCTGTTAAAAAATATTATTTCATCAATTCGGTTTATAAACTCGGGTTTCATTGTTTTTTTAAGTTCTTCCAATTGTTTAATTTTTAATTCTTCAAAAGCTTCTTGTTGTGTTGTATCTCCGAACCCTACTTTACTAGTATTAGAAAGGGAAGATGCACCGATATTTGAAGTCATAATTATAATAGTGTTTTTAAAAGATACCGTTCTTCCTTTGCTGTCGGTTAATCTACCATCATCTAATATTTGGAGGAGTATATTAAATACATCATGATGAGCTTTTTCAATTTCATCAAACAAAATGACGCTGTATGGCTTTCTTCTAACTTGTTCTGTTAATTGTCCCCCTTCATCATATCCGACATACCCAGGAGCGGAACCAATTAACTTTGATACATTAATTTTATCCATATATTCACTCATATCAAGCCTTATCATGAAGTTTTCATCGCCAAAAACAGTTCTTGATAATGCTTTACTTAATTCGGTTTTTCCTACACCAGTAGGCCCTAAAAATATAAAAGAACCTATTGGCTTATTTGGATCTTTAATCCCCGACCTAGCTCTTTTTACAGCATTTGCAACAGAGACAATTGCTTCATCTTGCCCAATAACTTGGCTTTTTAAATCAGCCTCTAATCTTTTCAATTTTTCAGTTTCTTCTTCAGTTAAACTTGTAACTGGTATTCCAGACCATTCAGAAACTATTATAGCGACATCTTCTGCTGTAAGAATTAACTGTTTTGATGCTTTTTTGCTCCATTCTTCTTTATAGTCATCTAATTGAGTTGAAACTTTCTTTTTTTCGACTTGAAGCTCATAAGCTTTTTTATATTCTTCGTTTAATACTGCGTTTGAAATATCTTTTTCCAAACCTTTTACTTTATCTTCAAGGTTTTTAAGTTTATCTGGACTAGTAAATTCTTCATTGACCATTTTACTGCAAGCCTCATCAATTATGTCTATTGCTTTATCTGGAAGAAATCTATCCATTATATATCTATCTGAAAGTTTTGCCGCTGCAATAAGCGCATCATCATTTATTTCCACTTTATGATGCTCTTCATATTGCTTTCTTAATCCTTTTAGTATTTCAATTGTGTCTTCGACACTAGGTGGGTTTATCATAACCGTTTGAAATCTTCTTTCTAGCGCTGGATCAGCTTCTATGTGTTTTCTAAATTCATCGATGGTTGTAGCTCCAATGACAGGAAATGCTCCGGTAGTTAAAATAGGTTTTAAAATATTTGCTGCATTTGTGCCACCCTCTGCATCGCCGGCTTTTACTATGGTATGTATTTCATCAATAAATAATAAAGTATTTCCATCTTTTAAAGATTCAATTGCGGTTTTCAATCTTTCTTCAAAATCTCCACGATACTTAGTTCCAGCTACCATTGAACTCATATTTAAACTAAAAACTCTTTTATTTTTTAACATTTCTGGAACTTCATTGTTAACGATTGCTAATGCCAATCCATTTACTATAGCTGTTTTCCCTACTCCAGGTTCACCTATTAATATTGGATTATTCTTTTTTCTTCTTGACATTATTTGGATTACTTTTTTTATTTCATTCTCACGACCAATTACTGGATCAATGTGTCCATTTGATGCTAATTCTGTTAAATCTTCACCAAAACTTTCTAGTGCATTTGTTTGAGCTGGTGCTTTTTTTATATCGGACTTAGGGTAAAATCTCAAGTCTTGATGCTCCATAGGCCTTGATCTTCCTGTTTGGATATTTAACCCAGGCAAATCTAATCCGCTGAAAAAATTGTCAAATATATCATTTATAGAAACAACTTGATCGGGGGTATTGCTATCGTTTTTAAGATATTGCTCTACTAAATTTTGTATTTCCTTGTAACTAGTTCCAGCATCTCTAATAATTTTTGCTGCATTTGAATCTTTATCCAATGCAATTGCGAGCAATAAGTGATGAGTATCAAAAGATTTTTGCTTGTACTTATCTGCTATATATTGGGCATAAGACAAGGCTTTTGTCGCATTATCAGTAAAAGTGGACATATCTTTAATTGTTCTTTTGGGGTTAGAATCGATGTAATTCTTTATAAATTCAGGTGTTATTTTTAATTTTTTCAAAATGGCTTGAGCATATGAGTCTACTGTTGCAAGACCATAAAGCAAATGATCAGTATTAATTTTTTCATTATATGAAACCGCTATTCCTTCAGCTGCTTGCAGTGCTTTTTGAACATCCCTTGTGTAAACAAACATAATTTAAATCTCCTTTTAATATCTATAGTATTGCATGTATATTATTACATGTATTTGACAAATTCATTCTTCTTATAATAAAATTACTAAAGTTAAGACACATGGTTTATTTTTCAATTGAGTAACTTGCGGTCGTGGCGGAATGGCAGACGCGTACGTTTGAGGGGCGTATGGTAATACCGTATGGGTTCAAGTCCCATCGACCGCACCAATGTCACATAATAACCCCAATTTTTATTATTGCATAAGTAAAAGAGCATGTTCATGAGGTTTTAATTTGATTCCACCAAAACAACGACTTTTTTCATTAAATTTTTCATTTAATATGTATTTGGGTTCGAGATTAGCATAAGCAATTTTTGCTATTTCATTGTTTTCAGAAATATTTTTAACTTGTATAATTATTCCTATATTATTTTCTGGTATAAATATATTATTTAGGATAATTTTTTCATTTGATGTTTGATATAGTAATATATCATCAATAATTTTTTCTGATAGAATTTTAACCAAAGGTTTGTTTTTTAAAAACAATTGGTTCATTATTTGATGTTGAATTTTTAAGCAATTATTTGGATTAAAAAATATTTCAATTTCAATTAATTCTCTTACAATTATACCAGGTTTATTTGTTTCATTAAAAATATACTCAATTTTGTTGTCGCAAGCAATAGCATTATCCTTAGTGATTATACTAAATCCTTCATATTCATACAGTATATAGCAGTTTTCATTGTGTTTATTTAATAATTTTTGATTTTCATTAAATTTAAAGGTAAAAGTAAAGGGCAATGTGCTTTTTCTATCTAATATATATGTTAAAACAAACTTATTGTCACTAAGTAATGAAGAAATGCTTTGTTTTATATCAATCATTTTTAAATTAGATTCCACAATAGCATTGACTTTATCACCAGAAATATATGTGTCAAATATTTTTGTTTTCGGCTGTTTTTTGCTGATAGTAAAATCATATTTTATAAGATAGCTTTTATTTTTAACATGAAAAACCATTTCATTGTTTTCATGAAAAACTACATTTATTAACCCGTTACTAATGCTTTTTTTTGAAAAATGTAATTTTAAATCATTTTCTGTTAAAGGTTTAATATTAAAAAATCCATTGGTTTTGCTGTTTAATAAATATGCTTTATCTTCTATTTCAATTAGGCATGAAATATTATTGGATAAAAAATTAAAAACCCCTAAACCGCAGATACTCATTAGAGAGCGATTAATTGCATTTTCAAAATTTTTTATATGTTGTTCAATGTTATCTACAAATTCATTTTTATTTAGTTTGCTTTGAACAGAAAAAACATAATCAGTTTCCAATGGAAATTTAAATGATTTTAAACTGATTAAAGGTAAGATTGAAATATATTCTTCAACTCTATTTTTTAAAAATTGCATTTTATGAGTAGTCATATTAGTGTATTATTTATGAGAGATTTGATTAACTACTTTTTAAGTTGTTTAACATTTTCAAGAGAACAGTTTTCTTTTCAGCATCAAAATATAGTCTTGTAATGGCTGATGTTATTGTATCAAATCCTTTTTTATCTCCGTAAAAACAAATGCAACGTTCGTCTAAACTAAATGAAAAATTGCTATCTTTAGGTATGAATTTATAAGGTATAATTAAGCCGCAATCCAAAATACCAGACTTAAATGAAAACATCATTTCTAATAAAGAAATGAAACTAATTATTATAAAAAAAATAGAAAACCCAATAGCATATTCTTTTTTTGATATTAAATATACTATATCTAAAACTAGAAATATAGAAAGCAAACTAATCCCTATTATGGGCAGAGTTTGTCTAGGTTTTAATTTAAATAATAATGTAGATGATTTAAATTTAATTTTTAATTTATGAAGTTTAATAATACAAAAAACACTCCACACTATTGTAGCTAAAGCTATTATCGGAAACATAACTGTAAAAACCATTTTCATTAAAACCTCTCAATTTGTTTTTTTTGCTGCTATGTATTATTATAACATAATAAAATGTTAAACTAACCGTTTTTAAAACTTAAATGATTATAAGCGTTTGTAAACATGTCAACTAAAAGTGCATAGTTGTCTTTAGAGGTGTGTATACACTTTTCAATACTTGGTAAAAAACTACATATATTGCCTTTTGGTGATATAACGCCTATTGGAGGTTGTTGTGATAGTTCTTTTATCTTTTCTTGATTAGGATCAATAATAAAATTATATTTAGCAATAATTTGCCCGTTTTTTAATAATTTATCAAATATTTTAGAAGATAATTTTAGCTGAGTATACTCACCATTTATTGTGAAATTACAAATATTAACATTTGTATTTTTTAACCATAAATTGTTTTTATTTATTAAGTTAAATTGTAATAGTTTATTTGAAGGTATTCCAAATTTGTTTGACTCCAGAAAAGTAGGCTCACCCTCAGATGTTCCTGCTTCAATAAACCCAAGTTCTAGGAGTGCTCTCGCCCCTACTCCTGTTCCATAAATCAAAGCTCCCATTGAGTGTAAAGTTTGATTAATTCCATCAAGTATGCTTGGAGTTTTGAATATATTAATTAAGTGATTATAATATGCAATATTGTCATAGGGAATGTCTCCAGTTATCAAAATAATATTGGACTTGGTTATATTATCTCGTAAAGTTCTAATTAATGAATCAGTAATAATGAAAGGAGGTATAAATAATTTTTGTTTCACATTAAATCCTATTGAAGATAAAATATTTGAATATATAAAAAGAGAGTGTTTGTCAAATGATATTATTAAAGCTTGCGGTTGTGTGCTTTTAGATTTAGGGACTATTCTTGTTGTAATTTTTTGTCTTAAATTTTCAAGTGAGGAAGTCTTTATTAAAGGTTTTTTATTTATTTGTTTAAGAATTTCAGAATTTGTTATTTGAAAGTTTGGGGAACGAATTATCCCTGATATATCTACTACACCTATATAATCCAAATCAAATGTTGTAATTTCAGACACATCTTTAATAGCAAGAAGAATTTCGAAAGAATCACTATATAATAACTCTTTACTCATATATGAAAATGAAAATCCTAAATTTTCATTAAGGGTGTTTATGATAATTGAATTAATTATATTTTTTTCTACAAAGGATGCAGCTGTTATATTCCCGACCTCAATATTCATGGTTATAGTGCTTGATACCTTCAAGATTTTTTTAAAATTTGGTAGTCCATCGCTATCTTTATCAATAGATAACCTAAAAATTTTATCTCCTTGTTTAAAAGCATTGTTTACAAGTTTCCCATTTGTATATCCATAACCATTTATGTATATATAAGGATTTTCTGAAAAACTGTCCAAAAATTTAAATATAGGCTTTAGCACTGGAATTGATGTTGAGTTTTGAAAGGCAAAACAAGCTAAAGATGTAGATAAAAACTCCCCAAGTTCTCTAGATTTATCTTCTTTATTATTAAATTGAAAGGTTTCTAAAAGAATTTGATGTATGGGATAGCCTTGAGTTACTAATTTAAGTAAAGTGTTCGTTAACATCGTGACCGTTTTAATAAAACTTATTTTTTCATTAGACTCAAAATAAGTAATTCCTATTTTAAAATCTTGTATATTAAAATAATCTGGCGATATACAAAAAACTTGAGAAGGAGTACATTGTGTGCTACCTAAATATGGTCCATTTATAATGTTCCCCCCCAAATATGGATTTAATACTCCATTATTACTTTTATTTAAATATTTTTCTAAATCTTTTAAAATAATTTCTTTAAAATTCACACCTATTTGAGTTTGTGTATAACATTGTGTATCTTCTTCAATAATAGCAATATTATTTTGTTTTGCTTTACTATGGAATATTTGATGATTTAGTGAAAAAACTTTTATGCTATTCAAAAACATTTCATAACTATCAGAATCTTTTATTGTGCCAATTTCAAAAACATCAATATTTTTCATTTTTGTAGCGTTAATAAAATCATCTAAACTTTTCTCTTTGACTATGATAGGAATATGTTTTAATTTGTTAGAGAACAAAAAATATTCTAAATCTATATCTCGACTTGTTAATGAATCAATATTGATTGCAAATCCTTTTGATAAATTTGTTAAATTAAAAAACAAACTATAGTCATCAATAACGGCAAAACTGTTATTTTGTGCAAAAAAACCATTTGTTGATAAATTTAAAATATAGAGAAGATCAGCATCGTTATGTTTTAAACTTGTTAAAAAAATTTTATCACCATTATTTATTTTAAAATTAAACATATTCTCTTTATTTGATAACCCTATAGCAGTAGATATATCGAAAACGTTCATTTTATTTTCTTCATATTTGCTTGATATGGAAGAACTAGGCATCCATGCTTGTG
Organism: Clostridiales bacterium; assembly: GCA_012800525.1. GTDB lineage: Bacteria > Bacillota > Clostridia > Christensenellales > DTU072 > JAAZJD01. The sequence goes on from JAAZJD010000075.1 coordinate 7,014, forward strand.
ATGATTTAATACCATAGTCAATGAGATGTTCAGATGAATTTTTATTTAAGTCACGCCTAAAAGCGAATAATAACTTAAATCCATTTTCATAACCTTTTATAAGTGATTTAAATAAAGAATTTTTTTCGCAAGTTTCAAAACTACTAAAACTAGTCATGCTATAAAGCTTTTTTTCTTGAGGAGCATAAACGGAGCATAATAAAGCTTGAATATTGTCATTGATATCCAGATTGTTTATTTTTTTTAAACACAAATCTTGATTGTAAAGTGCAAATATTTCATCTAATGATAAAAGATTAGAGTTTTTTTGTTTTTTTCGTAGTAGATTAACTTTTGAAAGAGTATCATGAATGTATTTGTTTTCAGATTTAATTTCTATTTGATTGATGTGTGCTTTAACAAGACTCAGACTTGTTTTCCAATATTTTGCTAATACCTTTAGTTCTAAAATAGTGGGAGAATTTTTTTTGTATATCAGTTTTAATTTTTCAAATTCTTCAACAGTTAAATCAATATTATATTTTGTAATAATATATCTAATATCTTCTTTAGACAAAGAATTAAAAAAAGATAATTTAGAAAAAGCATCAATTTCAGAATAATATATATCAGTATGATTTGGTAAGTTTATTTTTTCTTTTAAGCTTATTGTTTTTTTTGACATACAATAAAAATTAAGCTCCTGTATATTCTGATATTGTTAATACATTGTTTTCAAGATTTTCTAATTGTGCATTAAAATACTCTATTCTTGATTGCTGAACCTCAAGTGTAACAACATTGTTAAATGATGAAGTTGTTAAGATAATATCATTCTCATTTAATACAACCAACTTTTTAACTGTGTTAGAAAAAACATTGTTTCCAAACCAATTAACATTTGAAGCAGTGCTAAATTGTATTATTATTTCATTAAACTGTTGATTCTCTTGCACATTGAATATGAATGCATTATCAGAAACAATGGATACATTATCATTTATTTCAATAATAGTATCCGTATGTTTAATGCTACATTCTAGCAATATATTACCAATAATTATTTGTTTATTATTTGTTTTTTGACTAATCCACCAGGGAGTATTTTTGAAAACATTATCTGCTATTTCAATTTTTTGCGAGAAAACTGCTGATGCAACTTGAGTAAGTTTTTCACAGTTTGCGAAGGCTTCTTTTCCTAGATAAGTAATATTGTCCCCTAAATTAAATTGGCTGATGGAACTTCCAATAAATGCAAAATTATTAATTGATTTTAAAGATGCATGGTCAGATGTTGTAAGTATCAAATCATTTTCAAACCCTGCAAAAGCATACGGTTTAATGTCAAACACATCAAGAAATGCTGTGCTTGTATTGATAAAAATGTTTGTTGGAACCTTAACAATATTTCGTTGATTATTCTCAATTAATTCGTATAATATGTTATTTTCTACATTAAATTTAGTGTTAGAACCGGAAATGAAAATTGAATTTTTCACTTTAATGTTTTTTAATTCATTATGTTCTATTTCAAACAAAAACTCAGGGAGTGTTAAGCTTTTAATTTCAATATTAGAATATTTTATTAAATTCTTAAAAGCATCTTTTTTTATAATCTTAACTGGTGTACCCTGCCACTCATTAGGAATTATTATATCTAAACTAATTTTTTTGTTTAAAGATTTAATTAACGGTTCAAAATTAATTACAGTAGCTACTTCATCTATTTTTGAAAAAATTAAACCATCGCTTCCAAAGTTCAAATCAATCCATTTAGCATAAAGTTTTATATCGTTTTTTATATTGATAGTGTCCAAGCCATTGTATGAGGTAGATTCAAACATAGCATCTTCAAATAATCCTAATAATTCAAAATTTGACGGTGTCGCATCTTGATAACTTTTTGAAGATAAATAATTAGTAATTAATGTGCTGATACTTATTTCTTCTTCATATGAGAAATCTAATTTTTCATATACATTTGCAAATTCATAATTGTATACATATTTACCTTCGGTTGCTGTCGGAATTGTTTGGAAGACTTGATCATATACTTGTAATGAAAACTTGCGTTCCTCAAATATTGGATATATTGAATTGTTAATTACCGGATTGATGTTAAATAAATGTTTTTCACTAAGATTAATTCTATACAAATCGGAACTAATTATAATTTGCATAGTTGCAATGTTATTTAAAACTTCCCATTTTTCATCTGTTCCGGGAATTTCATTAATGCTTTCAGAAACAGTGAGTTTATAAAATACCGAATTGTATAAGACGACATCGTCTTTATAATATAAATAATCAGCGTTAAAGCTTTGGTAGACTAACAAATTGTTACTAGCATCAACAGTTGCATTATATGCCCATTTACTAATACTGTGTCTTGGATAATTTTCCATTAACCCTATAGTATCTAAAATTCTCACTGAAGAGTTTGAAAATTCAACTCTAATCATATTACTCGGTGCTTGTAGTAAAATATCAAAATCATTAGGATCGGGATATGAAAACTGGACATTATTTACATTAAATTTCTTTTGAGGATTAAAATAAAAATTATACTCACTTCTTTCCCAAGGTGGATTTTGCCTAAAATTTTCATTTTGAGCATCGAAATTATCAGTATCCTTTACAACGGTGGAAGGATTGCTAATATCTTTAGTATAGTGCCAAGTAGAGTTTCCATATAACAAAAAATCATAGCCATAAACATATTCTGTGTCTATAAGGTATCTTAAGCCAAAAAGATTAGAATTCATTGTTTTTTTTGCGTTGATTTTGTCTCCGTAGTCAATTGTTTTTTGATAAACTAACCCTGTGCGTTCAGGTAAATCATAGTGAAAGTTTAAAATATATTTCTTTTTTGTATAAAGGGCATAAAAATTAATCTGTTTGCTTTCTTCAATTTGCGGATATAAGAATATATCTAATTTTAATTGTTCTAATTCATTAGGTTGATAAAATGAATCATCGCCAAATCGCCATATCCCTTTGTATCCAGTTTTTAAAGGAACCACTTTATTGATGCCAATAAAGTCCCCATAATTATAAACTTGTGAAATGTTAGTAAGTTTTATGTTATTTTCATCATAAAAATTTACGGATATTTTTATTATTTTACTTTTTAGCTCAATAAAAATATTCCTAGTTACATTTTTAATATCATTAAGTTCATAATTTTTGTTTGCAGTTTTGTTATACCAATATGTTTCATAGCCTACTATGTTTGGTTTTATTGGGATATCTCCTTCAACGACTTCTCTCCCATGTTCTACTTCAAATTCACTAATAACAGTGTTGTTATTGGAGAATATAACTTGATATTTTTTAATTTTAAACAGTAGAGTGATAATTGTTTGACCAGAAATTTCAATAGGTTCAGAATGTGTTTTTGATAAAATATTTTCATTGCTCTGTCCAGTAGATTCATCAAATATTGAAATCTTATAACCAAAAAAATCATATTTGAGATAATCGTTAATTGCAAGAATATCGTAATCTCTAAAAGCGATTTCTTTAATTAAATTAATTTTTTCTCCATCTGAAATTGTTATATCCTCGATTTTGGGAATATTAAGATCGGACGATTGATCTAGTTTTTTTCTATAGGATACACTATGTACTTTGGCACTTAACCATTTTGCAACGAAGGAGGTTACATTAGGATTTATTTCATATGGGGTAACAAGTTTTTCTGATTCAATAAAATGATTGTTTGGATACCAGCCGGAAAATTGATACCCCTCTCGAACAGGAGTTTCAGGTGGGGTCTTTAAAACCTCATTAGAAGTGATGGATAAAGTTTCTGAATTTAATGTTGGGAAAGAACCACCATTGGCATTAAAATTCAAATCATAACTATATGTTGATGGCTTTTCTTTTACCAAAAAACATACTACATTTTCTAAGTTATTGTATTTGAAAGTAATAGATTTAAATCCTGGCTCATTTATTGATAGTCTATCACTTTCTGTTATAGACAAATCATTTGCAGTTAATACAGTAACATTGCCATTTATATCAATATATTCAAAAGATATTTCATCAAGATTTACTTCATTTTCTACGAAAGTGAGTTGTGAGACATCGCTTTTTAATATTAAAATCTCTTTATGTGAGTGGTTAGAACTGTTGCATGCATATAAAAATGCACAAACAATAACTATAAATATGAAAAATGTAAAATAAAAAATTTTTGTCCTTTTACTCATAAGCATTACCTATTAGTATATATTATATAATATAAATTATATTATGTAATAGTCAATATTAAAATTAATATTGAACAATTAATGTTAGATAAAATTTTAGAATTTATACACCTTCATTGCACAAAACCCCAATTTTGGGGTTTTGTGCATTTTAATTAAAACAAATTTTAAATAAATAAACAATTACAATTTTTTGATTAACCTAAGATCAATCCTACCTTTTTCATCAAGCTTAATAACATCAACTTTAACTACATCACCAATATTGAGAACATCGGTAACTTTTTCCACTCTTTTTCCCTTTATAAGCTTACTAATATGAATCATTCCTTCTTTTATCGCTGAAACTTCAACCATAGCACCAAAATCAAATATTTTAGAAACTTTACCAATAATTTCATCTCCGACTTTAGGTTCATAAGTTATATTTTCAATAATACATTTTGCTTTATTAGCCATCTCTAAATCTTGGGATGCTATAAAAACATTCCCATCATCATCAATATCAATTTTAACTCCAGTTTCATCAATAATTTTATTGATTACTTTCCCCCCTGACCCTATAACATCTTTTATGTAATCAGGGTCAATGCTAAAGTTAACAATTTTAGGTGCATACTTGCTCACGGTTTCACGAGGCTCTTTTATTGATTCAAGCATTTTTTCTAAAATATGTAGTCTTCCTATTCTAGCTTGCTCCAATGCAAGAGTTAAAATTTTCTCATCTATACCGGAAACTTTTATGTCCATTTGTATTGCCGTAATACCATCTTTTGTGCCAGCAACTTTAAAGTCCATATCACCATAAAAGTCTTCAATGCCTTGAATGTCTGTCAATATATGTATAATTTTATTTTTTTCATCTTTTATTAATCCCATTGCAACACCAGCTACAGGGGCTTTTAATGGAACGCCTGCATCCATTAAGGATAGTGTTGAGCCACATACACTTGCTTGAGATGTTGAACCATTGCTAGAAAGTATTTCTGAGACAGTTCTAATTGCATATGGGAAACATTCTTCAGATGGTAATACGGGCTCTAATGCTCTTTCTGCTAGAGCTCCATGACCAATTTCACGTCTTCCTGGGCTTCTTAGAGGTTTTGCTTCCCCTACACTATAACCAGGAAAGTTATAGTGATGCATATATCTTTTAAAAATATCTTCATCTAAAGATTCAAGGCGTTGAACTTCTGAAATAGTACCTAATGTTGTGGCTGTAAGTGCTTGTGTTTGCCCTCTTGTAAAAACAGCTGAGCCGTGTACTCTTGGTAGGAGCCCTACTTCACACCAAATATCTCTTACTTGAGTAGGGGTTCTTCCATCTGGACGAATTCCTTTTTCAGTAATCATAGTCCTAACTTTATCTTTCTTCATGTCATCTAACACTAAATTGATATCAGAAAAAGAATTAGGATACTTTTCTTCAAAGTGTGATTGTATTTCAGCATTGATTTCCTCTTCCCTTTTTTCTCTTTCATTTCTTATAAAAGTATCGAACATATAATTTATTTTTTCTTGAGAAAAGGCTTCTACATCTTTTCTAAGTTGCGAATCAACTTCTTTCAATAACGGGGTTACTTTTGTTTTCCCAACATCTTTTTGGATGTTTTCAATCCATTCAACTATTTTTTTAATTTCTTCATGTCCAAACAATATTGCTTTTAGCATTTCTTCTTCAGAAACTTCGAAGGCACCAGCTTCAACCATCATAACAGCGTCTTTAGTGCCGCTCAATGTCAAAGCTAATCTCGATTTTTCTCTTTCCTTAGAATCTGGATTAATAATATATTTTCCATCTACAAGTCCCACAACAACAGAGCCTGTAGGTCCTTGGAAAGGGATATCAGACACAGAAAGTGCTATGGAACTGCCTATCATAGCATACACTTCTGGCGGTATTTCCATATCTACAGATAAAGGGGTAGATATAACTGAAACATCGTTATAAAAACCATTAGGAAATAATGGTCTTAAGGGCCTATCTATCAGTCTTGCAGTTAAAATTGCTTTATCACTAGCTCTACCTTCTCGCTTTTTATATCCTCCTGGTATTTTTCCTATTGAATACATTTTTTCTTCATAATCAACGCCCAGCGGGAAATAATCAACATTATCTCTTGGTGTTTTTGACATCGTTACATTTGTCATAACAACTGTTTCGCCGCATCTAACTATACATTGTCCGTTACTTTGAGAGCAGTATCCACCAATTTCAGCCGTTACTTCTCTTCCACCAATTGTCATTTTAAAAATTTTACTTTCCTTCATTAATTCCTCCTAATTGCAACATTTTATGCTATGTAAAAAATAAAAAAATATGGCAATAAGCCACATTTTTATTTTCTTAAATTTAATTCAGCTATTATTGCTCTATATCTTTCAACATCTTTTCTCTTTAAATAGTTCAATAGATTTCTTCTTCTTCCAACCATTTTTAGCATCCCTCTTCTACTATGGAAATCCTTTTTATTAGCTTTCAAGTGTTCTGTTAACTCATTAATGCGTGTGGTTAATATTGCTATTTGTACCTCTGGTGAACCTGTGTCACCTTCTGAACGTGCATGTTGACTGATAATTGCTTGTTTTTCTTCTTTTTTCATATTGTACTCCTTTTCTCAATGAGATTATTCGCGACACCCCTAGTAATAAAATGTTTTTAAAACCAAGTAGTGCGTAATTCTTCAATTAGAATAGCATATATGTAATAATAAGTAAATTAAAATAAAGTTAATATTTTATAGCTTGTTAAAAAATTTTAAAAATTGTTTAATATCTTTAGGATAAGATTTTCTTTCAATATAATTGGTATTTACATCAACTAACTTGCTAATTGCTCCTGCCCCTACGGCATATATACTACAAATATCTTCCATATTCAAAATATTATAAATGCATTCTTTCCCTATTTTCGAAAATCCAATATTTTCTAGGTTGTCCAAAGTATTTTTTTGACGGTATAGATAATAAGGCACATAACTATTTGCTTTTAAATAATTATAGCAATTGATTAAAAAATCTTCTAACCCATATATAGGCTTTTTGTTGCCTTTTTCAAACATTTTTGAGCCCTTTTTTATGCTTAGTGAATGAATGGTTATATTTTCAGGGTTTAAGGCAGCTAACTCTTGAATAGAGTTTAAAATATCATTTTCCATTTCACCGTCTAATCCAATAATTAAATCAGAATTAATACAAAACTCATATTGTTTTGCAAGTTTAAAAGCTTCATATATTTTTTCAATTGAAGAATTTCTATTAACTTGAGAAAGGGTTTTTATAGAAAAAGACTGAGGATTAATGGATATTCTATTTACATTGTTTTTTTGTAACAAAGTTAATAATTCTTTGGTAATTGTTTCAGGTCTCCCTGCTTCAAAAGTAAATTCACAATTAAAACCTGAGATTTTTGATATAATTTTTTCTATCAAAAATAATTCTATACAACTTGGTGTCCCGCCACCTACATATATACTTTTCAAAATTAAATTTTGTTTTATATATAATTCTAGAAATTCATCTATTTGTTGTTCTAATACTTCAACATATGGATTGATTAAACTCTTAACTTTATTAATTTCATTTGATACAAAGGAACAATATGAACATCGGCTTGGACAAAATGGAATATTAATATATAAACAAATATTTTTTTGTTCTAATTCATATATTTTGTTTTGATTAAATATAATTTCTTGCAATAGTTTTGCTCTATATTTAGATACATCATATTCTTCAATTAAATAATTACTAATTTCATTAAGATTACTTGCTTTTCTTCCCACAATAGTGGGTCTTACTCCAGTAAGAGAACCATATGGCAATCCAAAATTAAGTTCATTTTTTAAAATGTTGTAAATTGAATTCTTTATTATTTTTTTAAAGTTTCTTTTATCATTTAAAGTGTTTCCACCTTTTTTAAAAGAAAAATCATCTTCATAACTCTTAAAACTTATTCTATAACTGTAGGTAAAATCATCTTCTTGAGTTTCAATAATAAATATATTTTCACTATCTTGAATAATCTCAATGTATGGTTGATAAGCTCTAATTACATCTAAAATATCATTTAAAAAGGGTAATAAGCTACACTTTAAAGAAATTTGTAAAGAGTTCATATTTTACAATACCAATAAAATAGGATTATGTTTTTTTTCTTCATCAAGAGATGATATATCTTCATGTCCAGGACAAACGATTAAATTTTCAGGTATAGTTAGTATTTGCATTAATGAGCGTTTTAATTTATCAAAAGATGAATCTTCAAAATCATATCTTCCGTATGTTTGTTTAAATAATGTATCCCCCGAAAATATATAGTTTTGCAATAAAAAACAACAACTACACTCAGAATGACCAGGAGTATGCATAACTTTAATTTGATCGTTTAACAAGGGAATCACATGATTATCCTCTATAAAAATATCTATTTGAGGAGAAATCTTTCTTTTTTTGAACAGTTGATGTTTTGCATATTCCGAATTTATGTTAAAAAGAGAACTTTTATGAGCAAAAACTTTGGCATTTTCTCGTTGAAATAAATAAGTATCATATATGTGATCATAGTGTCCATGTGTTAATAGAACTTTTGATACAGTTAAATTATTTTCTTTGCAAAATAAAGAAATCTTATTATATGCCAAAGAAGGATCAATAACCACACCTTCTCCTGTATTCTTATCATATATTAAATAAGAGTTATTTGACATTAACCCGACTTGAAATATTTTGACACTATACATTATATAAATTTTCCAATGTTTTTTTAACTTCTTTTAAAAACTCAAAACTTTCAACTTTTCTGGGATTTATTCCTATTTTTGAAAATAATCCCACAAGATCCCCTGTCATTATTCCTTTTTCAATTGTTTTTTTGGTAGCACTTTCTAAATTTTTAGCAAAATCAATCAATTGCGGTATATCATCTATTTCACCGCGTTTTGCCAAAGCACCTGTCCAAGCAAAAATTGTAGCTACAGAATTTGTAGAAGTATATTCTCCATTAATATACTTATAATAATGGCGAGTAACAGTTCCATGTGCTGCTTCATATTCATATTGACCATTTGGTGAAACAAGCACAGAAGTCATCATAGCTAATGAACCAAAAACTGTAGCTAACATATCACTCATTACATCACCATCATAGTTTTTGCAAGCCCAAATAAAACCACCATGAGATCTCATTACGCGAGCCACAGCGTCATCAATTAATGTATAAAAGTATTCAATATTATTTTTTTCAAAATCATTTTTGTAAAATTTGTTGTATATTTCTCCAAATATATCTTTAAATCTATGATCATAAATTTTACTAATTGTATCTTTTGTGCTAAACCATAAATCAAGTTTTTTATCTAATGCATACTTAAAACAACTGTGTGCAAAACTTGCTATACTTTCATCGGTATTGAACATTGCTTGAACAATTCCAGGAGATGAAAAATCTTTTACTAATAATTTTGTTCCTAAATCAGATTCTAAGGATATTTTTGCTTTATCATCAACCTTCATTTCAACTGCAGAATAAACATCTCCATGTGCATGTCTTGCAATAATTATTGGTTTTTTCCAGTTTGCAACTAACGGAGTAATTCCATCTATTAGTATTGGTGCTCGAAAAACAGTGCCATCAAGTATAGCCCTAATGGTTCCATTTGGAGATTTCCACATTTTTGATAAATTATATTCAATTACTCTTTGGGCATTTGGTGTAATGGTAGCACACTTAACTCCAACACCATATTTTTTGATTGCGTTTGCAGAGTCAACAGTAACTTTATCTTGGGTGTTTTCTCTATTAGATAAACTCAAATCATAATATTCAGTTTTTAAATCAACATACGGCTTGATAAGAATTTCTTTAATTTTTGACCATAGTATTCTTGTCATTTCATCTCCGTCTATTTCAACTAAAGGCGTTTTCATTTTTATTTTATTCATGCTGTTCTCCTGTGTTTTTAAAATTTAATTTTAGATGTTATAGGAATGATTTTTTGTTGTTATTCACATAAGTATAATATCTTGTGATATATCCTTGATCTTCTAGTGGCTCACCAATGGATTTTATTATCCAGTTAGGCTTATCGTCTAAATTTGGGAAAAAAACTGTAGCGTCATCACAAACACTATCTACTTTTGTAACATATGCTTTATCACAATAGTCAAGCATAGTGGCATAAAACATTGCCCCACCTATAATAAAGATATCTTCACTGTTATATTTTTTAAGTTCAATTTTTAATTCTTCTATTGTATCAACAACAGTACAATCAGATCTTTCAAATTCATCGCATAATACGATATTTTTTCTTTTGGGTAAAGGTTTACTTCCAGGTAAAGAAAGAAGAGTGTTGCCCCCCATTACTACAACTTTATCCTTTGTTTTTTCTTTAAAATATTGTAAATCCTTTGGTAAATGAAAAAGCAAACCATTGTTTTTTCCTATACCCCAGTTGTTATCAACACATACTATTACATTCATAATTCAACTCCTTAAATTGCTACCTCTATACGTTTATCGAGTGGCGTATATTTATAATCTATCAGTTTAAAATCTTCAACCTTAAAATCATAAAAATTTTTCACATCTTTATTTATTTCAAACTTTGGGGCAGCATATACTGGATTTTTAATAATTTCCGCTACTATTGGAATATGTCTATCATATATATGAGCATCTGCTATTACATGCACAAATTCTCCAACTTCCATATTATTGACTTGAGCAAACATATGAACCAAAACAGCATATTGCACCACATTCCAGTTGTTTGCAGTTAACATATCTTGGCTTCTTTGGTTTAATATTGCATTTAAAGTGTTCCCAGAAGTATTCAATGTTAATGAATATGCACAAGGATATAGAGCCATTTCATGTAAATCATTGTGAACATAAATATTAGACATTATTCTTCGAGATTGTGGATTATTTTTTAGATCAAACAAAATTCTATCAACTTGATCAAATTCACCTTCTTTGTACTTATGTTTGACTGAAAGTTGATAACCATAAGCTTTGCCAATTGAACCATTTTCATCGGCCCAAGAATTCCAAATTTTTGAATTTAAATCGTTAATGTTGTTGGATTTCTTTTGCCAAATCCACAACATTTCATCAATGCAATTTTTAAAAAATGTTTTACGTATAGTTAATATTGGAAATTCTTCTTTTAAATTGTATCTATTGACAATGCAAAACTGTTTTTTTGTATGTGCAGGTGTTCCATCTGTCCATCTAGGTCTTACATTTAAATTGTCATCAGAAAATCCATTGTCAATTATTGATTTTACATTGTCTATAAAAATTAAATCAGCCTTACTCACATATACCTCACAAACATAAAATATTAATTATAAAAATTATATATGTTATGGTGGATTCTTTCAAGTATAATGCATGCTAAATTAATAATACTGTGCAGTAAAATTATAATAGATAGAGGGGATTAATTATAAATTGTTTTAATTTTATAGGGGGGATCTCATATAAAAATTATGTTAATAAAACATTTAAGAATAGAGTTAAGTTTACAAAATTAACTATATTTGATAAACTTGCATTATTGACAATGTGTTATTGATAATGAAATAAATGAGTGAGGGTTTCTAAAATGATTAAGTTTTTTTACGATACGGACAGTGAGCTTAGATTTGATATTGCTAAAGAGCTTGGAATAGAAAATGATGTTATAAAAATGCCCTATTCTATAGATGGTGTTGAATATCTTGCTGATTTGGGTGAAAACTTCAATTCAAAAGAATTTTTTAATAAACTAAGAGCAGGTATACTAGCCTCTACAGCAGCACTAAATCCAGCTGAATATGTTAATTATTTTATGCCTTGGGCTGAAAAGGGAGCCGAGGTTTTTTATGTTAGTTTTGGTTCCGAATTTTCAGGGACATTTAACAACATGGAGATAGCTTTAAAAGAAATTAGAAAAAAATATCCTGATTTTAAATTTACAAGATATGACACAAAGGCGATTAGTATGGCAACAGGATTGCTTGTAATTAAAGCCGCAAAATTGCTCAATGAAGGGTTAAATGTTAAAGATGTTTGTTTAAAACTTGATATGTTGAGGGATAAAATAAACGAGACCTTTGTTGTGGATGACCTAAAACATCTAAGACGCGGAGGACGCCTAACTTCAGCTGAAGCATTCTTTGGAGGAATTTTACAAATTAAACCAATAATCAAATTATCTCAAGAAGGGAAATTAAAGCCTGCAGCGAAAGTAACAGGCCGGAACAAAGCTTTTAGTATAATGGTAGATGAAGTTATACAATCTTTTGATTCATCTGCAGCTTTGCCTTTAATTATTTTAAACGGCGACTGTCTTGAAGATGCTAAAAGACTTGAACAACAAATCAAATTAGCGAGGCCAGAAATTGAGATATGGCAATATGATGTAGGTCCTGTCATTGGAGCTCATTGTGGACCTAACACTATTGGTTTTTGCTATCCAAGCGTTAATTTACGTCCAGTTTTAAGCTAATATAACATAAAGTATTTAAGGATATGAAAACAAAATGTTATAAAATAATAAGCATTTGCATTTTATCGATGTTTGTTATTTTTTCTTTTTTTGGATTAAGTGGTTGCACACATCAAACATTACAAGGTGTGATTTTTTACACCGGGTTTAAAATCGAAGGAGTTACCACAAAAGAAATGTCAACTATCAAACAAAGATTAAAAGATATTGAAAGCAATATATCCGCCAACATATACAACTACCCTAATTCTGAAATTAATATTGTAAATCAATCAAAAGCGAATATACCAGTTAATGTAGGCTTAGATTTTGAACATTTGTTTAATGTTAGTAAAGAAATGAATGAATGTTTTAATAGTTTTAATCCTGCAATATATCCTTTGATTGAAAAATGGAAACTTAATCATGAATTTGTCATTGACTATTCCCCTAATATAGAAGAAATTCCAAGTGATGATGAAATAGAACAAATACTTTCTATATGTTCTCTAGATAATTTTACAATAAATCAAAAAAACATTACAAAAAGTCAAGATGAATCTAAGCTAGATTTTGGAGCAATAGCCAAAGGATTTGCTGTTGATCAAATATTTGACATGATAAAAAGCAATAATAAAGTTGTAGATATTGGTGGCACAATAAGAAGTAAAAAAGAAATTAATGTTGGAATATTACATCCAAGAAAAAAAGATCAAATATTTGCAGAAGTTAAAATTAAAAATCAAGCAATTGCTACAAGCGGTGATTATTATAGGTTTTATTACCTGAAAGGAGATAACACAAAAAGATATCATCATATTATTGATCCATCCAATGGTTATCCATCTGGATTTTATCAAGATAATCCCGTTGTTTCAGTAACTGTTATTGGTCCTAAAGCTGAAATTTGTGATGTTCTTTCAACAGTTTTTATGATAGAAGATAAAAATGTCATAGAAAGTAGCTTAAAATCCAAAAAATTTGAAGAATATAGCACTTTACTTATTCATGAAGATGGAACATATGCTATCATTGGGAATAAAAAGTTCCAAGTGTTTTAAAAGAATGAATAATAAAAATAATTTAAACTATTATAAAAAAAGGGAAATAATAAAAAAAATTGATATTATTTTTTTAATTGCTTTAATCATAATAATAGCAATTTCTCTTATATTAATATTTACAGCAAAAAAAGGAAATGAAGCTAAACTTATTGTTGATTCTGAAGTTAAAATGACTTTTAACTTAGGAAAAAATCAAGTAATAAAACTTGATGATTATAATATTGTTATTAAAATAGAGTCACAAAAAATATCAATTATAGAGAGTGATTGTCCTAATCAAATTTGTGTTAAAACTGGCGCTATATCAAAATCAAATCAAATTATTGTTTGTGCTCCTAAAAAAATTTTAATCGTTATTGATGATAACAAGAACAATAACTATTATACAGGTAATATAAATTGATCAAAATCACAAATGAATAATAAAAATATTAAAATTAAAAAATTAAGTATTACATCTATTTTCCTAACTTTAGCTCTTATCCTTGGAGTGATAGAAAATTTAATTCCTCCAATTATTCCATTTCTTCCATTTATTAAAATTGGACTTTCTAATTTGATTTTGATCTTTATAATTGTTGTTTTTTCATGGAAAGAATCATTAATTATTTCTTTATTAAAGTCCATAATAGTTCCACTTATGATTGGCAACCCAATTATGATTATATATTCTTTGCCAGCGAGTTTAATTTCAACCATATCAAATGCAACCCTAATAAATCTAAAAAAATTAAGTTTAGTAATAATTAGTGTGCTTGGCGCAATAGTACACAATTTAATCCAACTAATAGTAGCATCATTTGTTCTCTCCTCCATAAGCGTATTTGCTCTTATGCCCTACTTATTGTTATTGGCTATTATTTCTGGACTATCAATCGGATTGATTTCATTTTTCCTTATTAAAAAGATACCGCAAACACTAGTCGTTTTTTATGATTAAATTTAAAATATATGTTTTTATGAACTTAAAAATCTACATCGAAAACTTGAAAAGAAAAAAACTTTTCTTTTTCGATTTTTTGTAATTTCAAATTTATATTATTTTCCATATCAGTTCCGCGAATGAGTTTATCGTAACCATGTTTTTTCTTTATATCAAACACCTTAGTTTCAAGATTATTTAAAAATTTCAAATTTTCTAAAAATGAAAGTTGGTTTATATTTATGCTTTGAATATTTAGCATATGAATTGTTATTGCTTTAATACCTAGAGAGCTTCCCCCTAAATTATATATTTGGGATAAAAGTTCTAATGAAATAAACTTTATTGAATCGGCAGAATTAAAACTGTTATTACCTAAGGATTGTTTTGATATAACTTTTAAGTTGGACAATTTTAGTGTTAATTTTACACCATTTGCTAAAAAATTTTTAGCTTTTAATCTAAAAGAAATATATTGAGATAATGCTAAAATAATTTTTGAGGCATCGCTATAAGTAAAGATATCTTCTGATAAAGTACAGCCATTACCTAAGCTTTTGGGAAGATTTTTTTTGTCAAAAATGCTTTCTATTGTATCATCATTAATGCCTTTTGCTTTTAAATACAAATCTTGACCATTTTTATTAAAATGTTTAACAACTATTTCTTCCGGCAAATTTGCTAAATCACCAATTGTGAAAACATTAAATTTATGTAGCACATTTTTCATAGAACATCCAACATTGAGCAAAGTTTCGATAGGTAGAGGATAAATTAATGACTGATGATTATCAACAGTAATTTCGGTTATACAATTTGGTTTTTTGTAATCAGAACCAATTTTTGCAAATGTTTTACTAAATGAAATACCAATAGAGACAGTTAAACCTAATTCGTTTTTTACTCTTCTTGAAAGTTCCTTTGCAATAATGTATTCCTTTTTATTTTTGCTAACTAAGTGTGTAATATCAATCCAGCACTCATCTATACCAAAACTTTCTATTAAATTGCTATATTGAAAACATATATTAAAAAATTTTTTTGAATATGTAATATATGTTGCATAAGAAGGTTTTACTAAAATAGCATCTGGGCATTTTTTCATGGCGATAGCCAGAGTTTCAGCAGTTTTAACTCCACATTCTTTAGCTTTTTGAGATTTTGCAAGAACAATCCCGTTTCTATTTTCCGGATCCCCGCAGACAATTACAGGTTTATTAGTTAGTTCTGGATTTAAAATTACTTCAACGGATGCAAAAAAATTATTTATATCACAATGTAAAATTGTTTTCATTGAGAATTAGCCGTATTATTCTTTGATAGTTTGTCCCACAATTCTTTAATTAATGATTTTATATGTGTAATATCTTTATCATTGTTAATTATATAATCGGCTATATGTTCACAATTATCTTCTTCAGCCTGAGCAAGAATTATTCTACTTGTAAAACTAGAGCTAAGTCCATCTCTTTTCATAACTCTACTTAACCTATCTTCATAGCCAGACTTTACGAACCAAATTTGATCAAAAATATCTTTTGCATTGCTTTCATATAATAAGGGAATTTCTACAAATAATAAGTCAAACTTATTACTTTCTTTAATTATTTGTTGAATAATTAAAGGGTGAGCAATACCATTTAGCTTTAATCTCATCGATTCATCATTAAAAATAAGTTCCTTCAATTTTAATTTATTAATTTGTCCATTTTCCACAATCCCAGGAAATTCTTCATTAATAAGTTTAATATAATGTGGCTGAGACAATAGCTCATTATTGATTTCATCGGTTTTTATGGTGTTTGCTCCTAATTTTTTCAGTTCATCTATGATTATAGATTTGCCTACTCCTATTCCGCCTGTTATTGCTATCAACATAAAAACTCCTCCTTGTTTCCCCAAAACATCCAATTTTAGTTACATTAATTCAAACCAATTGTTCCCAATTTTAACATCTACAACCAGTGGGACATTTAATTTTATTACATTTTCCATACTAGATTTTAATAACGAAGATACACATTCAATTTCTTCATTAGGACATTCTAGTATAAGTTCATCATGTACTTGTAAAATTAGTCTAGATTTTAAATTATTGTTTTTTAGTTCTTTGTTTACTTTTATCATTGCTAATTTAATTATATCAGCAGCAGATCCCTGTAGAGGCATATTCATAGCGGCCCTAGCTGCAAAGTTGTGTAGCATTTTATTATTAGATTTAAACTCATCAAAATATCTAATCCTGCCTGACAAAGATCTAATATAACCATTTTCTTTTGCAAACTTTACATTGGAGTCCATATACGGTTTTATTCTTTGAAAAGTATTAAAATATGTTTCTATGAAATTTTTTGCTTGGTATTGAGGAATGCCAATAGTTTTAGCTAGCCCAAAATTGCTAATGCCGTATATTATTCCAAAATTTACAGCTTTAGCATTTCTTCGCATGTTGTCTGTAATCATACCTATTGGTGTTTTATAAATTTGGGCAGCAGTACCTGTATGAATATCAATATTTTCTTCAAATAATTTAACCATTGTCTCATCTTGAGAAAAATGAGCTAAAAGTCTTAACTCAATTTGTGAGTAGTCTGCAGAAATTAAAAACCAATTATCAGTTGGGATAAGAACTTTTCGAATCTCTCTACCTTCTTCAGTTTTAATAGGAATATTTTGCATATTTGGTTCCGTTGATGACAACCTACCCGTAACAGCTACAAACTGATTAAACACTGTATGTATTCTTTTGGTTTTTTGATTTATTTGAGCCCGCATACCTTGAATATATGTTGAATTTAACTTCATATATTGTCTATATTTAAGAACTAATGGAATAATTGGATGATCTAACAATTCTAGAGTTTCTGCTGAAACTGAGTATCCTGTTTTTGTTTTTTTGCTAGGCATTAAATTTAAGTCATCATACAAAACTTCACCTAATTGTTGATTTGAATTTATGTTAAAATTTTTACCAGCAATTTTATGAATTTGATTAGTTAATTTACTTAAAATGTTCAAATATTCCAAGCCTAGTGCATTTAAAGCATCCAAATCGACCTTAAATCCAGCATTTTCCATTTCAAATAAAACACTAATTAAAGGTAGCTCAAACTCAACATATAGTCTCCATAAAGCTTGATCTTTTAAAATCTTATCTTGTTCAACACTAATATTTTTTAAATCTAATGCTGTTCCATCTGTTATTTTATATATAGCAAAAAGCGTTTTTATATCTTTGGGTGTTCTTGAGCTATTTATTAAATATTGTTTTAGTAAACAATCATCAAAAAAACCACAAATAGAGATATTATACGGCTTTAATTTATGCATTAAATCTTTAGCATCAAACAAAATTTTTTTAATTTCCGTATCTTCGAAAATTCGTTTAAATTCAATTATAGCTTCATCAAAATTAACGCCTTCATCTAGGAGAGTTTTTTGTGATTTGACAACATATGTTTTTTCACCTACATTAAAATTTATGTCGTCAGTCAAATAAAAACTAATCTCCCAATCAACCTTTTTAAGAATATTTTTTAAATCATTTATATCATTAATTTCAGTAGCTTGACTGGCTGGAATGCTCAATGAAGAAGCATCTAAAATTTCCTTATATCTATCAATTAGTGTTATGCTCTCTAAGTTTGTCATTCTTTGTACAAATTCATTTGTGATAGATTTGTTAAAAATAAAATCATTTAAATTTAGTTGAAGCGGAACACTAGTATCAATTGTAGCTAACTTTTTAGAAATAAGAACGATCTCTTTTGACTCTATCAGTTTCTCCTTAAGCTTTGTAGAAATATCTAAATTATTTAAATTTGAATAAATTTCTTCAATTGTATCAAATTGTGTAAGTAATTTTTCGGCAGTTTTTGCTCCAATACCTTTTGCTCCAGGAATATTATCCGCAGTATCACCAGCTAAAGCTTTATATTCTATTATTTTTTGAGCAGTAAAACCTTGATTAAATAAATATTTTTCATTCACTTTCTCTATGTCGCTAACACCTTTTTTTGTAAACAACACATCTGTCTTTGAATCCACTAGCTGATATAAATCTTTATCACCACTTAAAATTACCACATAATCAGAAAAAGATTTTGCAATAGTGCCTATTACATCATCTGCTTCATATCCACTTTTGCCAATAACTTTTATATCCAAAGAAAGTAAAATTGACTTAATTTCATCTATTTGTATTATTAGTTCTTCTGGGGTTGGCTTTCTAGTGGCTTTGTAATCAGAGTAAATTTTATTTCTAAAAGTCGGTCCTTTCATATCAAAAACAGCACCAATATGAGTTGGCTGTTGAATTTCAATTATATTAGCTAACATTCTAAAAAAACCATATATAGCATTAGTTGGGAACCCATCAATGGTCCTCATTTCACGTATTGCATAAAAGGCCCTATTAATTAAACTATGACAATCTAATAATAATATTTTTTTCATTAAAGCACCGTTAAATATGTTTTATATTTTCATATCGTTTTCTTTTATCCAGTTAAACTTCCTTAGTATTTCTGAAACAACAAATGATATTATAGCAGGAAGAACAAACATTAATAATGTTATTCCTAGTCCTATTTTCCAAGCAGGAATAACTCCAGATGAATTATCAATTGTATTAATTACTCCAACAAGACCCGATGTTCCCATCCCACCGCCAGTCGCACCACACCTTAGTTTAAAAACAGTTGTAGAAAGAGGTCCTACTATAGCACTTGAAACTATGGCGGGCAACATTATTTTAGGATTTTTCATTACATTTGGTATTTGAAGCATACTAGTACCCAATCCTTGAGCTACTAACCCTCCAATTCCGTTTTCTCTAAAGCTTGCTACAGCAAACCCAATCATATGTGATGCACATCCAACAACAGCAGCACCGCCAGCAATAAGCATAGCATCAGAAGAATTAGTAGATGCTATTGATATCCAAATTGCTGCAGAAGATGTGGGCATAGTCAATAATATGCCCATAATAACAGATATTAAGATTCCCATAATGAAAGGTGTAATAGATGTTGCTTTTTCAATTCCAAGTGCTATTATTTCAACTAATTTTATTGCAGGCCATGCTATATAAGTAGCTATAATTGCAGTAAAAATTACAGTCAAAGGCACTAAGATTATATCTATTTTAGTTTTTCCTTCAATTAATATACCAATCTCAGTGGCAATTAGTGCGCAAACATATGCTCCTATTGGATCACCTGGAATTGCTTTCATAAAAAAGGAGCCAGCCAATGTATCCCATGGTGTGCCAGAAATAAATTTCATTGCATAGGCACCAATTAAACCAGCAACTAATCCAGAAAACATTGTTAAATTTTTAGCTTTAAGACTTTTGGCTATACCGACTCCTATTCCTGCTCCCATTAAAATAGTTGCTATATTTCCTATAAAAACCAAAGCGTTGCCAAAATTTTGCCCAGCCTTTGTTGGAATTAATAAAAACAGATTTCCTATTTGTTTAATTATTGTACCAGCAATTAAAGTAACAAATAAGCCTTGTGCCATACCAGAAAAAGCTTCAATAAACCAACGATTAGAAAGTTTTTTAATGATATTTTTAATTTTATTTTTGTTATCTATGCATTCTTGTTCATTTAATGATGACTTACCTTCATACAAATCTTTTGGATTATTTAATTTGTCGTCATTATCATATTGAGTGATGTTTTTACTGTTTTTTTCTTTCATTTTGATACACCTTATAATTTCTTTATGTTCTTTAGTTTTCTTTACATTCTTTAATTAAAAATTTTTCAAAGATAGTTAAGTCCTCACTTTCTATTATAGAGTTGGATATAATTTTTACAAATTCTTTAATCGAATAAATTTTAAATTTTTTTATTTTCATTTTAATAGCTACTTGTTCTAAAAGGACTAAAACAGCATCTAGGTCACTATTTAAAACAGATATTTCATGTTTCTGTTTAATAACTGCAATGTATTCAGCATAACTAAACCCCGTATCAGAAATGTTATTTTCATAAAAATTTTTAAAATTTTTAGCTAGATTGTTTGAAAAAGTCAAGCTTGTATTTTTTATATAATATTTTTTACCAAGATAATTATGTATATACCTAAGTCCATCAAAATAGCCTAATTTTAACAAATAAGCTACATGTTTTTTTGTGAAATCAAAGGATCGGCCTAGGTCTTCTGATGGTTCAATGTAATCAATCTGTATGCTACCATCAATTGTATTTTTATTTGGCATTTTAGACATTGTTCTTATCACAAGCAAATTTTCAAACCCTTTTCTAATAAGTAGATTAATTGGAAGATTGTTGTAAATACCACCATCAATATATCGTTTCCCATTGATTTCTGGGCGATTAAAAGCAGGATAATATGCACTAGCCATGATATAAGCGCCAATTTTACCTACTGGTATATCTTCTACAAAAAGTTCTAAAGCTTCCCAATTATCAGTAATGTTAACTGTTACTAATCCAAAAATTATTTTTGAATTTCTTATCTTTTCTTCATCAATATACTCGTCTACTAATTCTTTGAGTTTATCAATCGAAAAACCCTTGTTCCCAATTGTTTTATAGGCAGTTTTTAAAAAATATTTAATTGTGGAAATAGAATAATGACCAGCAATGGCTTTTCCAATTTCCGAATCATCAACATCGATGACTAAAGAAGGTGTAACTTTTTCCCATAAGTTATAACAAGATTGAAAATCATTTTGTGCAATTAGAGCTCCGTTTAAAGCTCCAATTGAAGTTCCTACAACACCATTAAAAGTGCATTTATGCTTATAATCAAACAATGCCTTTAACACCCCTGCATGAAAGGCCCCCTTCACTCCACCACCCTCTAGAACTAACCCTCTCATTATTGTATTTTTACTCTAAAGTTTAAAGTGTGAAGTTGGTTAGGTAAAATTTTATATTGAGGCTTTGTAAATGCTATAGCAGGAACATCTCCTCCTACACCCCTTTGCTTGCCATCAATATTAATAGTTAAATAATCCAAATTTTCTAATTCGTGCAAATGCTTTGCATCATCTAACATTTCAAGTGTGTAAGGATGCACACTTGCTTCAAATGGTTTAGAGATAGCTGTAAATTTCATCCCGTTGACCTCATTGCCTAACTGTAGCCATCTAACTTCTGTATGATTTCCATTTTCTTGTGGATTTAAATAGTCATGCATAAAATCATCAACATTTCCATTATATTTTTTAATTAAAGCTCCCGTTGCTCTATCACAATAATTTTCAAATGGTCCCTTTCCATAAAAGCTAACTTGCTTCACATCTTCTCTCAAAGCAAGAGTAAAGCCATATCGTACTAAATTCACATAAGGAACAACTTTCATTTCAACATCAAATGAACCATCGCCATTAAATGAATATAAAGTTTTCAAGTCCTTCATATATGGCATTCTCCAATTAATAGAAACTTTCACCATCCCTTCAGATGTAAAAACATTTAATTTTTTTACTCGCAAACGTTTTATAGCTCTTTTAAATCTATTCACACCAATAAACCATCTTACTATTTTTAAATCTACTTGTGGTAGCCTATCATTATCAATAGTTGCTCTATGGAAATTTAATCTAAAAGGTTCCTTCAATCTCTCGCTACCATTTTTATCAATGCTTATTATGTTTCCAGTTTTTTTATCAATAATTGCAGTACATTGCCCAAATTTAATTATTATTTCTAAATCTGTTTGCATATATGTACAATTTGATTTGATACTGCAAACTGTAAAATCAGATTTTTTAATAATCATTTGTTCATATGCAACACAGTAATTTTTAGCTGCATACATGGAGGCAGACCTTGTTAAAAGAGAAACTACAACACTCACTTCATCATGTGGATGATTAATATCTCGATGATTAAAATTGAACTTTAACTCGCCTTCTTCACCAGGTTTAATGTTAGGCATTGCTATTACATCTTCCTGATACAATTCTCCATCTATATAAATTTCAAGTTTGCAATTAAATTCATCTAAATTAGTAAATAAATATCTATTTTTAAAAATTATTTTATTTTGATTAAGAAACATATCAACTTGTTGATATTGCTTCCTAACTTCATATAAAGCTGGATTGGGGCTTCTATCTCCCCTTACAATACCGTTAAAGGCAAAAACACCTGTGTTTGGTTTATCACCAAAATCTCCGCCGTATCGCCATTCAATTATTCCATTTTCGTTCGTATGTTTAATTGTTTGATCAGCAAAATCCCAAATAAAGCCCCCGGCTAATCTATCATACTTTTTAAATGCATCCCAATAATCGCTAAAATTACCAAGACTGTTCCCCATGCAATGAGAGTATTCACATTGAATAAATGGTTTATCTCTATAATCTTCTGGCTTTAGCTTTACACCTATTAAACGCCACACATCCATACCATGTCTTATTGGCTTATTTTTACCGATAATCTCCATGCTTTCTAATTTCGCATACATTTTGGAGAAAACATCAGTGGACTTCAACCGCGAATCTGCTTCATAGTGAACAAATCTAGTTTTATCTATTTTTAAAATTTCTTCTTTCATATTAATAAAAGATTTACCGTAAGCAGATTCATTTCCAAGAGACCAACTAATAATTGATGGATGATTTTTAAATGTATTTACCATGTTTCTAATTCTATAACAACATTGTTCACTCCATTTTTTATTGCTTCTTGGTATTAAATACGATATACCATGAGTTTCAAGGTTATTTTCCGACATAACTAATATGCCATATTTATCACATAAATCATAAAAAGCCTTTGTGTTTGGATAATGAGCTGTTCTAATAGCGGTAATATTATTTCTTTTGCAAAGTATAATATCTTCCTCAATTAATTTAGCCGGAACAGCATGTCCATACTCAGGATGGAAATCATGCCTATTTACACCACAAAACTTAATAGGCTTTCCGTTTAGCAATATAAAAGGTCCACTTCCATCAGATTGCATAGGCACAATTTCAATTTTTCTAAAGCCAAAATTAGTTTTTCTTGAATCTAAGAATTTATCGCCATCATATAAATCAATTTTTATTTCATACAAATTAGGATATTCATGCGACCACAATTTAAATTCATCAAAATTTTCTGACAAATTAAATTCTATATTAGGAATAGAAACATCATTTATATCATAATCGCTAGAAAAGACAACTTCTTTATCAAATTTTAGGGAAAAATGTAGCTTAAGTTTAGAACTAATTTTGTCATTATTTTTAATGTTAATTTTTCCATTTAGTGTAGCTTTTGTTAAATCAACATTAAAGTCACTAAAAAAATACATATCTGAAATTTCAATCAAGGGTTTATATATCAATGTAACATCTCTAAAAATTCCTGCTAAACGCCACATATCTTGATCTTCAAGATATGAGCCTGTACACCATCTAGCAACCATCACAGCAAGTATGTTTTTCCCTGGTTTTACAAAATTTGTTATGTCATACTCTTGTTCATCAAAAGAGCTTTCAGAATATCCTACAAATTCGCCGTTAACATACACTTCGGCACTGCTATTAACACCAGCAAAATTTATAAAAACTTTGTCATTAGTATCCTTTACTTCAAAATCTTTTAGATAACAGCCTATTGGATTTTTTCTTGCATATATGTGAGGAACCATTAATAAATTTCTACTTTCTATAGCATATGGGTAAACAATGTTTGTATAAATTGGAACATCATATCCTTTAAATTGCCAATTTGACGGAACATCTATTTCATCAAAACTTGATATATCTGCATTTGGTAAATAAAATTGACTAGGAACATCATTGATGTTTTTGCAAAACTTAAACTTCCATACCCCATTCAAAGATTGAGTTTTATAATTTCCTTTTAAATCTAAAGGGAAACCCGAAGCATATCTATCTATTGTGTTTATATTATAAACAGAAAAATCTTTCCAATAATTTTTCATCATATCCTCCAAAAATATTTCGATAATAACATTATATTTAATATAACATATTATATAGATAATGTGTAGATAATCGATAAAAAACACTAGGTTTTATTCCCCCTAATGTTTTAATTTTTAATTGTTTGTGTTGCTATAGATACAAAACTAACTATTTTTTGAAATTAAAAACTTTTTCAATATTTAATTTAGGGTTTTTTACTGCAAATAAAAAACCTTTCTAATCGATGCATAGCTTCAATTGTATTTTCACGAGTATTAAATGCTGTTAATCTAAAATACCCTTCACCACATTTTCCAAATCCACTTCCAGGGGTTCCTTCAATTTGCACTTCATTGAGCAGTTTATCAAAAAACTCCCAACTATCCATACCACATTCGAGCCAAATATATGGTGAATTAACTCCGCCTGTATGCCAAATGCCACACTTTGTCAAAGTGCCTGATATTAACTTTGCATTTTCCATATAATAATTAATATTTTCCATACATGTAGCTAAACCTTCTTTTGAAAAGACCGCTTCTGCACCTTTTTGTATTATGTATGCAACTCCATTAAATTTGGTTGTTTGTCTCCTTAACCACATTTTATTTAAGTTATTATTTTCAAAAATTAAATTTGAGGGTACAATGGTATATCCACATCTTGTTCCAGTAAATCCAGCAGTTTTACTTAAAGAGTTAAATTCTACAGCACATTGATTTGCTCCATCAATTTCATAAATACTTCTTGGTAAACTAGAATCTTTTACAAAAGCTTCATAGGCATTGTCAAATAATATTAACATATTGTTATTTAAGGCAAAATCAACCCAGAGTTTTAATTCATCATGTGAATAGACAGCTCCAGTTGGATTATTAGGTGAGCATAAATACACAATATCACCTTTTAGACCTTCATATGGTAAAGGTTTAAAATTATTTTTTTTATTTCCTTCTATTAATACTATTTTTCTTCCAAGCATCATGTTACTATCTAAATACACAGGATAAACAGGATCTGGAATAATTATAATATTTTCATTAGAAAATAAATCTGTAAAGTTTGCTACATCACTCTTAGCCCCATCAGAAATAAATATTTCATTATTTTCTAGTAAAACTGCAGCAACATCTTTGTAATATTTTTTAATTGCATTTTGCAAAAAACCATATCCTTGTTCATCACCATAACCTTTAAAAGAACTTGCTTGTCCCATTTCTAAGCTAGCTTTAACAAGAGCATCGACAATTGGTTTTGTTAATGGTTTTGTTACATCTCCGATACCTAAACGTATTAACTTATGATTAGGATTTTTTTCAATGAACTCATTCCTTTTTTTTGCTATTGTAGAAAAAAGATAGCTTTGATTTAAAGTATTATAATTTTTATTAATTTTAACCATATTATTAATCTCCATAATAAATTATTCGATGACATTCTTCACAAATTGCGCAATCTCCATTTTTAGATAGTTGACTTTTTACTGTTGGAGAAATTTCCATGTTACAGCCAGTACAAAGGTCATTGTTTCTTCTAACAATAATAGGTAATTTTTTTACTTGATTTTTTACCTTGTTATATAAAATCAAATCGTCTTTATTAGAAGCTTCCTTTAATTGCTCTAGCTTTTCTTCTAATTTTTTTTTCTCCTCATTGTAGTTTTGTTCCAACTGTTTATATCTATTGTATAAATCAGCTTTTTTTATATCTAAACGAATTTTTTCATTGTTTTTAGAATCCCTTAATTTTTCTGCCTCAAAAGTTCTAATATTATTTCTAGCAACTGATAAGTTTTCAAATTTAATTTTCAAGTCATATTCGTATCCTTTTAATACCTCTATAAGTTCATTACAATTATCAATTAAAACATCAGCTTCTTCCGATTCTGTAGACATGCATTTTTTTGCATTGTCCATAGATATTTTGATTTTTTCATAAAAATCATTCAATTCATTAATTATTTTAAGCACTTCATTTTCTGTTTCATTGAGCTTGTTACTATTTTTCTCATTACTTTCTTCTAATTTTTTTAAAATGATCACAGCCTTTTGCCAATTTTTATAAATCGGATCACTTGCAGTAGAATAAGCAAGTTTTGCAATAGCGATATCAACTGTTTGTATAGATTTTAAATTTTCTAAATTTGTTATTTTCATGTTTCCAAACCTCTCAAGGGATTGCTGTTTAACTTTGATTTAAAGACTATATCATGATTAACTTTTTGTATAAGCATCTTAAAAATTAAGTCTAAAAAACCAGATTCAGTAGCAAAATGACTGAGTTGAATTATAGCATAATTTAGAGTTTTTGCCAACATTAATGCACTATGTTTAAATTCACTTGAGATAAAAACATCTGCAATTGTATTTGTTAAAAAAACATTATTTTCATTTCCAGCAGCACCATTAGAACAAGCAACTGTTTTTATTATTTTATTCTCATCACCAAAAAAAAGAAGTTTTTCATTAAATATCAGCTGTAATTGTTCAACATACGTTCTGAGATTCGTTTCTTTTTCTAGTGTTCCAACACGAAAGCATCCTGTAGGCTCAATCAATGATACTTCTATCGGAACACATAGAAGTTGTTTTAAAAAATAATCATTTAATCCATCCGTTGCAAAATCTACATTCGTATGTGCAGAATATAGACAAATATCATTTTTTAAACAATGAAATAGTATATTTGTCTTTGGATTATTAAAATCAAGTTCATATAATGGATTAAAAATTGTCGGATGATGTTCAATAATTAAATTACAATTTTTGCTTTTGGCTTCTTCAATGATTTCTAAATTAGTATCTAAAGTAATAAGAATGCCACTTAAATTAGAATTTACATTACCGCACTTCAATCCACTATTATCAAAGTCTGCTTGCAAACTTAATGGATATTTTTCTTCAATTATTTCAATTACTTCTCTTATCTTCATTATCTAAAAATACCTCTAAACTTTAAACTAACTTTCTATAAAATCTTTTAAATATTGGAGTTTGCTCGGATGCTTTAGTTTACGTAAAGCTTTTGCTTCTATTTGTCTAATTCGCTCTCTTGTAACATTAAAAATTTTCCCGACTTCTTCAAGTGTTCTAGGTTTTTTATCCTTTAATCCATATCTTAGAAGAATTACCATTTTTTCTCTAGGGGATAAAGTATCTAAAACTTTTTCTATTTCATCTCTTAAAATACTTTGCTCTGCAGCTTCTAGGGGTTGAACAGCATTAGTATCTTCTATAAAATCACCCAATAAACTATCATCTTCTTCACCAATTGGCGTTTCTAATGAAACTGGATCTTGAGCTATTTTTTGAATTTCCATGACTTTAGCTTCTGTTATCCCCATTGTTGCAGCAATTTCTAATGCATTTGGCTCTCTACCAAGCAATTGTAATAAGCTTCTAGAAACTTTTGTCAGCTTGTTAATAGTTT
The DNA here is from genome assembly GCA_012800525.1 of Clostridiales bacterium. Taxonomy (GTDB): domain Bacteria; phylum Bacillota; class Clostridia; order Christensenellales; family DTU072; genus JAAZJD01. The sequence continues at coordinate 35,009 of JAAZJD010000075.1, forward strand.
CCACCATGTGAACAGGAATTCTGATTGTTCTAGCCTGATCTGCAATTGATCTAGTAATTGCTTGCCTAATCCACCATGTTGCATATGTTGAAAATTTAAAACCTTTTTCTGGATCAAATTTTTCTACAGCTTTCATTAGCCCCATATTGCCTTCTTGAACCAAATCTAAAAAAGACATCCCCCTACCTAAATATTTTTTTGCAATACTAACAACCAATCTTAAGTTTGCTGTAATTAATTCATCAGATGCTTTTTTGGCTTCATCGGGGGAGCCGTCTCTAATCGTTTTCGCTAATTCTTTTTCTTTATCTGCAGTTAAAAGAGTAACTTGACCGATTTCTTTTAAATATATTTTTACGCTGTCATCAGCGCTAACTTCTGTCCTCGTTTTTTTTACAGCTTTAAGGTCCTTTTTTGATTTTTTTAACATTAAGTTTTCATTATCTAAATCTGTCATCGTTGCTTTAGAAAAATCGTCGATTTCATTAATTCCAACATTTAACATAAGCTCTTCGTCGTCTTGTATGACGTTTGAATTTTTCAGATCTTTTTCTTTGTCATTTTTTTTGCTCATTTTTACCTCTCTATTTATTCTTTATTATTTCATTAATCAATTCTTCCATTTGTTTCTTTTCAGCATTTGTTTCAGCCAACTTCCATTGTTCTAGATAAAACTTTATTTTTTTATCATTGTAGTTATCTTTTAAAATATGCAAAGCTGCAGCATATTGTTGAGCGTGCATGTTACTGCTCAAGTTTTTGCTCAAATAGTATTCTTTCATTTCTAATATCTTATTTGCCATCATATTAAGATTTTCCGAGTTTTCATCCCTAGCTATTTGAAACATATCATTTATTTTAATATCTTTTTTAAAACCTTCTTCTATCATTTTTTTTAAGTATTTATATATTCGTAGTATATCAATATTTTCAAAATATTCTTGTGTGACAGCATGAATATCCGTGAAATCTAAATCATTAAAGAAAAATTTTGAAAGGAATATAATACTAGCTTCAGTTAATCTTTGTTCTTTTTGTTGATTTGTTTCTATGTCTTTTCGTTGATTTGCTTCTATATCTTTTTGTTTAATTTCAATATTGTTTTTTATCATTTTCTCTTTAAAGGTTAACATTATTGCATCAACTGAAAAATGTGAAAGTTCCGAAATTTTTTTAATTGCAACCTCTCTTTCAATTGGATTTAGATTTTCTAAAATATTCACTGATTCTTTTGCAAATGCTTCCTTGCCATAAGCTGTTTTCATATCATATTTATTTTTTATAACTCGTATTTTATAATCAATTAATGAGTCTGCATTTTTAATAAGATCATTGAATGCTTCAACACCATAACCTACAATATAGTCATCTGGATCATTATCTTTGGGTAAATTGATTGCAAAAACATCTAAATCGCTTTGCTTAAGTATATCCAATGCATTTAGTGTTGCATTTTGTCCAGCATTATCACCATCATAGCAAATAAAAACTTTATTTGAATATTTTCTAATTAATTGAGCTTGATCAATTGTCAAGGCTGTACCCATTGAAGCAACACTATTTAAAATATTATGCTTTGCAAGTGAAATTACATCCATATATCCTTCCACTAAAATTATAAAATCATTATCTTTTTTGTTGGCTCTTCTAATAGAATCAATGTTGTATAATGCTTTACTCTTATCAAAAACTAAATTGTTGTTTGAGTTTCTATATTTGGGTTGTTGACCGTCAGTTATTGCTCTACCACCAAAGGCAATAACCCGAGATCTAAAATCTATTATTGGTATAATCAATCTCAAAGCAAACATATCTCCTAGCTTTTGATTTATTAAACCAGCTTTCCTCATAGAATCTGATGAATATCCTTTAGATGATAAGTATTTATGTAAATCTTCATACCCAGGAGAATATCCAAGTCCAAATTTAATCATTAACGATTCATCTATGCCTCTTGATATTAGATATTTGTATGCGTCCCCTTTTTTGTTAGTTAATAATGTTTGGTGATAAAAAGTTGCAGCTTCTTTGTTTATTTCATAGATTTTTGAATATTCTTCTTTATTTGAAGATTTGAAATTAGCTTTAGGTATTGGTACATTATATTTTTCTGCAAGATATTTTAATGTTTCAGGATATGTAAAATTTTCTTTTTCCATAACAAAAGAAATAACATCCCCTCCTTTACCGCATCCAAAACATTTATAATATTGTTCCTTTACATTAACCTTAAATGATGGCGTTTTTTCAGCATGGAAAGGACAGCAAGCCTTAAAATTGGCACCATCTCTTTGTAAATTAACGTAATTTTTAATTACATCAACAATATTAATTTTATTTTTCAAATCTTCAACCCACGATTGTTTAAACATATTTACCTCAAATTACACTCAAAAACATCCTACAATTGACATATACTAAAATTAAGAAAAAAACTCCTACTTATTTTAATATTTTACATAATTTTAACACAAATATAAACTTTTCTTTTCTTATTATATCTAAACAAGTTCGCATTTAACAAAATTGCACTATTTATACATACTAAAAATCGCACAGAAATTGCTTCTCAAAATATCTATTTAAGTAAAACTTAACATCTATGATAAAAATTCAAAAAATGAAAGATTTATTTATAATAGATTTGACAATTTAATATTAATGTATGATAATGTTTATAGTTTTAGATAAAGGTGGTGAGTTTATTGTCAACAGTTTATGTTAAAGAAAACGAAAGTTTAGATAGTGCTATACGTAGATGGAAGAAGAAATGTGCTAATGATGGTATAATTGGATATTTGCGTAAAAAAGAAGCATATGAAAAACCAAGTGTACAAAAGAAGAAAAAAGCTGAAGCTGCTAGAAAAAGATTGTACAGATAAGCTTAAAACAATCAAAAAAAGAGGTCTCAATCAGGCCTCTTTTTCATTTTAAACAAATTACCATTAATATTTATTTATTCAATCCTTATAGATCTAACAATATCTCGTTTAGCTGCAATTTGTGAAGGAATTATACCTGCAACAAAAGTTAATAACATGCTCAACAATAATAATATGAAGGCATGCAAAGGATTTAATATTAGTATATTTGAGACATTAAATCTTACTTTAAGCCCTATATTTATAAATGGGATTACTATATATGGAATAACAATACCAAGTAATCCAGAAAAGAATCCTATTAATGCTGTTTCCGTATTAAATACTCTAGCAATATCTTGTTTTCTTGCTCCTAGAGCTCTCATCATACCAATTTCTCTCGTTCTCTCATAAACAGAATTCCCTGTGATTATACCAATCATAATCGAAGATACAATTAAAGAAATTGAAGCTAATGCTAATAAAACAATTGTCATCAAATTCATTACAGTTCTTATGTTTTGTATAAACATTTCAGACATATCAAAATGCTTAACTTGGTCCCTAGTTTCCTTGTTTTCATTATACTTTTCTAGATATTCAATAATTTTATTTTTTGTCTCAAAGTTTTTTGCATAAATTGAAATATATTTAGGATTTTTAATTGCACCAATCCTTTGTAATTCTGCAATACTTTCCAATCCATTACCAATTATGGGAACTGGACTACCATCTTTAAATTTAATAGCAGTTGGAGACAACTCTTCATATTCGTCTCCTATGATTTGGTATCTAATTACACTAGTAAACTCAGAATATTTATATTGACTTGGATTACCTTCGACAGGCTTAGTCGCTGGCAAAACTGCACTATCATCCTTTTGTATCGCAGTAATTTGTGCTTGAGCAACACTAGAAGTGATGGCTTGTTTATATACATATTCAGCAAGATCTGCTGTATAGCATAGATGATTACCAACAATACTACCCATAGTTGGATTATTAGGATTAGGCTTTAAAATTCCAACTATTTTTAGTTCTAAATTGGAAGCGTTTTCAAATACATCTTTTAATTTGTTTTGTTGAATACTGTATTTAGGGTCTGATTTTTCTAGATTTTTAATCGTAGCATATAACCCTGGGGTTTCGTCATGTTCAAAATAGTAATTATTATTATTAATGAGTTTAATTGTTCCCATCTTTGAAAAAACTTCTTCAAGATTGTTGTGAAATGTTAAACTTTCAATTACATTGGGTTCATCAGGATTAGACTCGTTATATATAATTTTCCCTTCATTATCACGTTCATATACATCTAAACCGAATTCTTTAAATGCAGCTAAATTAACCTTATTTTTGTCATTTATAACAAGAACTATTTCATTTTTATTTGTAGGATATCTTCCTTCAACAACATTATAGTAACTTTCCATGTATTTTTGACTGCCTACAAGTTGATGCCAATTATTTATTTGCAACCCTTGTTCACCCATAACAGTAGTACCTATGTTAAACATCTCAGTGACAGCAGGTGTTTTGCTAACATCAATATACTCATCGTTGCCTTCATCATCTTTTGTTTTGGTAATGAGGTTAAATTGATTTCCTCTTATAATTGTTATTGAGTCATATAGACTTTTATCCATTTTTTCAATATATGCTAAATATTCTTCACTTAAATTATTTTGGCCGAAAGAATTCATTATTCCACCAACTAAATCTAAAAGCTCTGAACCAGTTTCCTTTTTGTTTTCAATATAGATTGAACCATCATATTCAGTTTGTGTTTCGCTAGCTCCCTCTATCCCATCAAACATCTTTGTAAAATCACTATACGCCATAGTGTACTCATATATTGAAACTGGCACTGAAGCTAAAACATTTTTTTGCATTCTTTCTAAGTATTTTTGATACCCCCATGATAAAGCAAGCACTAAAGCTAAACTAATGATTCCAATACTACCTGCAAATGTGGTTAATATAGTACGCCTTCTTTTTGAATTTAAGTTTTTTAAACTCAGTGCAATGGCAGTTTTATATTGCATTGATGTTGCCTTAAATGGCACAACAACTGTTTTTTTAGCTTTTTTCTTTTTTTGAAAATTTTGCAAAAATTTGGGTTTTGATTTTAAACTTTTGGTAATTAACGCATTGTTTTCTACAATTAAAGCATTAATTTTAAGATTTAGCTCATTGCACAATTCACTTGTTTCAACTTTAATGCCTTGCTTGTCATCTACTCTGTCTATTTCCTTTAACAACATCTTAAATAACTGATTTTTCTCTGAGGGCAATACATTTAATTTTTCAATTTCAATTACATCATTTGATATAGCATCTAACTCACTAAACTCATTTGAATCATCAACAATTTGTCCATCTAACATTCTAATAATCCGAGTACTATATGTTTTTGCTAAAGTTTCATTATGAGTAACCATAATTACAAGAGTATCTTTTGATACTTCTTTTAAAATTTCCATAACTTGTATGCTAAGCTCTGAATCTAATGCCCCCGTTGGTTCATCAGCTAAGATGACATCTGGTTTATTAATTAATGCTCTTGCTATTGCAACTCTTTGCATTTGACCGCCAGATAATTGAGATGGTAGCTTGTTATACTGATCTGATAGTCCAACTTTATCTAGAACATCCTTTGAACGCTTTATTCTTTCAGATTTATTTATTCCAGTCAAACTCAATGTTAAAGCAACATTGTCTAATATACTTAAATGAGGTATTAAGTTATAGCTTTGGAAAACAAAACCAACACTATTATTTCTATAAGCATCCCAGTGTTTATCGGAAAAATGTTTTGTAGAGATACCACTAATTGTTACATTACCTGAAGTATATCTATCTAAGCCACCAATTATATTTAATAATGTTGTTTTACCACATCCCGAAGGACCCAAAATTGAAACAAATTCATTTTTTCTAAAACATAAACTAATATCTCTAAGTGCTTCAACTCTATATTCATCACTTTCATAAGTTTTTACAAGGTTTTTAACTCTTAACATGTATTCACCTTCCCTCTTTATGTTGAAATGATATGATATATGTCCTTGAATGTCAATTTAAAACATGCAGACAACCTGATAAAATAATAAAAACATACTTGAAAATTAACAACAATTTTAAGCTTAATTAAAGTGTGGTGACAATTGTTCCCCCCCTAAAATATGAAGATGAAGATGAAAAATAGATTGGCAACCATGTTCACCTTTATTCATTACAATTCTAAATCCTTTTTCAAGTTCTAACAAACTATCAGCTATAGCTCCGATTTTTTTGAGCATTTTACCAATAGTTTTTGCATTGTCCTCGCTCATAGAAACAACATCAGAAAAATGTAATTTAGGTATTGCCAAAAAATGTTTTTTTGCTATTGGATTAATATCTTTAATGATAATCATGTCATCATCTTCATAAATATAATTTGAAGGAATTTCTTTATTCACAATTTTACAAAATATACAATTATTCACTTGTCTACCTCTTGTCATTAATTTTTAGTTTATTTAATCATTATACACCAATTTAATGCCTAATGTTAGCATACCTCACCAATCAAGCCATCTTTATATATTTTATGACAAATAACATTGGCTTTTTCTTGATTAGTATTTGAATAAATTTTCAAATAATTCCTACTATATCCCACTTTTAGATTATCTTCATTTTTTTCAAAAATTACTTCTTGAGTCGAACCAATATTAGCAATTAAGAAATCTACAATCAATTGGCTTTTAATTTCCTTCATTATTTGCATTCTTTTATTGACAATCTCTTTTGGCAATGATGTTAACAATGCTGCTTTAGTTCCCTTTTTGGGAGAAAACTTAAATATGTGGATATCGGAAAACTTAATTTCTTTAACAAAATTAATAGTTTCTATAAAATTTTCTTTAGATTCTGTAGGATAGCCCACAATAATGTCAGTTGTTAATCCAGCATTAGGAAAATATTTTTTAATTAAATTTACTGCATTTTTATAATCTGAGGTTAAATATTTTCTATTCATATCTTTTAAAATAGAGTCTGAGCCACTTTGCAAAGATAGATGAAAATGAGGACAAAAATTATCAAATTTTTGAAGTTTTGAAAGCAATTCATCATTTATCATTTCAACATATATAGACCCAAAACGAAATCTAGCTTTCAATTTTGAAAGCTCATCGACTAAATCATGAATTGATTCATTAGAATCTTTACCAAATGCAGCGATATTTATACCAGTGATTACAATTTCAGAAAAAAAATTTTCAAAATATTTTGCTTCTTCGATTATATTCTTAATTAATCTTGATCTAGATTTTCCTCTAACATATGGAATCACACAATATGAGCAATAGTTATCACAACCATCTTGAATTTTTAATAGAGCTCTAGTTTTTTCAAAAATAAATGGTTTAGGTAACTCCTCATATATTATTGGTTCATTTTCTATTGCAACTCCTGTTTCCTCTAACTGATCTAATAAATTAATTTTCCCGTAACTTCCTTTAATATAATCGACATCCTTATTTATAAAATTTTTTAAATCAGCTTGAGGAGCACATCCGATTACAATAATTTTGGCATTTTTATTCATGCTTCTTGCCCTTTGAATGGCTTGACGAGATTTTCTCTCAGCTTCATTTGTCACGGCACAAGTGTTAATAACATATATGTCTGCTTTTGTGAGATGAGAATACACATCATAACCTTTTTCAAAAAAAGCTGTAGCTAAACAACTCGATTCATATTGATTTGTTTTACATCCTAAGCTAAAAATACAAACTTTTGTGTCATTCATAAAACATTATTTGGTATATTCTAAGAGAAAACCCACCCATTCTCCTATATTTTTTTCTGCAACTAAGTTAAATCCGAACTTTAAATAATTTTCAATTACTTCTTTTTTTCTATTTAATAAAATTCCCGATAAAATAATTTTTGATTTATCTTTGGAAACTTTTTTTAAGTTTTTTAATAATTCTAAATTTAAATCAGCAGTCATATTTGATATTATTAGATCAAATTTATCAATAACATTGCTTAAAAAAGAACTTTGATAAATTTTACATTGTGCCAAAACATCGTTTAACAACACATTTTCTTTTGTGTTTTGTAATGCATTGAAATCAACATCTATAAGATGGACTTCTTTTGCTCCAATTTTTGATGATGCAATTCCTAAAATACCACTCCCAGTACCCACATCTAGAACTTTAGAAACAAATGAAATTTGTGACAATAAATAAAGTGCTATTTTTGTGCTTTCATGTTCTCCAGTGCCAAAAGCGATAGAAGGATTAATATATACTGGAAGTTTTGAATACTTAAATGTATCTTTCTCCCATACTGGAATTATCTGAAATTTACCAATATCTATAACTTTATAAAACTCTTTCCATTTATTAAACCAATCAAATTCTTTGTATTCATTAATATATATGACATAATCTTGTTTTTTAACATTTAAACTTTGTAATGTTTTTGTTAATTCTTTAAGTTTTTCATCAACAATGTTTGCTTCTAAAAATAGATTTACATAGGGAAAATTTCCATATTTAGATAATGCATCATCATCAATATAATCCCAATTAGCTTTAGAATGCGTTATATCTGCAAAATCTTTTTGATCAATTATAGAATATGAAAAAATATTCACTAAAAATAAAGCATCATACAAAACTTCTATATTCTTACCTTTATATTCAATTGTTATTTCTGAAAGCATGCCAATATATTATTTATTTTTGAGATATTGAATTTTCAATACTTTTATATTTTTCTACGTTATCATATTTTGCAGAATCAAGCACTTCAAGAGCATCCTTCAAGGCTTTTTTTTGCTTATTATTTAAGTTTTTGGGAATATCAACTTTTAAATTTATATATAAATCACCATATGTATTTCTTCGTAGATCTTTGATACCATAACCTTTAACCTTCAGTCTTACCCCATCCTGTGTACCTGCTGGTACATTAATTTTAACACGTTTAGTTAAAGTAGGGATTTCAACTGTACCACCCAGTATTGCCAAAGAAACTTTTATAGGTAAATCCATAAATAAATTAATACCTTCACGTCTAAATAATTTATGGACACTAACCTTAAATATTAATATTAAATTGCCATTTTCTCCACCATTAATTCCAGCATTACCCTCACCTCTTACTGTGAGCATTTGATTATTATCAACGCCAGCTGGGATATTAACATTTATACTCCTTTGTTTCTTAATTCTTCCTCGACCTGAACATACGCCACATTGTTCTGTAATTATTTTACCAGTTCCATTGCACATATCACAAATTTTTTCAGTTCTCATCACACCAAGCATTGTCCTTTGATCAACAGTAATCCTTCCCTTTCCTGCACACTTAGTACACGTCTTAAAGGCTGTCCCATTTTTAGCACCAGTCCCCTTACAAGATGCGCAATTTTCTATTCTTGAAAACTTTATTTCTTTTGATATGCCAAATGCAGCTTCTTCGAAAGAAAGATTTATTATAAACTCTATATCTTCTCCCATTCTTGGTGCATTAGGGCTATTTTGATGCCCCCCGCCAAAAGATGAAAAAATATCTCCAAATATATCAGCAAAACCACCAAAGCCTCCAAATCCACCACTAAATCCTTGATTCGGGTCAAATTGTGGACCATCTTCTGATCCAAACTGATCATACTTAGCCTTTTTATCTGCATCAGACAAAACACTATAAGCATGTTGAATTTCTTGAAATTTTTCTTTTGCTTGCTCTTTCTTTTCTTCAGTATCATTTGCATAAACATCGGGATGCCACTTTTTTGCTAAATTTCTATAAGCTGATTTTATTTCATCTTGAGTAGCATTTTTATTCACGCCTAAAATTTTATAATAATCTTTTTGTCCCATAATTCTTTTTTTAAATTCCTTAATAGCGGATGTAGCCAAATATTAATTTGACTACATCCTTAATATTTTAATTGTAATTTTTTGATTTATTGAATATCTTCTGGATCAACATTGATTGTTGTACCATCATCAAACTTTGTTCCTGTAGCCGAATCGCCTTCATTTGATTGAGCATCTTGATATAGTTTTGTAAAAATTGGATTAGACACCTCTGATAATTTTTCAGTAATTTTCTGAACATCTTCAACAGTTTCTGCTTTAGCAAGCTCTTCTTTAGCCGATTTTGATGCATCTTTTAAAGTGTTTTTATCTTCTTCTGTGAGTTTATCACCACTTTCAACCAAAGATTTGTCTATTGCTAATATTAATTGTTCACAACCATTTTTCATGTCGATTAATTCTTTCTTCTTTTTATCTTCTTCAGCAAACTGTTCAGCGTCTTTTATAGCTTTATCAATATCACTTTCAGACAAATTGCTTGAAGCTGTTATCACTATATTTGCCTTTTTATTAGTTCCTTTATCAAGTGCTGTGACAGAAACTATTCCATTTTCATCAATTTCAAATGTAACTTCTATTTGTGGAACACCTCTCATTGCTGGCGGAATCCCCGTTAATTCAAATCTGCCTAAAGTCTTATTATCAGCAGCCATTGCTCTTTCACCTTGTAAAACATGTATATCAACAGCTGGTTGATTATCAGCAGCAGTAGAAAATATTTGAGATTTTTTCGTTGGAATTGTCGTATTTCTTTCAATCAGTTTTGTAAATACACCACCTAATGTTTCAATCCCTAATGATAATGGAGTAACATCTAATAGAAGAATATCTTTAACATCACCAGCTAATACTCCACCTTGAATTGCAGCACCTAGAGCGACACATTCATCTGGGTTAATTCCTTTATATGGCTCTTTACCCATTAATGATTCAATTGCATCTACTACAGCGGGAATTCTAGTAGAACCTCCAACTAACAATACTCTATTAATATCGCTTGTCTTTAACTTAGCATCTTGAATTGCTTGACGTACAGGTGTTAGCGTTGCTTTAATTAAATCTGCTGTCATATCATTAAACTTTGCTCTTGTTATGTCCTTGTCAAAATGCAAAGGTCCATTTGCACCAGCTGTAATAAATGGCAAATTAATGTTAGCTTTCATAACACTTGATAATTCTATTTTTGCCTTTTCTGCAGCTTCTCTAATTCTTTGCATGGCCATTTTATCTTTTGATAAATCGATTCCATTATCGTTTTTGAATTCTTGTACAACCCAGTCCATTATTTTTTTATCAAAATCATCTCCACCAAGTTTTGTATTTCCATTAGTTGAAAGAACCTCTATTACTCCGTCACCTATATCTAATATTGAGACATCAAATGTTCCACCACCTAAATCATATACTAAGATTTTTTGAGAATCTTTATCCATACCATATGCAAAAGCAGCGGCTGTTGGTTCATTTATAATTCTAAGTACTTCTAATCCAGCAATTGTTCCAGCATCTTTAGTTGCCTGTCTTTGACTATCTGAAAAATATGCTGGAACTGTAATGACAGCTTGAGTTACTTTTGAACCTAGATATGCTTCAGCATCAGTTTTTAATTTTTGTAAAATCATCGCAGAGATTTCAGGAGCCGTATATGTTTTATTATCAATCTTTACTTTGTGATTGCTCCCCATCTCTCGTTTAATAGACATAATAGTATGTTCTGGATTTACTATTGCTTGTCTTTTTGCAACTTGTCCTACTAAACGCTCCCCATCTTTTGTAAATGCAACAACTGATGGTGTTGTTCTTGAACCTTCTGCATTTGGTATTACAACAGGCTCTCCGCCTTCCATTACTGCTACACATGAATTTGTAGTTCCTAAATCAATTCCTATAATTTTTGACATAATATTTATCTCCTTTTTCGTTATTTTAATCTTTTAATCTATAATATTGACTAACTTATATTTATACTCCCACTTTAACCATAGAATATCTAATGACTTTCCCATTACGAATATATCCTTTTTGTAATACATCAATAATTTTATTTTTATCTTCACATTCTTCTTGCATAACCGCATTGTGATAATTAGGATCAAAATCTTTTCCTATACAAATAATTTCTTTAACTTTGTATTTTTCTAAAGTATTAAGTAGTTGTTTTTTTATTAAATTAATACCATTTTTAATGTTTTCATCACTATCAGCAATCATTGCTAACGCAACATCAATCGTATCTATAGTTTGTATAATAGAAAACAGTACTCCCGTTTCCCCATCTTCCTTAGCTTGTTCAACTACTTTCAAGTTTCTTTTTTTATAATTTTCAAATTCAGCCTGAACTCTTTGAGCAGTTTGCTTATATTCATCTGCAGTTTTTTGAGCCATTTCAAGTAACTCCCCTACACTATAATCAATAGATGGTTCAATATCACACAAATCATTTTTTTCAACATTATTTTCTATAGTTTTTTTAGATTTTTTTTCTGTCATTTACTTTCTCCTTTGGTAACATCTATTCAATTTCATCTAAAGTATCACCTATATATGCTAACACTGACATTACTCTAGCATAATCCATTCTTTTAGGACCAATGACTCCAGCTTTACCAACCACTTCGCCGTCAACTAAAAGTTTTGCAACTATTACTGCACAATTATCAACAAGACCAGTTTCATCTTTCCCTATCTTAACAGAAAACTCAATGTCATTGACATCTCCAACACCTATAACATCTATCAAATTGCTTTTTTTATTTATAATGTTTATTAGATGTCTTGCTGTTTCTAGCGTAGCATCAGGATAATCTAGAATTTTTGATTCGCCCTCAACAAATATTGCATCTTCCGGGTGAGCTTTATAATTTGCTATCATATCTATTACCATTTGAATTAATTCGGCAAACTGTTTAAGCTCTTTATCTATTAAAAGCGGCGTGTTGTCTAAATCCTTCAATTTTAAGTTTTTAAAAATCCTATTTAGAATTAACGTAGCATCTTTTAAATACCCTTCTTCAACTGGACGCTCTAATTTGACTATATTATCTTTTAAAACACCATTATCAGTAATTATAATTACTAAAATTGAATCTTCAATTGCAACAAGTTTAATTTCTCTTATTAGAATTTCATCATAATTTTTTATAACAATAACTGAAGTGTAATTTGTAATGTCAGAAATAATTTTGGCAGTTGCTCGTACTATATCTTCAATTTTATTAAATCCAGATTTAAACACATCTTGAATTAACTGTCTATCTTTATAATTTAATGGTTTTTTATCTACAAAATTTTCTACATAAAACTTATAAGCTAACGCCGTTGGAACTCTACCAGAAGAGGTATGTGGCTGTACAAGATATCCTAAATCTTCGAGAGATGACATCTCTGAACGAATAGTAGCAGAGCATAAGTTAGTAAAGTATTTTCTTTGAATCTCACCTGAAGATACGGGTGTAGGATTTTTTAAATACTCCTCCACAATAACTTTAATTGCTTTAATTTTACGATCAGATAATTTTTTTTTCATAAACTTTGTCTCAACAATTATTTTTAGCAAACATCACTGATGATTGTTAGCAGTCCGAATGCTTGAGTGCTAATTTTATTATAACACATAAAAATTTTATGTCAACAGAATTTTTGCATTAAAAAAAATTTAAAAATCTAACAATTCTACTAAAAGCGAATTTTCAAAAATCAAGTACTCTGATTTTATCTTTATAAAAGAATTATCTACATCAAAATATTGTTCAATCGGCTTTAATTTGTTTGAGTATTTATCTAAAAAATTAGCACCAAATATTTCTTTAAATATTTCCAAATTTAATCCCGTAGACAGTCTTAAAGATAGCATTATAAACTCATTTTCCATTTCATTCTTAGATAATTCTTGAAATTCTTTTTTATAATAAAAATCATTTGTATTTGCATACCTAATATTTCCAATTTTGCTACAAGCAGTTGGTCCTAAACCAATATAATCCATATAACTCCAGTACATTAAATTATGTTTACTTTGATAACTAGGCAATGAGAAGTTACTTATTTCATATTGCTTAAATTTATATTTTTTTAATTCATTACTTGTAAAAATATATAAATCTGCAAGTTCATCTTCGCTTGCTACTTTTAATCCTGAATTTATCATTGATTTTAATTTAGAATTTTGAGGGACCTCTAACATATAAACCGAAATATGCTTAATATATTCAGCTACCCTATCAATAAAATATGTAATATCACCTTTTGTTTGATATGGTATACCTAACATTAAATCACAAGATAAGTTATCAAAATATTTAGAATACTTTTTTAAACAATTAATAGCATCATCGGCATTATGAACCCTTCCAATGCTGTTTAAAGACTTATTGTTTAAAGACTGAATCCCAATTGAAATACGATTAACTCCAATATTTTTTAAAAACTCTGGACTAAGACCTGCTCCAGGATTAATTTCAACGGTAAATTCTTGCAAATCTAAATTGAAATTATCATATATATTTTGGTATATTTTTTGAAAATCTTCTTCTGTAATTGAATTGGGAGTTCCACCACCCAAATATAAAGTATTCACTTTTCTATTAGCTATTAATTTTTTAAATTCTTGAATTTCTCTTTCTAAATATTTAATATATGTTTGAGTTTTTGTTTTAGAATAAGGAACCGAATAAAAATCGCAATAAAAACATTTTTTTAAACAAAAAGGAACATGTACATACATGCCAAGTTTATTTACAAATGCGGAAAATTCATGCTGTTTTTTCGTCAAAGTTTATCTACCATCATACTTAAGAATAGACATAAATGCTTCAGAAGGAATTTGAACAGAACCTACTTGTCTCATTCTTTTTTTACCTTCTTTTTGTTTTTCTAACAGTTTCTTCTTCCTAGAGATATCACCACCATAACACTTCGCTAAAACATCCTTTCTCAATGCTTTGACAGTTTCTCTAGCAATCACTTTAGAGCCAATTGAAGCTTGAATTGGAATTTCAAACATTTGCCTAGGTATGGCATCTTTTAGTTTTTCTGCCACTGAACGCCCTCTAGTATATGCAAAATCCTTATGAACAATCAAAGATAACGCATCACATACTTCACCATTTAACAAAAAGTCAAGTTTCACTAAAGCATTAGGCTCGTATCCAATTATTTCATAATCTAAGCTCGCATATCCTTTTGAGCGAGATTTTAATATGTCGAAAAAATCATAAATAATTTCTGAAAGTGGTATCTTATAATCGATTTTTACTCTAGATGTATCTATGTAAGTCATATTTAAATATTCACCTCTTTTGTCTTGACATAGTTCCATAATAGGACCTACATATTCTGGAGGAGTATATATATTAGCTTCTACAACGGGTTCTAGAATTTTTTCTATTTCTGTAGGATTAGGGAAATGTGTTGGATTATCAACACTTACCTCAATTCCATCTGTTTTTATTACTTTGTATACAACACTCGGTGCAGTGGTGACAAGATCCAAGTCAAACTCCCTTTCAAGCCTCTCGACAATAATTTCCATATGTAATAACCCTAAAAATCCAACTCTAAAACCAAATCCTAGGGCTCCAGAACTTTCAGGCTCAAAAATCAAGGCGGCATCATTTAAGTTTAACTTTTCCATAGCTTCCCTTAAGTCATTATACCTACTTCCATCTGCTGGATAAATTCCTGCAAAAACCATTGGTGATGCCTTTTTATAACCTACTAAAGGTTCTTTTGCTGGATTAGTAACAGTCGTAATCGTATCACCTACAGATGTATCTTTAACATTTTTAATACTAGCAGCTAAATATCCCACATCCCCTGCATTTAAGCTTTCGACAGCTAACATAGAGGGAGTAAATATTCCCACTTCTGTGCATTCAAACTCTTTCCCATTTGAAAACATTTTTATTAAATCACCTTTTTTTACACTTCCTTCTACAATTCTAACATTACAAATAGCCCCTTTAAAATTATCATACATGCTATCAAAGATTAAAGCTTTTAAAGGTTTAGTGCAATCGCCTGTTGGATGAGGGATTACATCAATTATTTTATCTAACAAAGGAATTATTCCTATGCCCTCTTTAGCGCTTATTAATGGTGCATCAGAAGCATCAAGTCCTATAATATCTTCTATTTCCTGTTTTACTAAATCAGGTTGGGCAGATGCTAAATCAATTTTATTTATTGTTGGGATGATAGTTAAATCATTTTCTAATGCTAGATATACATTTGTTAAAGTTTGAGCCTCAATGCCTTGTGAAGCATCAACAATTAAAATAGCTCCCTCACATGCGGCAAGTGACCGTGATACTTCATATGTAAAATCAACATGCCCAGGTGTATCTATTAAATTAAAAGTATAAACCTTATCATCCCTTTTATATTTCATGGTTACTGGAGTGAGTTTAATTGTAATACCTCTTTCACGTTCTAAGTCCATGCTATCTAAAATTTGATTTTTAAATTCTCGTTTAGAAACTGCACCTGTGGCTTCAATAATCCTATCAGCCAAAGTACTTTTACCATGATCAATATGTGCTATTATACAAAAGTTTCTTGTTAATTCTTGCTTATTCATCTTCCAACCTAAAATACTTTGTATTTTCCCTTTTATACTGCATAAATATTAACATATTAAATAATATTTAGGCTAATATTTCATTGTCTACTATTTAAAACAACTTATTTTACCTTTATTTTATGTGAAAAAATTATTTTTATATGGAAAAACCTCGCTTAACAGTGTATACTTATTTATATAAATAAAAATATAAATATAAAATTATTCTAGCGAGGTTAAAATGCGTATTTATGAAATTCCAATTGCACATAGAGGTTTACATAATAAAGAAGTTCCGGAAAACTCAATGCAATCCTTTGAATTAGCGATAGAAAAAGGGTTCAATATAGAAACTGATGTACATTTAACTAAAGATGGCACCGTTGTATGTTTTCATGATTTTTCACTCAAACGTATGTTGAATGGCATAAAAGGAGGGATTTCATCTTTCACGATAGATGAGCTTAGGTCAGATGCAAAATATCAACTACCTAATGGCGAGTTTATACCAACTCTCAAAGAATTGATAGATCTTGTAAATGGTAAAGTCGATATTTTAGTTGAGTTAAAATCTAAAAGCACTTTTACATATGCTCTTGAAAGAAACACGCTAGAATTAGTTAAAGATTTGGATTGGATTTCCGTTCAATCGTTTAATCCTATTTCTTTAATTTGGTTTAACAAAAATTATCCTGCTACTAGAAAAGGACAATTAGATGCTGGTAGAGTAAACTTTGCGACAAAACTATTACAAAAACTTGGTGGAGCTTTTTCTATGTTTGAAAAACACAATTGTAATTTCCTTGCTTACAATATAAATCAAATATCTGATCCTCAGGTATTAGCAAATAAAGAGTTGTTAAACTATAAGCTATTGTCATGGACTGTTGATACTCCTGAAAAAATGCAAAAAGCTAAAGATCATCAAGTTGACAATATAATCTTTGAGAAAATAAATATAGATGCTTCAACATACAAAAATTTAAAACCGATAAACAAATAAAAAGTGACCTAAATAACCATCTAGATCACATTGAATATTAACAAAACTAATGTTCCAAAACACTAGTTTTTATTTTTATAGTCTTCTACAGCCTTTTTAATGGCCTCTTCAGCCAAAACTGAGCAATGAATTTTTTGTGGGGGCATGCCCTCAAGCTCTTCAACAACTTCAGAATTTTTCAAATTTAATGCTTCATCTATATTTTTACCAATTACCATCTTTGTTGCTATAGAACTTGAAGCAATGGCTGCTACGCAACCAAATGTTTTAAAACTTGCATCAACAATTATATCATCTTCAATTTTAAGAAATATTTGCAAAATATCACCACATTTTGCATTGCCAGCTGTTCCAATAGCATTGGCATCCTTTAATTCACCCATATTTTGAGGGTTTTTAAATTCATTTAAGATTTTTTCATTGTACATATTTTTGTCCTCTTATGTTGCTATATATAATGGTGAAAGTTTTCTTAATCTTTCAACTGCAATTACCAATTGCTCATAAACATAATTCATTTCTTCTATTGTGGTATCTTTACTCATAGAAAACCTAATAGAACTATGTGCTAACTCTTCCTTGACACCTAAAGCTGAGATAACATGTGAAGCTTCTAGTGCTCCCGATGCACAAGCAGAACCACTACTTACTGCTATGCCAAACAGGTCAAGCATCATCAATAAGCTTTCTCCTTCTATAAATTCAAAACTGATATTTATATTACCTGGAAGTCTCTTTTTTTTGTGTCCATTTAAGTATGTATACGGGATATTTTTAAGTACTTTATCAATAAAATTATCTCTTAATTCTATTTTTTTAGCATTAATTTCAAATCTGTTTTTTGCACATATATCTAATGCTTTAGCCATTCCTACAATTAACTCAACAGGAGTTGTTCCTGCTCTTTCTCCCCTTTCTTGATGACCACCAGAAATTAATGGTGTAATTTTTACACCTGAACGTTTATATAGCGCCCCAATTCCTTTAGGTCCATAAAATTTATGGGATGAAAAAGACATTAAATCAATATTTAAATAATTAACATCTATATCTTGTGTATCAATGGCTTGGACTGCATCAGTGTGAAATAATACTCCTTCTTTTTTGCATATTTCCCCAATTTCTTTTATCGGTTGTATCGTTCCTATTTCATTATTCGCAAACATAATACTAACTAACAATGTGTTATCATTAATTGAACGTTTGAGCTCATCTAGATTAATCATCCCAAATTTATCAACATCTAAACGAGTTATTAAAACTCCTTGTTTCTCAAGCAAATCACAAGTTTCAAGCACTGCAGGATGTTCAATTTTTGAGATAATAATATGTTTAACTTGTTGTTTAGCACTATTTACTACACCTTTAATTGCCCAATTATCACTTTCTGTTCCACCAGAAGTAAAAAATATTTCACTTGGTAACGCATTGAAATGTGAGGCAATGCTATTTCTGGCAGAGTCTACATGTTTAAGAGCTTCTCGCCCAAATGAATGAATAGATGAGGAGTTCCCATATATTTCACTCATAAATTTGTTCATTTCTAGCACAACCTCTCTATCTACCTTTGTGGTTGCTGCATTGTCTAAATATACTTGCATCATTTTTAAAATATCTATACCTTAAAAACTCCATCATATAATGGGAATCTATTTGTTAGTTCATTAACTCTTAGTTTTGTTCTATCAATTGCTAACTCTTTATTCTTAATGATATCAACAATGCATTCCCCAATAACCACCATTTCTTTTGCTCCCATACCTCTAGTTGTAACGCTTGGTGTACCTATCCTTAAGCCATTTGGATTAAAGGGGCTAGCATTATCAAAAGGTATTGTATTTTTATTTGTCGTAATATTGACAAGATCTAATAAATGCTCTAATTCCTTACCAGTTAGACCTGTTCCTCTTAGATCTAATAACATTAAATGATTATCTGTACCATTGGAAAATAATTTGATGTCATTGTTCATCAAAGTTTTAGCTAAAACCCTTGCATTTTCAACAACATTTTTTTGATAATTTATAAATTCAGGAGTTAAAGCTTCAGCTAAAGCAACAGCTTTAGCAGCAATTATATGCATTAATGGACCGCCTTGGGCACCAGGAAATACAGCTTTATTTATTTTCTTATATATTTCTTCATCATTTGTAAGTATTATTCCGCCCCTTGGACCTCTTAAAGTTTTATGTGTTGTCGTTGTAACAACATGCGCATAAGGAATAGGACTTTGATGAAGTCCTGCTGCAACCAAGCCAGCAATATGAGCCATATCTACCATCAAATAAGCGCCAACCTCATCTGCTATTTCTCTGAATTTAGCAAAATCAATTACCCTAGGATATGCACTTGCTCCAGCAATAATCATCTTAACTTTATTTTCCTTAGCAAGCCTTCTAACCTCTTCGTAATCGATATAACCATGTTCATTTACACCATAAGAAATGATTTCATATAAAATTCCACTAAAATTTACTGGACTGCCATGAGTTAAATGACCACCATGACTTAAATTCATTCCTAACACCTTGTCACCAGGATTTAATAGTGCTAAATATGTTTCAAAATTTACATTGCTGCCTGAATGACCTTGAACATTTGCAAATTTAGCATTAAACAACTTTTTTGCACGTTCTATTGCAAGGTTTTCTATTTCATCCACAAACTCACAACCACCATAATATCTTTTACTGGGATACCCTTCGGCATATTTATTTGTTAAATGAGTTCCAGCAGCAACCATCACAGGTTGTGATACAAAGTTTTCACTAGCAATCAGCTCTATATTGTTTTCTTGGCGATTTAATTCTTTAACTAATGAACTATATAATTGCTCATCGACAGCCTTTATAATAGTTAAATCAATCATCTTTTCCAAACCTCTTAGATGTTGTCATCTATCATTTTAGATAAATCCGCATAACTTCTCATTCCTGAAAATTTATTAACTAAGCTACCATTTTTAAACAATGCCAATGTTGGAACAGCACTAACTTCAAATTCAATAGCTAAATCCCTGTTTTTTTCAATATCAATTTTAGCAATAACAGCTTTGTCTTCATAGTCGCTTGCTAATTTTTCTAAAGTTGGCGTAAGCATTCTACATGGCCCACACCAACTAGCAAAAAAGTCGACTAAAACAACACTGTTATTTTGCACGACATTAACCAATTCATCTCTTCCATTAATTTCCTTCATAATAAACCTCTTTAAAATATTTTTTGTTAAATTTCAAACTCAAAACATAATCTAAATTATGTAATTGTATAATAATGATTTTAATCTATCTCACTTATTACTTCAACCATTTTAGGGACAAAGTTGGATTTCTTTCGAATGATTTTATCCATAATAAAAATCACAATAAAGCTTGCAACTAAACTTAGAAAACTTATTAAAAGAGAAACCCAAAGTTTAAGCTTAAATGTGGAAAATAAGGAAACACCAAAAATAATAAGCGGAAAAATATAAACCAAAAAGGAAGCGGTGATAACAGCTTTATCTGCCATATGCACTCTTACCCTATCACCAGCTTTAGCATCAAGTGTGTTTTTTATTTTCAATTCAACAAAATTTTCTTCTCTAGGTTTTAAACACATGTTACAATTTTCACATGCTATCTTCCTGTCAAATCTTATTGTTGCATAATTTGATCTAGAGACTTTATAAACAACCCCGATTTCTTCCATTTTAAAAACTAAACACCACTACCTTTTTCACCCGTTATTGTTAAAGAAAGTTCTTCCATTTGTTTCATATCAACTTCACTTGGCGCCTCAGACATTAAACACTGTGCATTTTGATTTTTAGGGAAAGCAATAACATCTTTAATATTATCAGTTTTTCCAATTAACATCACAAGTCTATCTAAACCAAAAGCTAATCCACCATGTGGTGGTACACCGTAATTGAAAGCATTTACAAAAAATCCAAAACGCGAATTAATTTGCTCATCACTTAACCCAATTCTTTCAAACATTTTCTTTTGTAATTCTCTAGAATGAATTCTTATTGAACCTCCCCCAGCTTCTTGACCATTAATCACCAAATCATATGCTTTTGATCTCACTTTCAAAGGATTCTTATCTAGATATTTTAAATCTTTCTCGAGTGGGCTAGTAAATGGATGATGCATAGCAACTAGCCTGTTTTCCTCCTCATCAAATTCAAACAAAGGAAAATCTACTACCCAAAGAAAAGAGTATTGATTTTTATCAATCAAATTTAGTTTATTTGCTGCAGCTAATCTCACAGCTCCCAAGGCATTACAAACAATTTGGTTTTTGTCAGCAACAATCAAAATTAAATCGCCTTGTTTTGCTTCAAATTTATTGATGATTTCTTTTAATTGTTCACTAGTAAAAAACTTTGATATTGATGAATAAATTCCATCCTCTTTAAGAGCAATGCTAATCAATCCTTTTGCTTTATATTCTTGTGCAATTCTTTGTAGTTGTTCAATTTCTTTTCTTGTAAAATTAGCTGCACCTTTAACACAAATACCTCTTACACTATAACCCTTTTTTGCACTATTCTTAAATAAAACAAATTCGGACTTTTTAGCTAATCGTGTTATATCAGTTATAAACATCTCAAACCTGGTATCTGGTTTATCACTTCCATAAATATTCATAGCGTCTTTATATGTAATTTGTTTAAATTTTGATTTGAGATTTAAATTTAATGTTTTGTTGAAAATTTCTTTAATTAAACCTTCTGTTATTTTTATAACATCCCTAACATCGCTTACATAACTCATCTCTATATCAATTTGAGTAAATTCTGGTTGTCTGTTTGCTCTTAAATCTTCATCTCTAAAACATTTCGCGATCTGATAATATCTATCATATCCCGCAATCATTAATAACTGTTTATAGATTTGGGGAGATTGTGGCAAGGCATAAAAAGAACCTTGGTTAACTCTACTTGGAACTAAATAATCCCTCGCACCTTCAGGGGTAGATTTCCCTAAAAACGGAGTTTCAATATGCAAAAAATGATTTTTTGACATATAATTATGAACAATATTTGTTATTTTATTTCTTAACAAAAGTTGTTTTTGTAAATCAGCCCTTCTTAAGTCTAAGTATCGATATTTAAGCCGTAAGTTTTCATTAAC
This sequence comes from Clostridiales bacterium, assembly GCA_012800525.1. GTDB lineage: Bacteria > Bacillota > Clostridia > Christensenellales > DTU072 > JAAZJD01. The sequence continues at coordinate 57,441 of JAAZJD010000075.1, forward strand.
ATTAGAATCACCAATATTAAATGGTGTAGTGTCAGCTTTAGACAAAATTTTTAGCTCATTTACAATTATTTCTATTTCACCAGTAGCCAAATTGGGATTAATATTTTCCTTGCCTCTTGCCTGAATAATGCCTTTTACTGCAATTACAAACTCATTTCTAATATGCGATGCCTTCTCAAAAAGCAAACTATCAATTGATTCTAAAAATGATAGTTGGACAATGCCACTTCTATCTCTTAGATCAATAAACATTATACTTCCAAGATTTCTATATTTAGCCACGAAGCCCATAGCTGTGACTTTTTTCCCTAAATCTTTTAGTGAAAATTTTCCACAAAGCTTACTTCTTTTATAATTTCCTAAAAACTCTTCCATACCATCTCCGCTTAATTATCTTTATTAATAAATTTTATTATGTTATCAATGCTGCCCGTGAAATCTATATTATTTTTCATCGACTTAAGTGTATAAATGTCATTTTTTACTTCTTCTTCTCCCACTACAATCACATAATTAAAATCATGTTTATTTGCATATTTCATTTGAGCTTTTACACTTCTTGTTAAAAAATTTACATCTGCTTTAATTCCATGCTTTCTTAATTTATTTGCCAATAAATATGAAGGAATTATTTCCTTTTCAGAAACATTAATAAAAAAAACTTGAGGGTTTTCTTTTTCACCAATAAAAAGAGACAATTCTTCCATTACCATGATTAAACGCTCAATACCCAAGCCAAAACCAACGCAAGGCGTATAGGGTCCTCCAATTTCTGATACTAAGTTATTGTATCTTCCCCCACCACAAACAGTACTTTGTGCACCAAGCGAAGGTGAAATAAATTCAAAAACTGTTCCTGTATAATAATCCAATCCTCTAACTATTTTCTCATCATCAATGTAATCTATATTGCATGCTTCTAATCCATTATATAAATTTTGCTTATGTGATATGCAATCGGCACACAAATAATCTGATACAACCGGGGCCTTTTTGTTTAAGTCAGAGCATTTAATTTCTTTACAATCTAAAATTCGAAGAGGATTTTTATCTAACCTTTCTCTGCATATACTACAAAGCGAATCAATATTTTCATAATAAAACCTTTTTAGTGCGTTATTATATTCAACTCTACATTTTGAACATCCAATATTATTAATATGTAATCTTACATCCGAAATCCCTAGTGATTTAAAAAAGGTATAACCAAGTAGTATAACTTCCAAATCTGCGATGTAGCTATCGCTACCAAAAATCTCAACGCCAAACTGATGATGTTCTCTCAATCTACCAGATTGCGGCCTTTCATAACGAAATACTGAAGTTATATAATACATTTTTGCAGGATTATATTCCTGAAAAATATTGTTTTCAATGTAAGATCTCACAACCGATGCCGTTCCTTCTGGTTTCAATGTAATGCTTCTTTTGCCTTTATCTTCAAAGGTATACATTTCTTTATTGACTATATCAGTTGTCTCACCAATTCCTCTTTGGAACAATTCTGTTGCCTCAAATGTTGGCGTTCTAATTTCAAGAAATCCAAACAATTTAGTGATACTCTTAATTTTTTCGTCTATGTAATGCCATTTATATGCCTCTTGTGGAAGCATGTCTTTAGTGCCTTTTTGTATTCTAATCATAAAAATATTCCTTTGTATTTTAGATATTTATTAATATTGCATAGCTTTAGCAACAAATTTATATTATATATTTTTTCAAATTTTGCTCTTTAAGCGATTTGTCAGTATTTTTAACTACAAAATCATAATCAATAACTAAATCAATTTCTTCAGCTAAACTTCCTGCATTATAACTAACTTCTTCAAGCAACATTTCCATAATAGCATGGAGCCTTCTTGCACCAATATTTTCTCTATTGATATTTTCCCAATATGCTAGTTTTGCAATCTCTTTTAATGCATCGTCAGTGAAAGTTAAGTTGATTTTATCTACTTTTAATAGGTGTTTATACTGCAAAGTTATTGCATTGTCTGGTTCTTTTAGTATTTTAAAAAAATCATCTTCAGTTAAACTATTAAGCTCCACATGTATTGGGAAACGACCTTGTAATTCTGGAATCAAATCACTAACTTTTGATATATGAAAAGCTCCAGCAGCTATGAAAAGCATATAATCAGTTTTTACATTCCCATACTTTGTCGATACGGAACTTCCTTCAACAATAGGTAAAATATCTCTTTGCACTCCCTCACGAGATACATCTGGTCCAGAAAAACTTCCTTTTGAAGCAATTTTATCAAGTTCATCAATAAAAATGATTCCATGTTCTTCTGCTCGCGTTAAGGCCTCTTGAGTAATTGTCTCTTCATCAATAAGTTTATCAGCTTCTTCTTCTGTAAAAAACTTTAATGCCTCAGCAACTGACATCCTTCTTTTTTTTATTTGTTTAGGAAGCATTTTTGACATAAATTCAGATATATTAGTATCATTTCCACCAAGCGGGCCAAGCTGCAATCCCTTAGGTTGCACAGGGATTTCAAGCTCCAAATTGATGTGATCTAATTTTCCATCTTTTAATTCTTCAAGGAGTTGCTCTCTAATTTCAGCATCACTTTTATCTTGGTAATTTTTCTTTCTAGCAGGGAACAGTGCTTCAACCAGTTTTTTTTCTGCTAACCCTTGAGCTTTAGGTTTCATTTCGGCAATCTTCTCATCTTTTACTAGTCGCATAGAAACTTCAACCAAATCTCTTACCATTGATTCAACATCTCGACCAACATAACCAACTTCAGTAAATTTTGTTGCTTCTACCTTTACAAAGGGAGCATTAACAAGCATAGCAAGTCGTCTTGCTATTTCCGTTTTCCCTACGCCAGTTGGTCCTTTCATAATTATATTTTTAGGAGTAATCTCTGCTCTTATTTCTTTCGGCAAAACAGCTCTTCTATAGCGATTTCTTAAAGCAATCGCTACAGCTTTCTTTGCCTTTTCTTGACCAATAATATATCTATCCAATTGTTCAACAATTTGTTTAGGGGTAAGTTCCATAATTAACCTCCAATTTTTTCTATTGTTAAATTATCATTTGTAAAAACACATAATTGCGAGGCAATTTTCATAGATTCTATAACAATTTCTTCTGCTGACAAATTTGTATTATTTTTTAAAGCAAGTGCAGCTGAAAGTGCATAATTCCCACCACTGCCAATTGCACATACACCAATTTCAGGGTCGACAATTTCCCCTGTTCCACTTATGATTAACATAGTATCTTTATTAGCGGCTATCATCATTGCTTCTAGTTTTCTTGCCTTATCCATCCTCCATTGATCTGCTAACTCAACAGCAGCACGCATTAAATTACCATTATATTTTTGAAGCATTTCCTCAAATTTTTCAGTTAGTGCAAAAGCATCACTTACAGAACCCGCAAAACCAAAAATAACTTCATCGTTAAATAAACGCTTTACTTTTACTGCATTACTTTTCAATACAGTATTTTGATTCATTGTTACCTGACCATCGCCACCAATCACTGTGATTCCATTCTTTTTTACTGCACATATAGTTGTTCCCAATAAATTAAACATTTTCACCTCAAAAATTATTCATAAAATATTTTATAAATTTAATTATACCATAATACGAAATATTATACTTATGTTTTACTATAAACTCTAGGCTTTAAAAATGTTAATTGCTCATCTCAAATTGATAATATCATCATTGATTTTTTGCTCAATAATATGTTGATTAATCAATTCCATTGCTCGGTTTGAATATGCTAATTTTCTCGCCTTTTTATCTTTTATGGTGATTTTGTTTTCAAACAATTCAAAGTTTACTGGCATTGGTTGATAATCACCTTTATAATTTGAAACATAATCTAATAAAGCCCCTGACAATGTGTCTGTTGAAAATTTAATATATGGTTTTTTATTGATATATCTGGCCATATTTATTCCAGCAATAATACCCATTATAGAACTTTCCATATAGCCCTCAACACCTAAAATTTGTCCAGCAAAAAAAATTCTTTCATCTTTTACAAAATTTAGATTAGATGATATGTTGCCTGGAGATTTAATATAAGTATTTCTATGCATAACACCATATCTCACAAAATCTGCATTTTTTAATGCTGGAATTAGTCCAAATACTCTTTTTTGTTCTGTGAAAGTCAAATTTGTTTGAAACCCTACCAAATTATATAGCTCGTCATAGTTATCTTCTTTTCGTAATTGAACAATGCCCCAAGGCTTTTCATTAACTTGATTATAAAAACCAACTGGACGCAATGGACCAAATCTCAAGGAATCCATCCCTTTTCTCGCCATTTCTTCGATAGGCATACATCCTGAAAATATTTCTCTTTTTTCAAAATTTTTTAAAATAACTGTTTTTGCATTTATTAACTCATCACAAAAAAGATAATATTCTTTCTCATTTAATGGGCAATTAATATAATCATCAGTACCCTTATTGTATCTTGAACCATAAAATGCTTTTGTAAAATCAATAGAATCTTTTGTTATTATTGGAGATACAGCATCGTAGAAATACAATTTTTCTACCCCTAATAAATTTTCTATATTAGAACAAATAGAACTGCTTGATAATGGTCCAGTTGCGACAATATCAAAAGGCTGGATTTCTTTTACCTCTTCTCTAATCAAACTAAAACGATTAAAACTTGCAAGTTTTGCTTCAATAAATTTTGAAAATTTCATTCTATCTACAGCAAGTGCACTCCCTGCTGGAACTTTTGAAAAATGCGCTGCTTTTATAACAAGAGAGTTTAACATAGACATTTCTTTTTTTAACAAGCCTTGTGCTGTAGAAATATCTTCACTTTTTAGACTATTTGAACAAACCAATTCAGCAAGAAATGGTGTCGTATGAATTGGAGTATTCAAAACTGGTCGCATTTCATATAAATCAACTGTAATTCCTCTAATGAGAAGTTGATATGCAGCTTCTATGCCAGCTAATCCACCACCAATGACTCTAACTTTCATTTGAAAACTCAAAAATAATTAAATCTATTATTTGTTATTTGATACTATTCGATGTTTACAGGTTCCTTTTGTACAAACATATATCTCCGAATTTTTTCCATCAGAAATTGTCATAGGACTATTACATTTTGGACACAAAATTGGAGCTGGTTTATTCCAAGTTGCAAATTGGCATTTAGGATAGTTAGAGCAGCCATAGAAAATTTTTCCAGTTCTAGTTCTTTTTTGCAAAATAGTCCCCCCGCAATCTGGACATATTCCAACAGGGTCAATTATACTTTTTATATTTTTACATTGAGGATAGTTGGGGCAAGCTAAAAACTTCCCAAACCTTCCATCCTTAACAACCATATTTGCACCACATTTTTCGCAAATTTGTTCCGATACCTCATCTTCTATATGAATTTTATCTGTTTTGCTTGCAGCATCTACATCTTTAATAAATTTGGGATAAAATGAATGTAAAACATCGTGCCAAACTAACCCTTGCTCTATTTCATCTAACCTATCTTCCACTTTAGCTGTAAAATTTATGTCAACGATATCAGTGAAATGTTCTATCATAAACTGATTTACTAGTTCCCCTAGTTGAGTCGGTTTTAAAATACGCTTTTCCTTTTCCATATATTTTCTATTTAATAAAACAGAAATAATTGTTGCATATGTAGAAGGCCTACCTATCCTATTATCCTCCATAGCCTTTATTAGTGAAGCTTCGGTGTATCTTGCAGGAGGTTGTGTAAATTTTTGCTCTTTAGTTACTTTATTTAACAAAAGCACATCGCCAGTTTTTAAATTTGACAAATCACTTGTGCCTGTATTATCAACATCATCTGTATTATTATTCGAATATACTATTAAATGTCCATCAAATATATTTTCTTTCTCTGACAGCTTAAATAAATGTTCGGATGAAACACTTTTAGCTAAAATATCAATATTTATTGAATTAAATCTTGCTTCTGACATTTGACTAGCTAGATATCTATCATATATTAGTTTATAAAGCCGGTATTGCTGATTACTTACTTTATCCTTAATGCTATCTGGTGTAATTTCCAAAAAAATTGGGCGAATTGCTTCATGAGCATCTTGGGAAGAACTCTTATTTTTATAAATATTAAACTTCGATGGAACATAATTATTTCCATATTTTTCTAAAATAAATTTTTTGGTTTCTTGTTGAAATTCTGGAGATATTCTTACACTATCAGTTCTAATATAGGTTACCAACGCAATGTGTCCAAGTCCCTCAATATCGAACCCTTCATATAGCTGCTGTGCGATTCTCATTGATGCAGAAGATGACATTCCAAGCTTAATTGACGCATCTTGTTGCATTGTACTTGTCGAAAAAGGAGCATATGGTTTTTGGATAGTTTCAGATTTTTTAACTTCAAAAACACTCCACGTTGAATTTTTACATTCCTGTTCTAAGCGTTTTGCCGTTTCTTCGTTTTCTATTTTTATTCTTTTCTCTATAGAACCATAATATGTAGCCTTGATTGTTTTTTTTGAATTATCAGTTAGAAATGCAAATATTTGCCAATATTCTTCCGGCTTAAAATCTTTTATTTCTTGTTCTTTGTCAACAATCATTTTTAAAACAGCCGATTGAACTCTTCCACCAGACAAACCAGATTTAATTTTTCTTGATAGTATTGGACTGACCTTATATCCCACTAGCCTATCTATTACTCTTCTAGCCTGTTGAGCGTTTACTAAATTCATATTGATGTTTTGTGGGGTCTCTATAGCTTTGGTGACTGATTTTTTAGATATTTCATCAAAAGAAATACGATTTTCATGATCTAAAATATCCAAATAAGAAGCAATATGCCAACCTATTGCCTCTCCTTCTCTATCTGGGTCAGTTGCAATATAGATTTCTGTTGCTTTTTTAGACAATTCTTTAAATTGATTTAAAAGATCTTTTTTCTTTTTATCAGTGTAAGTATATTCCGGCTTAAAATTATTCTTAATATCTATTCCTAAAGATTTCTTTGGCAAATCACAAACATGACCTCCAGATGCTACAACTTTATATTCTGGACCTAAATATTTTTGAATGGTTTTTGCTTTTGATGGTGATTCAACTATTACTAATTTCATTATTTTTTTTACCATTATTAAATTTATTGGAAAACAACTTTATTATTTTTCATCTTTATCTTTGACAGTTTCAATAATATCTTTTTCTTTGCTTTTTTCTAGTTTTCTTTGCTTCCTTTCTTGAGATAAAGCTGAAAAAAACATTTGAATTTTTACATTTATAAGTTTAACATTGTTATAAAGCTTTTTACTTTGAAATTTAAGATGATCCCAATATTTTAATTCTATTGGCTTAATTACCGAAAGTTTTTTTGATATTAAAATATCATACAAAACAACAACATAATATACTACAAGCAAAAGGTTAATTGCACCCATCACATATACTATTGATGTTTTAGCGTAATCAATATGTATTATGCCTGAAGCATTATATCCTACAATTAAGTGAACATATGAAAGATTAATATATGCAGTCAACGTATATAGTAAAAAAACAAAATATAGTCTTTTATCTTTGTATAGTGTGGCACCTATAAACATTACAGGTAACAACAAAATCAAAACTTCAGGAGTCATGCGATTTAAAAAAGTCCAAGCCATTACACTAAAACCAGATGTTAAAACGAGCAACTGCAAACGATTTCTCGTTCTTATATACAAAACAGATACAATAATTACCAAAAAGAGTACAAACAAAATTGAAACTAATGTTGATTGCGATGTAATCTCAACAAAATTATTTTTTAACAATCCTTGAAAATTAAATGCATTTAGTGTATAAACATTTTGACCTTTTACAATTGTAATAAAATGAGAAAATGAATGCATTGCTGTTCCGTTTTTAACAAAATCAATGGAGAAGGGTAATGTAATCAAATAAAAAACAAAGAAAAATCCAACAAATAACGATATAGCTAAAATGCTCTCTTTTATTTTTTGATCTCTTATACCCAAAACAATGTAAACGCCTGCATATAGAACAAAAGCAGGTATAAACAATAAAGAGGCTACGGATGTCATACATGCAAAAAAATACATTATACTAGACAGTATATAGTTTTTATCCAATAAGAAGAAAAATGCAGCAACAAGCATAAGCGAGGCGAAACTTGATGTAACACTCCAGCCAGCACTTGATGATAAAAACATTACAGGCATCAATGTATAACAAGATGACATGATTAAAGCTGAAGTGTTTCCTTGTCTCTTAGAAATCATTCTATATATCAATAAAACTGTTCCAATATCAGCAAATATCGCAAAAAGTTTAAGCAAACTTACCGTTACAAGTTCAGCTGCATTCGAAGATGTGTTACCTATAACACCTGCTAACGAGGCTAAATAAAGAGGTATTGGTAAAAACGTAGATGTTATATTGTTTTTTAAAAAATACACAGTTCCATGCTTAGCAATCCATTGTCCTTGAAAAGCTAATTGTTCAAGATTAAAGCCAAACAAACTTTCCGTAATGCCTTTTTGAGCAGACATGCCTGATTGCACGGCTAAAATAATGCCCCTAATCAATATAGTTAAAGAAACAAGAATAGCTGGTGCTACTACTTTATTGTTGTGTAGTGCATCATAAAATCTATTTTTACTTTTTATGGACTCAAATGCCAAATCTCTAGATTTCAAAATATAAAAAATATAACCAAGCACAAAAACTAAAGCACAACCAAGCACAATATATACAATATTATCAACTGAAGCTTTACCAAAAATAGTTGATTTTAGATTATATAATCCATAAATTTTACCTTCATTTTTTGCAACAGTTTCTTCAACTTGTTCAATTTTTAAATTATTTAATGTAGCATGACCTTTCACTGGAAGATCCGCTGTGCCTAATGCAACTTTTAAATTATATATTCTACTGCGATCTGATTTAAAATAAAAAACAACTGGCTCGTTAATATCCATTTCTTTGCCTGATATATGGTTAGTTTTTTTCTCATGTGTCACATTAAAATTGGGGTCTTCAACAAACCCGATGAAAAGCCCAGTGGTTAACAAAGGATTTTCGCCGGTGCCAGATAAAGCTGTTTCTATTTCATAATTATAAGATACCTTATAATATGTATTGGGCTTTAATTTAATCTCTTGAGAAGCATAAGCATACCCATCTACACTCATACTCAAGCCATTTTCAGCAAAACTATAAATATCTTCAGATGTTCCAGAATAAACCAAATTCCAATGTTTTTTTGCATCTTCAGTACTATCATAAGCAAACATATTTTCAGAATTGGCAACCTTTAACAAATCTACTTTTGCGCATCCAGATAGAATTGACAATAGAGATAAAACAATAATTACCAAAACTACCGTGTATAATAAACACTTCTTTTTCATATATTCCTTCCTAAAACTATAATATTCAATTAGACATGCACAATGCATGTCTAACCTATTATTATTAATAAAAAACTATTTTGCTTGTTTAACTCTTGCTGCTTTGCCTGTGCGGCCTCTTAAATAGTAAAGCTTTGCTCTTCTCACTTTTCCTTTTCTAACCACCTCTATATTCGCTATCTTGGGACTATGTAGAGGAAAAGTTCTTTCGACACCTACACCAAAAGAAATGCGTCTTACAGTAAAAGTTTCACTAATTCCTGCATTTCTTCTTGCAATAACTATACCTTCAAATGCTTGAAGTCTTTCTCTAGTTCCTTCAACAACACTCACATATACCTTAACAGTATCACCTACATTAAACTCAGGCACATTTTCTTTTAAATAATCTTTTTCAATTGCTTCTAAAACATTCATAATTTACCTCCATGTCAATAAACATACGATCCTAGGATTTTTAATCGAAGAGGTTTATTGCAAATTCTTGTTAATAATATCAAAAATAAAATTTGTTTACAAGCATTTAATATATAATAATATAAAATGTTAATGAAGTTATTAAAAAATCACAAAATTTAAATCTAAAATTTAAACAAAGTTTTTAATAAAAGAATTTCGATGTATTGGACTAACCCCATGTTTTTGAATCATTTCAATATGATATTTTGTGCCATAACCTTTATGACGATCAAAGCCATATTGAGGATATATTTTTGCATATTCTAACATTTTAAAATCTCTTTCCACTTTTGCAATGATTGAAGCACAAGCAATAGCATAGCTTTTCATATCCCCTTTTATAATAGATTTTGAATCAAACTCAGTTTTTATTGACACAGCATCAATTAATATAATATCAGGAGTCGGGGCTATGCCTTTTAGGCACTCTTTCATAGCCAATTTGGTAGCCTGTAATACATTAATGGAATCAACAATTTTTTCTGACACAAAAACCGTTTTGTAATATAAAGAGGTATTAATTAGCTGTTTATAAATCTCTAAACGTTTTTTTTCTGATAATTTTTTACTATCATTTACACCATCAATTAATTTAGAAAAATCAGGTATGCATGCACAAGCCACTACAGGACCTGCAAGAGGCCCCCTACCTGCTTCATCAATTCCACAAACAATTTTGTTTTTATAATCATAGTTTTGATCTATAAATTCAATCATACTTTTAAATGTCACTAAAATCTAAATCGTCAAGACATGCCAATCCTAAAAGACCATTTCTAAAATCTCCAATTATTATCTTGGCAGTTCGTTCCTTATCTATCTTTTCATTTTTGAGTATAGCCCCTCGTATTTTCGCTATAGCATTAAATATTTCATCTATTGTTTTATTTTCTATATCTATGTCATATCTAGCAATAAAATTTTTATAGAAATTTTTACTCATTAAAGAGATGATTTTTTTTGAAAGTTCAACTTGATCAACAATTTCATCACTAATACTACCAATCATACTTAATTTCAACGCAACGTTTTGATCTTCAAAAGATGGATATAATACCCCAGGACTATCGATAAGATTAATGTTTTTGTTAACTGAAATAATTTGTTGCCCTCTTGTTATCCCTGGCTTGTTTGCCCTTTTTGCTTTATATTTTCCGGCTAAATTATTAATTAAAGTTGACTTACCACTGTTAGGTATACCTACAACCATAGAGCTAACCTTTACATTTGCTCCTCGATTTTTATAATATTCAATTTTATTTTTATTGATTTCGTGTAATTCATCTAATAAATATTTTGTATTTTGCAAATTTAAACTGTTCATGTATATACAAGATGAGCCAATCTTCATAAAATAGTTTTTCCACTTTTGCAAAGATTTAGGGTTTACTAAATCAGATTTGTTTAAAACATATAAAGTTGGCATATGCCTGAATATCTCATCCAGTTCTGGATTTAAACTGGACTTTGGAGCCCTTGCATCAAGCAAATATATAACACTATCCACTTTTGAAAGTTCTGACTGAATCTCTCTTAATGCTTTCGTCATATGTCCAGGAAACCATTGTATATTATGCATTTGCCATCTCCTATAATTATTCTAGTAAATCTGGTCTATTTTTTTTAGTAATGATTTTGCTTTGTTTTACACGCCATTTTGCAATTTCTTTATGATTTCCACTGAGCAAAACTTCTGGAACTTTTCGATTTTCGAATTCAGCAGGACGTGTATATTGAGGATATTCTAATAAACCACTTTCAAAACTCTCTTCTACAATAGATTTTTGATCTCCTAAAACAGAATCTACATATCTAGATATTGTGTTAATTAAAACAAGAGAAGCATAATCGCCAGATGTCAAAATATAATCGCCAATCGAAAGTTCTAAATCAACATGCATATCAATGATTCTTTGATCTATCCCCTCATAAGCACCATTAATTAACAATATTTTATCATTATTAGAGCTTAAATTCTTAACTATCTGTTGAGTTAGCACTTTTCCTTTTGGAGATAAATAAATTCTTAAAAACTCGTGTTTAGGGTCATTTGAAAGTATAGCATCATGCAAAGGTTGAGGAGTCATCAGCATTCCTGCTCCACCCCCAAAAATATAATCATCGCATTTTTTGTGTTTATCTTTAGAATAATCTCTAATGTTTATCAATTCAATTTGAATCTTTTGTGCATCTAAAGCTTTCCCCATAATGCTATGAGTCAAACTAGAATATATTTCTGGAAATAATGTAAGAACAATAAAATGCATGATTACTCCAAAACATTATAAATTTTATTAATAAACTGCAATTTCTTCTAGTATCGATTTAGATAAAACAATTTTTTCATCACTGATTTTAAGAATAACCTTACTTAAAAAGGGGAACATAAAATTTCTATTTCCAGATACTACAACAACATCATTGGCCTTGTAGTTTAGCACCTGTGAAATTTGTCCTACTTTTTCTTCTTCAATATATACATCTAAACCTATTAAGTCTACAATGTAATACCTATCCTTATCTATTCTTGGGAGCTTATCTCTATCAACATAAAGCTCCCCTCTGATTGCTTCAGCATCATCTCTTGTATTGATATTTTCAAATGTCAAATACACATGTTCAACTGTGCTCCTAGCTTTTGCAATTTTTAAGTTTTGAGAATCAAACCAAATACTATCAATTGTTTTAAAAACATCTTTGTTATCGGCTAAAGAAAAAACTCTTACCTCGCCCTTAACACCATGAGGCTTTAGAGCAAATCCAATTAATAATTTATCTTTCCTTGATGTAGACATCACATTTTTTGCTGTTATCTTTATTTGCAGCTTTTACTAAAGTTTTAATTGCTTTTGCAGTTTTGCCTTGACGTCCAATTACTTTTGCAATTTTATCCTTATCAACAAGCACATCAATATTGTGGGAATAAGTTGTGTCAGATTCAATAATTTCATAGGAGTTTTCTCCCGCAAGGTTTTTCATAACAAAATCTAATAAATCAATCATTATAACCTCAATTATTTTTTATCAGAATCAGCCTTGTTTTCGGTTGTGGATTCGCTATTCTCTTCTTCTTTTGAAGCTTTTGTACGTGCGGTAGGTTCTAAAATACCTTCTTTTTCAAATAAAAATTTTACTCTTTCCGATGGTTTAGCACCTTTATCTAACCAGTTCTTCGCTTTGTCACGATTGATCTTTATCACTTTTGGTTGAGATACAGGATTATATGTCCCAATTAGATCAATATATTTACCATCTCTAGGTTGACGTGAGTCTATCGCAACTATGCGATAAAATGGTTTTTTCTTTGCACCCATTCTTGTTAATCTTAACTTTACTGCCATAATTTCTCCTTTAGATACTTATTCTAGTATCATTCCGTTTATTTGTTTATTTAAAATGGCATTTTAAATTTGCCACTTTGCATTTTTCTCATCATATCTTTTGTTTGCTCAAACTGATTTAAAAGTTTGTTTACATCTTGAACATTAGTTCCACTACCCAAAGCTATTCGTCTTCTTCTTGAAGCTTTAATTATGTGCGGATTTTTTCTTTCTTCAAGAGTCATAGACAATATAATAGCCCTTGTTCTTTCAATCTGCTTTTCATCTATATTCAAGTTTGCGCCCCTGAGTTTACCGCTCATTCCTGGTATCATAGCCAACATATCTTGTATATTTCCCATTTTACGCATATTTGTAATTTGATCTAAATAATCATTTAAATCAAAAGATTTATTTTTAATTTTTTTAGCTAATTTTAAAGCCTCTTCTTCTGAGATAGCGTCTTGAGCTTTTTCAATTAAAGTTAAAACATCGCCCATGCCAAGAATTCTTGAAGCCATTCTTTCAGGATGAAACGGCTCAATATCTGTCATTTTTTCACCAATCCCAACATATTTTATGGGTTTCCCAGAAATGGCTTTTATTGATAATGCAGCCCCCCCTCTTGTGTCACCATCTAATTTTGTTAAAATGACACCTGTGATATCTAGTTCATTATTGAAAGTTTGAGCGACTATAACACTATCTTGTCCAAGCATACTATCGACAACTAATAAAATCTCAGTTGGCTTTACTTCTTTTTTGATATTTCTCAGTTCAAGCATCAAAGTTTCATCTATATGAAGTCTCCCTGCCGTGTCAATAATTACAATATCAAACAAGTTTTTTCTAGCATAATCAATAGCATTTAATGCTATTTTAACGGGGGCAACTTGTCCTTCTTGATATACTTCAGTTTTGACACTGTCCCCAACAATTTGAAGTTGTTTGATTGCTGCGGGTCTATATATATCACAAGCAACTAACAATACCTTTTTATTGCTCTTTTTTAATAAATTTGCAAGCTTCCCGCACATAGTAGTTTTACCAGCTCCTTGTAGACCACAAACCATATATACAGTTGGAGCTTTATCACTCATTTGCAATTTGCTATGTTTGCTCCCCATTAATTCAATGAGTTCATCATTAACTATCTTAATAACTTGTTGAGTACTGTTTAGTCCTTTTAAAATATTTTGTCCAATTGCTTTTTCTGTAACACTGTTAATAAACTGTCTAGCAACAACAAAGTTTACATCAGCTTCAAGTAAAGCCATTCGTACTTCTCTCATAGCTTCTTTTAACTCTAGTTCAGTAAGACCAGTTTTGTTTTTCATCTTACTGAACACATGATTTAATTTCTCTGATAAATTTTGAAATATTGCCATTTCTCCCTCAGTCAATCTATTATTAATATCTTTGTCTATTTTAGGCTAAATTATGTGTTATTTATATAGTCAATTATCTTTTGTATATCAACAATAAATTTGTCGCCTACTTTAGCTTTCAAATCCTCTAGCATTTTTATTGAACCTTGAGTTTTAACAATAAGGTTTAACTTATCTTCCAAGTCTTCAAGTTTTTTTGTTGCTCTGATAATAGTGTCCCTCACAGCATTGCGGGAAATGTTTTTAATTGAAGAAATTTCACCAAGAGATAAATTTTCATCATAATACATACTAACTATCTCCGACTGATTTTGAGTTAGTAATACTCCATAAAAATCATTTAGTAAACTAATTTCCCAATTATACACAATAGACATAATATCTTCTTCTAACTTAACCCCTGTTAAGTGCTTTTACTTAACAGTTTAGATATTATATTACTTAAAGCTATTTAGTCAAGTGTTTTTTATTATGAAAATATCGCATTAACAAAATCTTTTGCATTAAAAGGAATTAAATCATTGATTTTTTCACCGATTCCAACATAAAGGACAGGGATTTCTCTTTCTGAAGCAATCGCCATAACAACTCCCCCCTTTGCCGTTCCGTCTAATTTAGTTAAAATAATTCCATCGATTTCTATTGCTTCATTAAAAACATCAACTTGAGGTACAGCATTTTGTCCTATGGTAGCATCTAACACGATGTAATTTCTTTGGTCAGCATCTGGCATTTCTCTCTCAATTACTCGATTAATCTTTTTTAGTTCTTCCATTAGATTTTTCTTATTATGTAGTCTACCTGCTGTATCAATCAATACAACATCGGTATTTCGTGCTTTTGCAGAAGACAATGCATCAAAAACAACCGCTGCTGGGTCACTTCCCTCAGAATGTTTTATAATCCTTACTCCAGCCCTCTCTGCCCAAATTTCCAACTGTTCACTTGCTGCTGCTCTAAAAGTGTCTGCTGCGGCAAGAACAACGGACTTACCGTTATCAACAAAGTATTTAGATAGTTTACCTATCGCAGTAGTCTTTCCTACACCGTTAACTCCAACTATAAGTAAAATTAAGGGATATTTATATTCTGGAATTATAAATTCAATATTTTCTACCATAATTCTTTTTAACTCTTCTTTGGCTTCTTCTGGACTTGTAATTTTCTTTTCGAAACAAACTGTTTTTAACTCAGATATAATTTCATCAGTTGCAACAGCACCCATATCTGCAGAAATTAATGTAATTTCAAGGTTGTCATAAAAATCATCATCAAGTTCTTTTGCTTTAAAAGTCTCAAAAAACTTACGAGAAATATTATCCTTTGTCTTTTTTAAACTCTCTTTAATTTTATTAAATATACTCATGCTTACTTAGCTCCCTATTCAGCAACCAACTAATCTTCAAACGAAACTGTTTGTTTTGATAATTTTACAGCTTCCTCTAACTCCACTTTGACTTGTTGGCTAACTCCTTTTTCTTGACTAGTTATTCCATATAGAACATCACATTGCTCCATTGTAGGTTTTTTATGTGTTACTATAACAAATTGCGTGTCATCAGAAAACTTTTTAAGATATTGTCCTAGCAAATTTGAATTGGCCTCATCTAATGCACTATCAATTTCATCGAGTATGCAGAAAGGCATTGGATTTAGTTTTATTATTGCAAATAAAATTGCAATTGAAATAAGCCCCTTTTCGCCACCCGATAATGAAATAATTGAAGATAACTTACTGCCTGGTAATTGAGCCTTAATTTCAATTCCAGCTTCTAAAACATCCACATCTTGATCTAGCTCCAAATAAGCTTTTCCACCACCAAACAACCCTGTAAACATTTCTTGAAAATACTCATTAATTTTTTGGAAGTTTTTCGAAAATTTTTCTGACATTTCTTCAGTTAAATTTTTTATCATTTTTACCATATCTTTCTCAGCATCGATTAAATCTTGATGTTGTTCTTGCATTTCATTATACCGTCCAAGAGTTGTTTCGTATTCTTCATCAGCTAGTTCGTTTGTAGGACCTATTCTATCGATTTTATTATTAATACTTCTAATTTCTTCGCTTACTTTTAAAACTTCAATGCTCTCTCTTACTTCCTTATCAACATTATTTGCAAAAAACTCTTGAGCTTCTTGATAACTATACTGATAAGTCTCCATAATTCTTTCAGCTAAAGAAGACAAAGATAAATCAATATTTGATAACTCATTTGAAATTGTATATTGTTTTTTTTCTAAACTTAATTGTTCATTAGTATATTCGCTTTTTAATGTATCAAGACTTGAAATTTTGTTTTCTAAAGTATCTTTATAATCTATTGCTTTTCTTATATTTGCATCAATTTCATCTATCTTTTTTTGATATTCTTCGCTAAAAGTAGAAGAATCCAAGCTTATTTTTGCCTCTTCTAGCATTGCTTGAGTATCATTTAGTTTTTGAGAAGAAGATGTAATTATTTGTTGTGATATATTAATTTGTCCTTCTAATGCTGTGATTTGATTTTCTAAATTAGCTTTTTGGTTTTTTAAGGATTCCTCTTGTACCTTTAAGTCATGGAAATGATTTTGCGTAATATTAAACTTTTCCCTAGCAATAAAGAGATTATTTTTAACTTCTGCTACGAAATCTTCAGGTGAAACTTCTCTATCGCCTATTAATTTTAATTTAACTTTCTCTTCTTCAATTAATTTCTCTAGCTCTTTAAGTCGTGTGTAACTTTTTTCATTACCAGCAGTTAATCCTTTCATTTCTTCTTCTAAAGCATTTAATAAAAAAGTATTTTTTTCTTTTTCAGAAGATTTTACAGTGTAATCTTGTTTTATTTTTACAATGCGTGCCTCTAAAACTTTTATACTATTAAATAGCAATGAGTGTTTATGTTCAGTTTCTTTTTTTAAATCTTCAAATCTTTTTAATTCATTTTTATATGTCTTGATTTTAGATTCAGTTTCCTTTAGCCTTGATTCGTTTAATAAAATCTTTCTAAAAGATTTACCAATACTACCCCCTGTTATAGCACCTCCTGGATTAAAAATCTCGCCATCTAAAGTAACAAGTTTAATTAAATTATTATATTTTCGTGATATATTAATTCCACAAGATTTATCTTGTACAATAATGGTGCGTCCCAATAAATAGTTTATTGCTTTACTATATTTAGAAGAAAAGGTAATTAATTCTGAAGCAACACCTATAACACCATCTTCATCACAAATTCCCGTATCTAAAAATCGATTATCCACATCTTTCATTGCCGATAAAGGCAAAAATGTTGCACGACCTGCTCTTTCGTTTTTTAAAAAATCTATTAATTTTGAAGCACAATATTCATCTTCAACGATTATATTTTGAATCGCATTACCTAATGCCATTTCAATTGCCAATGCTAAGTCTTTGCTTACTTTGATTAATTCTCCAACAGTACCGTGATATAGCTTTGCAAAATCTTTATCCCTTTCTCCATTTTGCATTATGGTTTGAATTGAATTATCATAATCGTCAAATTTTTCAATATTTGACTTAACAATATTGTATTCGTATTCAAAATTGGAAATATCTTTTTCTAGTTTGATAATTTTTTCTTTAATATTTTCCAAGTCTTTTGTAATTAGCTCATAATGATTGTTTTCTTTTTTTAAAATTTCTTCCATTTTGGTTTGTTCAAAATTAAAACTTTTTAACTCCTCTTCGTTGTTTTTTATTAGATTTTTATAGTTTTCTATTTGCCCATTTTTTTGTTTGAATAAATTTTGGTCTTCACCCATTGCATCTAGAAGTATTTTTTGCTCTAATTGAAGTGCACTAACTACTTTATCTATGTTAGCTTTTTCTTGATTTCCTTCTACAAGCATATCAGTAGCCTTCTCTGCAGCTTTTTCAAGCGAATCAATTTCTGACTTTTGAGTAAAATATTTTTCTTCTTCTAACTTAATCTCTGAGCTTATTCTTTCAATTTTTGCAAGAAACTGTTTGATTTCTTCCTTGCTTTCTCGAATTTCAATATTTTTAGACTCAAATAAACTCGAGTGAAGTTCAATTGTTGATTGTAGTTCTTTAATTTTGCCTTTATGGGTTTCAATACTTTGAGCAAGGAGTTTTTTCTCAGTGTCGGCTTTTCCTGCCTCAACTACTATTCGAAACTTTTCTTCATTTTGTTTGTTTTGATAAGTATCGGTATTAGCTCTATCCATTCGTGCATCACTCAAGTCTTTAGAAGTTTTTTCTAATTTGACTACTATTTCCTTAAGATCTTTTTCAACTTTGCATAGCTCTTTGTTAAGTTTATTTTTATTCTCTGTCGATGCTATTGTTTTATCAAGAAAATTAAAAATTTCAAGTATTTTTAAGCGCTTTTTTAAATCCTTAACGTCTCTAGCATTTTTTGCCTGTTTTTTTAGAGGCGTTAATTGATTTTCGACTTCTAGAATAATGTCTTTTAATCTTTGCATGTTGTCACGTGCTCTTGCAAGTCTTCGTTCAGTGTCTTCTTTTTGAGATTTTTGCAATGATATTCCAACAGCTTCTTCAAAAATTGCCCTTCTATTTATGGGTGAAGATTCAAAAATCTTTACAATTTGACCTTGCCCGACAATACTATATCCATCTCGCCCTATTCCACTGTCTCTAAATAAATCAATTATATCTTTTTGTTTATGTTTTTTTTGATTAATGAAATATTCAGAACTGCCAGTTCTATCAAGTTTTCTTGTTATAACTACTTCATCATACTCTATTGGATATTTTCTAGGGTTATTGTTTAAATATATTGAAACTTCACAATAAGAAAAAGATTTACGCGAAGTAGAGCCTTCAAAAATTAATTTTGGCATATTTTCACAACGCAATAAAGTAGGTCGAGTTTCACCTAAAACAAATCTAATTGCATCGACAATATTTGATTTTCCACACCCATTTGGACCTACAATGCCAGTATAATTTGTATCAAAAACAATTTCTGTTTTATCAGGAAAAGATTTGAACCCCAAAAGTTCAATTTTTTTCAAATTCATATCATTGTTATCATTAATCTTTACTGGCTTTGTTTTCGAAGACATCTTTTCTACCTTTCATCTAATTTATGTATGGCTTCTTTTGATGCCATTTGTTCCGCCTTTTTCTTTGTACGACCATAACCTGAACATATAAATTCATTGTTTACATATAAATCTGCTCTAAAACTTGGATTCATCTTATCTGATTGTTGAAAATGAGTGAAATGCACTTCTTTCTTATCTGCCTTGCATTTTTCTAGAATGTAAGATTTATGGTCAGTAATAATATCTTTGTTAAAATCAGTCTTTAATGATTTAGATAATAAACAATGAACTACAGTTTTTGCGGTATCATATTTCCCAGAATCTAAAAAAACAGCCCCAATAATTGCTTCTGAAACATCAGCAATAATGGGGTTCCCAATCTCTAGACCTTCAACAACCTTGATGTGCTTTATAAATACAAAATCTTTTACCGCACTTGCTACAGCATCTTGATTTACTAAAAATGCGCGTATCTTAGATAGCCGTCCTTCGTTTAAATGTCTATAACTTTGCAATAAAAACTCCGAAACAACAAAATTTAAAATAGAATCTCCTAAAAACTCAAAGCGCTCATATGATTCAATATTAGCTTCGTTTGCAAAAGAAGAATGAGTCAATGCTGTAATTAATAACTCATAATTTTTAAATGTATATTTAATTTCTTTTTCAATTTGTTTTATATAATTGTCTTTCAACATACCTTTATTCTCTTTTAAACAATGCTGACATATTTGAGAAATAGTTAATTTAATAATTCTTGAGCGATGGTTTCCACTACATTAGATAAAATTAACTCTCGAGCTTGTAATATGGCATTTGTAAAAGTTTTTGCTTTTGATGATCCATGGGTTTTTACAACAATTTTTTCAAGCCCAGCCAAAACTGCTCCACCATAATCATTGTAATCTAATACTTTCTTTAAGTCTTTAAACACAGGTTTTAATAGCAAATAGCCAAGTTTTGCTCGCAACCCACCCGTTCTAATCCCTTTTTCTATTAATTTTAACATCATGAGTGCAGTCCCTTCACTTGATTTTAAAGCTATATTCCCCTCAAATCCATCTGTAACCACAACATCTATATCGCCACTTAAAATATATCGAGCTTCTACATTACCTATAAAATTAATGCTCTTGTTTTCTCTTAAAAGCTTATGCACTTGTCTATAAGTTTCGCTCCCTTTATCTTCTTCAACACCATTATTTAGTAATCCTACCTTAGGATTAGCAATTTTTAAGACTGATTTGCAAAAAGCATTTCCTATTTTAGCAAATTGCACAATCGTTTCTGGTCTACTGTCTAAATTAGCACCGCAATCAATTAAAACAACATTGGATTCTTTTGCAGTTGGTAAAAGAGGTACTAATGCAGGTCTACTAACATTTGTTATTCTTTTGAGCAATAATGTCGCGCCTGTAAGAACAGCTCCTGTGCTACCTGCAGAAACAAAAGCATCTGCATTGCCATATTTTAAATGATTTAACCCAACAACAATAGAGCTATCTTTTTTTGCTCTAATTGCAATCGCAGGAGATTCATTATTTGTTATAATTTCAGTTGAGTGTAAAATTTCTATCCTGTCTTGATTTTTAACTTTATTATTATTTAATTCATCTTTAATGATTTGTTCATCTCCAACCAAAATTAAACTAAAATCATCAAAAACTTTTAAAGCTTCTATTGCACCTTTTATGGCCTCAACTGGTGCATAATCGCCGCCAAAAATATCTAACACTATTTTCATAATATTCCCTTATTGTTGAAATAATATACTAAAATATTATAACAAAATTAAAATTTATTTTCTATGAAATAACTAATTAAAATTTAAAAAAAGGAGTTATCTCCTTTTTTTATTTATCTTCTTTTTCTTTTTTTACAACAACTTGTCTACCATTATAATATCCGCAATTCGAACAAACAGTATGCCCAGGAATCAATTCTTTGCATTGAGAACATTCAGATAGATTTGGAGTGCTAACCTTCCAATTAGCAAATCTTTTATTACTTCTTTGTTTTGAAACTTTATTTTTTGGAACTGCCATGGCTATCCTCCCACTATTTTAACATAAACTTTGTGTCCAATTTACACAACTATAACATAATATCAAAGGCATATTTACTTTGTCAAACAAATTTAATATTGGTCAATTTAAGTTAGATATGTTTAGTTATATTTATCTAAAGTACTTACAATTGCTTTTGTGTCTCTCGCAATCAACAACTCTTCATCAGTTTTTATAACTAATATTTTGACTTTACTGTCGGAAAGTTGTATTTCCTGAATTTTATTTCCTTCAAATTTGAGATTCCGTGCACTATCAAGTTTAATTCCTAAACACTCTAAACCATCAAATATAAGTTTTTTTGCAAAACGAGAATTTTCACCAATACCACCTGTTAAAACAATAGCATCTAATCCACCTAATGCAACATAATATGAACCTATATATTTTTTTATTCTATAAGCAAAAAGATTTGCAGCTAAAATAGCTTTTTTGTCTCCGGAGTTATATAGAGCAGCCACATCTCTTAAATCACTACATCCAGTTAAACCATAAAAACCGCACTCTTTATTTAAATATTCAACAACATCAGCAGCAGAACATTGCATTTTTTCAGACAAAAATGCAACAACTGCAGGATCTATATCACCACTTCTTGTTCCCATAACTAACCCTTCTAACGGTGTGAAACCCATAGTTGTATCTATGCATTGACCATTTTTAACAGCAGCAATTGAGCTTCCATTTCCTAGATGACAAGTTATAATTTTGGAATATTCAGGATTTCCTAAATATTTTAATGCCTCACTTGTAACGAACTTATGCGATGTACCATGAAAACCATATCTTCTAATTTTATACTTTTCAAAATCTTCATATTTTATGGCATACATGCTTGCATAATCTGGCATTGTCGCATGAAATACAGTATCAAATACTGCAACATTAGGTGTATTTGGCATTAAAGATAAACAACTTTCAATGCAACTAATGTGAGCAGGCATATGAAGTTCTGCAAATGATATATTTTTTTTACATATATCTAGTACCTCTGGTGTAATATATACACTTGAATTAAAAGCTCCACCACTATGAACAATTCTATGACCAATTCCATATATCTCTTTTACATCTGCGATTATTCCAAATTCCTTATCTACAATTGCTTCAGAAAGCATTGAAAAAGCCTCCATATGATTTTTTATAGCTTTGTTTATTTCGAACTGCTTACCTGTTTCCAAATTAGTTTGTTTTAAATTTGAACCTTTAACACCAATACGTTCAATTGTTCCCTTTCCTGCAGTTAACTCAGTATCCATATCTATAATTTGATATTTTAATGATGAGCTTCCCGCATTAATAACTAATATTTTCATATAAATCCCCTTTTAAATCAAAATTTATTTACTATTCTCTGCTTGTAAAGCTGTTATTGCAACAACTGAAATAATATCTGTTACATCACATCCGCGTGACAAATCATTTATTGGTAAGGCTAAACCTTGACATATTGGACCAAATGCCTTAGCATTACCAAATCTTTCAGCAATTTTATAACCTATATTCCCAGCTTGAAGATCAGGAAATATTAAGACATTAGCCTTGCCAGCCACCTTACTATTTGGTGCTTTTAATGCGGCTACTTCTGGAACTATAGCAGCATCAAGTTGCAATTCTCCATCAAAATCAAAGTCAACATTTGATTCCTCAAGTATTCTTGTCGCTAATTGAACTTTTTTTGCATTATCATGCTTTGCACTTCCTTTTGTCGAAAAGGAAAGCATTGCAACTTTTGGCTCTTTAATATCAGCAATAACCCTTGCGCTTTCAACTGAAGCGACTGCAATATCCACCAGTTGATTTGAATCTGGATTTGGTATTACAGCGCAATCTGCAAAAACAAAAGTCCCATTATCTCCATAAATTGTTCCTTCAGGAAAAACCATAACAAAACAAGAAGAAATATTAATAATTCCTGGTTTTGTTTTAATTATTTGAAAAGCTGGTCTTAAAACATCACTAGTTGAATGAGTACTTCCTGCTACGACACCATCTGCATCATTATTTTTCAACATTAAACATGCAAAATACATTGGAGTTTTAGCTAAATCATAAGCAGCATCAAGTGTTAAACCTTTATCCTTTCTTAAGTCATATAATAAATTTGCATACTTTTTTAGTTTATGCGATGTTTCAGGTGAAATTATTTCTACACCATCTAATAAATTATCTTCTGACTTTTTTAAGATTATATTTTTATCGCCTAACAAAGTAACTTTGGCTATCTTATGCGAATTAATAATTTCAGCTGCTCTTATGATTCTAGTTTCTTCACCTTCTGGTAAAACTATATGCTTATAATAAGTTTTTGCTCTTTCAATAATGCTATCAATTAATTTTGCCATTTTTTCCTTCTCCTTGTTCAACATTTTAATATTATATCTCAAACTTTATTTTTAAATACAAATAACATATAATACTATATAATAAGATATACTACTACAAGAATACTGTGCAAGTAAAATGAGCTTTTGGCTACTATAATCAGCCTAAAATTCAAAAAACTTGTAATTTATAAAACAATATGAGGCTTTATAGGTAAATATGAATATTACTGCTATTATATGCGAATATAACCCATTAACAAATGGACATGTTAAACATCTTAAATGTGCAAAAGAAGAAACTAATTGCGATGCCATTTTTTGTATTATGAGTGGAAGTTTCACTCAAAGAGGCGATGCGGCAATTTTAGATAAATATATACGTGCTGAATTAGCTATTATGAATGGTGCCGATATTGTGGTTGAACTCCCTACTGTTTTTTCGACATCTCCTGCTGATAATTTTGCAATTGGTGCTATGAGAATTATTGCATTAATCCCAAATATTAATTGTCTAAGTTTTGGTTCTGAATGTGGCGATATCGAAAAATTACAGGAAATAGCAAAAATTATTTTTGAAGAACCAGAAGAATACAAAGATATTCTTAGAAAAAAACTAGATGAAGGACTTTCTTTCCCTAAAGCAAGGGCAGAATCGCTTAAAATTTATATAGAAAACAATAATTTAAATAAAGATCTTACAGATATAATTGATTCACCAAACAATATCCTTGCTATATCATACATAAATGCAGCAAAAGAATTGAAGCTAAATATTAATTTTCATACCGTTGCACGTAATAATAATTATGCTTCAGAAAACCTTGAAGAAGAGCTTCCTTCGGCAATGGCTATAAGAAGCGCATTATATAACGACAAAAAACATTTAATAGAAAAATCTGTTCCTAAAAACGTTTACAATACCTTGCTACAATATAGACCACGATTATTTGCTCTAGGAGATATTATATTATTCAAAATTAGATCATTAAATGGATATGATTTTGCAAAGTATTACGATGTATCAGGGGGGGTACATAATCGAATAAAAATTGCTGCAGAAAAATCAAATTCCTATGAAGAATTGCTTGAAAACAGTAAAAATAAAAACATTACCTTATCGCGAATTAAGCGAATATGTATTTATGCACTACTAGACATTACTCAATCTTTATATGAAGAAATATTAAAAGCACCTGCTTATATACAAATTCTTGCAATAAACAAAAACTTAAAAGACAATCTTTTATCATGTCTATCTAGCTATACCAGCAATGTGTTAACTCGTTATTCAGATATAAATCGAGTTGATAAAAGTCTTAGAGCCTCAATAAAACTAGATTTTACAGCTCAAGGGGTGTTAAATATTGCAAATAAAAATAAAAAACTTCCAAGAAGTATGATTATTATTGAAAGAAACAATCAAATAGAAAATGACTGTTAGCAAATTTAAAAACATCTAAATGTAGGATGATTGTACATTTCATGCTGATATAAAAAATATGCTCCCATTTAACAATTTAATGATTTCAAATAAAAAAGAAACTGTTAAAATTTTAGTTTTTAAACAGCATCTTCATGTAATAATATTTTTTAGATATGTTAATTATATATAATCACTTCTCTTACGAGAGTTGCTTTCCTTTGCATTTTTAATAATTTCCAAATTTTCAAGCAATGCTTTTTCTGCAGATGATAATAATAAGTCAATATCGTCTGCAACATCCATTCTGATACGTTTTTGATAATCTAGTGCTTGGCTTCTAATTACAGCCGCTTCATGTTCTGCCTCTTTTATAATTGTGCTATTACTTAAAATTTCCTCCGCTTTTTTATTTGCATCTGCGACAATACTTCTTGCACGAATCAAACTGTCCTCTTTTGTTTTTTCTGAAGAACTAACAATGTATCTAGCTTCTCTAATAATATCTGGGATCGTATTCCTTATGCGCTCGATAATAGAATACACAACATCAGGATTAACGACAACCCCATTACCTATGAGAACTTTTCTACCATCTCTAATCTCTTGTTCTAATTGTAAAAGCAAATCTTCGATATCCATAATAGTTTTACCCTTTGTTACTGTATTTGATTATATCAAAATATTAAACAAATTAAAATAGTATATTAAAAAGCAACATTCTTTTTTTGCTCTATAGCTTTTCTTACGGAAGTTGAGCTTATATCAATATCCTTTGCATAGAAAAATAATGTTTTAATCCCACCATTTTCTTCATTCCATCTTGCCATTTCTTCCTCATAATTAAAGTCAGCATTATTTCTGACACCTCTTACAATATATCGAATATCATGTTTGTTGCAATAGTCTACTGTTAATCCTTGATAATAATCAACATCAACATTGGAAAATTGCCTTATAGATTCTTTAATTAAAGCAAGACGTTTTTTTAATGGCAGCATCGGTGATTTTTTAGGATTATTTAAAATAACAACCTTAACATTACTAAATTCCTTCAAAGCTTGCTCAACTAAAAAAGCATGACCAGAAGTAAATGGATCAAATGTGCCTGGAATGATAACACTGTGTCCTACTTTAATTAAATCTATTGTTGAACTGCCATAAGATTTTGATTTATACAAATATAGTCCAAACGGCACCTTATACTCTTTTTCCGCCCTTGGCCTTTCTATAACAATTGTAGTGTTAGAAGCTATTATATTTGAATTTAACAGGTGATTTAATATAGCATCATAATTTTGCATATTATAAGGGGGATCAACAAATATTAATGAGGCTTTTTCTTTTATAAAACTTAACGATTTATCATATGATTGTTCTAATATTATAAAATTATCTTTAATTTTTGTTAAATTTTGCTTCAAAACTGACAAAGATTTGCGAGAATTATCAACAAAATATGCTTTTTTTGCCCCTCTTGACAAACTTTCAATTCCAAGTGCACCTGTACCACAAAACAAATCTACAACAACACTGTCTGGACATTCTTGCTGTATTAAATTAAAAATATTTTCTTTGATTCTATCTGTCGTTGGTCTTATACTTGTATCTTCTGCCGTTATAATTTGTAGACCTCTATATTTTCCTGATATAACTCTCAAAGTGTAATTTCTCCCAATAAATTAAATTCGCTATTTTATGTAATACATTAATCAACGAGAATTTCATCCATCCCTATATCATGTGTTTCAGCAAAAGATACACTAGAAACATAATCACTAAAACAAATTCCCATTTTGTATGTGCTAGGCTTAGTTGCAAGATATCTATCATAATATCCACCGCCCTTACCTAAACGTTCCTTATTAAAAAAACCAAGCATAGGAACTATAGTTAAATCAGCTTCCATTGTTGTTAATCTTCCATTAATTGGTGTTTTGATTGAATATTTCCCTACCTCGTATAATGTATCTTTATTGATAATGTGAGTCACCATTTTTTTCCCTACAATTACAGGAACAAGAACTATTTTCCTATGGTTTAAAGCATCCTCAACAATTTTGTCCGTACTTACTTCACCGTTAGTGGATAAATAAACAAAGATAGATCTCGCCTTAACATAGTGAGGCGATGAAATGACTTTTAAATATATAGCCTCACTTTTTTCTTTTTTGTTTTTTATATCTTTAGCTGAGTTTTTCTTTCTTAGTTCTATTTTTAACTGACTTTTTTCAAGCATTTTTAATTTTCAATAAAAGGCTCAACATTATTACTCAATAATAATTTGGATACAAAATCATTGTCTTCAACTTTAATTAAAATTGCAGCTTGATTGGAGCCTAGTTCAGAATAAGAATATAAATAAGAAATGTCTACATTGCTATCATTTAATAATTTTAAAACTTTATGCATCTCACCAGGTTTATCGGCAACTTTAAATCCAATCAATTCAGTAACAGTTGTGTTAAAACCATTTTCCTTTAAAACTTTCATAGCTTTATCATTGTCATTTGTTATGACACGTAAAATTCCATAATCTGTAGTATCTGCAATATACATACCTTTAATGTTTATGTTTGCTTCGTGTAAAATTTTTGCAAAATCACATAAACGACCTTTTCTGTTTTCAAGAAATACTGCTATTTGCTTAACCTTCATATTTTCCTCCTGTATAAAAAGAAATTTATTTTCTATTATCTGTAACCCTTACAGCTTTACCTTCAGATCGCTTTATACTACCATTTGAGACTAGCATTATTTTTGCCCTTATCCCTATCGCAGAAGAGATATCTGAGTCTAATTTTTGCGTCAAAGCCTGAATGAGTTGAATCTCATCAAATGCAATTTCGGGTGCCAATTCCACCTCTACAGTTAACCGATCTAGATTATTATGTCTATCTACGGTAATATGAAAATGAGGACTTATTCGATCATCACATTTTAAAATACAAGACTCAATTTGTGAAGGGAACACATTAACCCCCCTAATAATTAACATATCATCTGTACGTCCTTTAATTTTATCAAGCCTTAATGTAGTTCTTCCACACTCGCATCTATCAGGTAAAATTCGACATAAATCTCTTGTTCTATATCTTATCAAAGGAATACCTTCTTTTGTTAGCGTGGTAAAAACTAATTCTCCCTCTTCACCCACTGGTAAAGGCTTTAAAGTAATAGGATCAATAATTTCCGGATAAAACATATCATCTTGCACATGACATCCGTTTTGAAATTCACATTCCATTGCAACACCAGGTCCAGAAATTTCCGATAATCCATAGATATCATAAGCTTTTATGCCCAATTCTTTTTCAATAGTATTTCGCATTTCATTGGTCCAAGATTCAGCCCCAAATACGCCATATTTTAAACTTAAATCATCTTTGCTGTATCCTGTTTTTTTCATTTCATCAATTAAGTGTAAAGCATATGATGGAGTGCAACATAAAACTTCAGCTTTAAAATCCTTTAGGAGCATTAATTGTCTAGCAGTATTGCCTGATGAAACCGGAACAGCAGTTGCTCCCATATACTCGGCCCCATAATGTAAACCTAATCCTCCGGTAAACAGGCCATACCCATATGCAATATGAATAACTGAACCTTTTCTAACCCCAATGCCATACAATCCCCTTGCACAGCTTTCAGACCAATTTTCTATATCATTTTTTGTATATCCAACTACAGTTAGTTTGCCAGTAGTTCCAGAAGATGCATGAAGACGAATAATTTCGTCTTGTGGTACTGCAAACATACCAAATGGATAATTGTTTCTCAAGTCTGATTTTAATGTGAAAGGAAGTTTTGATATATCATCTATTCCCTTAATATCAGAAGGCTTCAACCCTATTTCATCCATTTTTTCCTTATATGGTAAAACATTGTTATATACACGCCTTACAACATCTATTAAGTTTTTTGATAAAAGTTGTTTTTTATCTTCGAAGGACATACATTCAATTGTTTTGTTGAAATAACTCATAGGTATTGACCTCCAATATCATACCCTTTTTTAAAAGCAATAATGTTTGATTCATGAAATTGGGGTTTTACATACTTTAATATGGCCTTTAAACCTAACTCAATATCTATGTTTTCAAGAGCACAAAAGACACCAAGCAAAATAATATTTACCGCCCTTGGATTATTTATCTCTTTGGCAATACTAATAGCATTAACATCTAAGACTATATGTGTTTTTTTCATATTTCCTACTACATTTTTAGGATAATCTTGTTTCCCTAAAATGACTGGCATTGGTAAAATTTTTTGATTATTAACAATAATTTTTCCTTTTTCTTTTAAATAATATGACCATCTTAAAGCCTCTAGTTTTTCAAATGCAATTATATAATCTGCATTTCCCTCTAAAATAGTGGGAGAAAAAACTTCATTGCCCATTCTCACATGCGTTACAACACTGCCGCCTCTTTGAGACATACCATGAATTTCATTTAGCTTACAATCTAAACCTAATAAAACAGCAATTTCACCAAGAACCCGACTTGCTAAAAGAGTTCCTTGTCCTCCAACACCAACAATCAATATATCTAACTTCATATTAAACCTCTTGTAAAATTGAATTAAATTTACATAATTGGGTGCAAACACCACAACCCACACATAATTCAGGATTAATTCTAACACTTTTATTTTCTAAGTTTTCAATAGCAGGACAACCTATTTGCAAACAAGCTTTACATTTTTTACATTTATCTTGAGCAACATAGTATGGTTTAGGATATTGGCGATTTAAAAGAGCACAAGGACGTCTAGCAATAATTACAGATACTTCATCTTTTGCTGTTTCTTCTTTAACAGCTTTTTGAACAGCAGTAATATCATATGCATCAACTACAACAACGTGCTGCACCCCACAGGCTTTTAGCAATAATTCTAAATTAAGTTTATTTGCTGGCTCACCCTTAATATTTTTTCCAGTTGTTGGATTTTCTTGATGACCAGTCATTCCAGTTGTAGAATTATCTAAAATTATCGTTGTCGATGAGCCGTTATTGTATACAGCATTAATAATTCCAGTGATGCCACTGTGAACAAATGTGCTATCACCGATCACAGCAACTAAATTTTTTGATTTTTCTGACTTTGCCTTATCAAAACCATGCGCCATGCCAATGCTTGCGCCCATACAAAGGACAACATCAACTGCATTTAGCGGATAGTTTGCCCCCAATGAATAACATCCAATGTCTCCAGTAACTGTACATTTCAATCTATTTAAAGCATAAAAAACACTTCTATGCGGACAACCTGCACACATAACTGGAGGACGGCTAGGCAAATCTCCCATAGGCATCACCCTCTTTTGCCCTAAATATTTTTCCATTATTACGCCAGTTGAGAGCTCGCCTTGTAAACCTGTAATTGATTTTCCACTACACTCAATTCCGTTTGCTTTCAAGTGATCTTCTATAAATGGTTCTAATTCTTCTATAACTATTAACTCATCAACATTTTTAGCAAATTCAAATATTTGCTTTACAGGAATAGGATAAACCATCCCTAGTTTAAAAATAGAAGCATTTGTTACTTCTTTTACATATTGATACGGCGCTCCTGCACAAACAACTCCAACTCTCTTATCTCTATATTCAACTCTATTTATATTGATTTTATTATTTTCTAAGTCACTTCGTAACTGTCTTTCTCTTTCTTCAACGACTCTATGTCTTCCTCTAGCCATAGCTGGCATCATCACAAATTTATTTACATCTTTTTTATACTCTTTTAACTCAATCTCAATTCTTGGTTCTTCAGTAACTAAACTTTGACTATGTGCAATACGTGTTGTGAGTCTAATCATGACTGGAGTATCATATTGTTCGCTTAAGTCAAATGCTAATTTTACATAATTTTTTGCCTCTAAACTATCAGCAGGTTCTAGCATTGGAACATGTGCACTTCTAGCATAAAATCTGCTATCTTGTTCATTTTGAGAACTGTGCATTGCTGGGTCGTCAGCTACGACCAAAACCAAACCACCGTTTACACCAGTATAGGAGGCTGTAAAAAGCGGATCTGCAGCAACATTAACCCCTACATGTTTCATACAAGACATCGCCCTAGCACCTGCAATACTTGCACCAATTGAAACTTCTAATGCAACCTTTTCGTTTGGTGCCCACTCGGCATGGATTCCATCATATTTAGAAATAAATTCTGTTATCTCTGTAGAAGGGGTACCAGGGTAAGATGACACGACCTTAACACCTGCTTCATACGCTCCTCTTGCAATAGCCTCATTTGCTATCATCAATCTTTTCATGCTTTATTCTCCTATTTTGTAGCTTTCTAACTTTTTTTTCTTAAATCTGTAACTCTATTTGCTTTTCCTTCAAATCGCTTTAATGATAAAGGCTCAACAAGCTTTACATGGGCATCAATTTGCAACACAACTCTCAAGTTGTGCTTAACTTTATTACTTAAATCCATAAGTTTTTTATAGTCAGTAAGGAGTGAAGCATCTGCAACTTCAACCCTAACTTCAAGTCTATCCATATTGTTTTCTCTTGTAACAATGATTTCATATTGTGAGCCTATTTCAGGGATATCCATTATTACAGATTCAATTTGTGATGGAAATACATTAACTCCTCTAATGATTAGCATGTCGTCTGACCTGCCTAAAATTTTAGACATTCTAACTGTTGTTCTACCACATTCACATGGCGAATAGTCTAGTTTGCAAATATCTTTAGTCCTATAGCGAATTACTGGCATCGCATTCTTTGTTAAAGTGGTCAAAACAAGTTCACCCACTTCCCCACTTTTAACTGGCTCTAATGTATCTGAGTTAATTAGTTCCGGATAAAAATGATCTTCATTTATATGCATTCCTTTCTTTTTTCGACACTCCCCAGAAACTCCTGGTCCAATAACTTCGGAAAGTCCATAATTATCAGTAGTAAAAAGATTTAATTGTTTGGCAATTTCAATATGCATTTCTTCAGAGGAAGCTTCGCTGCCAAATAAACCTAATTTAAGATTAAAATCTTTTTTAATATCATAGCCTAATTTGCGAGCAATTTCTGCAATATGTAGTGCATATGAAGGAGTAGATACTAATGCTGTGGCTTTCAAATCTTTTAACAACATAGCTTGCCTTTCTGTATTGCCAGAACTTGCTGGAATAATTGCAGCACCAACCCTACTCGCACCTTGATGCATTCCCAATGCTCCAGTGAATAAACCATATCCAAAAGAAACTTGAACAATATCATCTGATGTTAAACCAGCAGCTACACATACTCTAGCACAACATTCGGTCCAAACTTCCATATCATTTTCGGTATAACAAACAACTGTTGGCTTGCCACTTGTTCCGCTTGATGCATGAATTCTTTTTAATTGGCTAGTTGGTACAGCCAAAAGCCCATACGGATATGCATCTCTTAAATCACTTTTTTCAGTAAAAGGAACTTTTTTAATGTCATTTAATGTTTTCACCATGCTAGGATGAAATCCTGCTAAATCGTACTTGTTTTTATAATATGGAACATTTTTGTAAACATAGTGTAATATTTTTTTAAATTTTTCTAATTGAAGATTTTCCATGTCTTCCCTTTTCATAGTTTCGTTTTTAATATCATAAATCATTTCTTTACTCACTTTTCTACCCTCTTTTTTCTTTGATAATTAATCAAGCAACCTTCTTTTATTATTTCTTTTTCTTTTTCAGTTAAACTGTCTATTTTTAAGTTTATTTTATATTTTTTTGAGTCACGTATCAAAATAGCATTAATTTCTAGTTTGTCAATTAACTCAAAAATATCTGACACATAAATCATATCTCCTACTTCAAAATCATCATCCTCAACAATGAAAGGTAAAATCCCCCAATTAATTAAATTTGACTTATATCTTTTAGTGGCGTAACTAATAGCAAAGTTTGCACCGCCACCTAAAACTCTTTGACAAGAAGCAGCTTGTTCTCTAGCGCTACCATCCCCAGGAGAATTAGAATATATAGCACTAGTAACGTTTGCTTTCTTTATTTTAATATTTAAAATCTTTTCAACCAATTCCATGTACTCTTTTTTGTTTTTAACAACTTTTTTTGCCCTTTGTACATAACCTGGATCTTTTCTTGAAAGAGTAAATTCAGCCAATTTTAAAGGGTTACTTCTATATGATGATGTTTCACCAGAAGGGATCAACTCATCGGTTGTTGTCACTCTATCTTTTAACGAAGCAGTAATAACAAAAACTTGTTCTTTTTCCAACTTTTCCATAGCTGGCCAATCCGCGATATTTGGACCATAAAAAAGTTCAAAATTAGATTTTTCTTGGTTGAATCCATTGTATACTTTATTTTCATAAATCTTGGGATTATATTCGAATTCATCAATAGAATTGTCATAATCTATTCCTAGCGCACTTGTTAAATAACCTCCATTTGCAACAGTCGCTGCAATACTTCTTGCATCCATAAGTGCCACTGAAGCAATTTGGTTTTCATTTGGTTTTGAGCCTTCCCTATTTTCAAAATTTCTCGTTACATGTCTAATAGAAAAGCCATTGTTTGCAGGAACATCACCAGCACCAAAGCATGGTCCACAAAAACTTGTTTTAACAACACCGCCAGCTTCAATAATAGAGCCAAGCACCCCCTTTTTCATTAAATCATAATATACGGCTAAAGATCCTGGATAGATACTAAAAGGCAAAGTTCCAATATTGGCACCTTTTAATATTCTTGCAGTTTCGAAAATGTTATCATATATTCCTCCTGCACAACCTGCGATAATTGCCTGATCAATTTTAATACCTTGTGGCGTCAATTTGTCTAATAAAGTATAACTACTGCCAAATTTTTCTTGCCCTTGTTTTTCAAATTTCTCTAATATTTCTTTTGGGTTTTTTAATAATTCTGAAATTTTAATTCCGTTACTTGGGTGAAATGGCATTGCTATCATAGGTTCAATTTTTGCTAAATCAATTTCAACCACACCATCGTAATAAGCACCTTCCTCTACAGAAAGCTTATAATAGTCATCTTTCCTACCATATTTTTCTAAATATTTTTCAACTTTTTCATCAGTTTCCCAAATAGAAGTTAAACAAGTAGTTTCAGTTGTCATTACATCAATTCCATTTCGATATTCAACAGAAAGATTTTTTATTCCTTCGCCAACAAACTCTAAAATTTTATTTTTAACAAAACCACTAGAAAAAACCTCAGTAATCAAAGTGATAGCAACATCTTGTGGTCCAACACCTTTTCTTGGAGCATTTTTCAAGTGAACTGCAATAACTTCAGGCATGTTTATATCATATGTTTCACCAATAATTTGCTTAACTAATTCTGGACCACCTTCTCCTACTCCAAGTGTTCCAAGTGCACCATATCTTGTATGTGAATCACTGCCTAAAATCATTTTCCCGCAACCTGCATAATTTTCTCTAATATAGGAATGTATTACTGCCACATGAGCAGGAACATAGATACCGCCATATTTTTTTGCTGCAGATAATCCAAAAGAATGGTCATCTTCATTTATGGTTCCACCTACAGCACAAAGACTATTATGACAATTCGTTAATACATAAGGAATGGGAAATTTTTCTAAACCAATTGCTTTAGCTGTTTGGATAATTCCAACATAGGTAATATCATGTGATGTTATGACATCAAACTTTATATTTAATGCTTGATCTTTATTTATAATACTACCTTTAAGATTGTGTAAATTCAAAATTTTATATGCAATCGTTTTGTCATAACCACAATCTTGGTTGTGTTTTATAAAAGCTCCTTTTGAGTAAATATGTCCACCCTTTAATATCTTTATCATAATTCTTCTAGTCCTCTCTATATATAAAATTATATATTTATTAAAATCTTATATTTAATGTTACGCTTAAATAACTAAAAAAGCAAACTCATTTGACTCGTAATCGGCTTAATAAAAAATCCAAATCAAATAAGTTCAACATCAAAATACAATTAAGAATATAAAACAAAAAAACACGCCGTATTTAGCGTGTTTTTGTGTTTTTTAAAGCTATTTTGCATATTCGACTTTACGAACTTCACGAATAACATTAACTTTAATTTGTCCAGGATACTCTAATTCTTCCTCAAGTTTTTTTGCAATATCTTTAGCTAAGTATTCTGCTTTGACATCATCTACTTGTTCAGGCTTAACAATTACTCTAATTTCTCTTCCAGCTTGAATTGCAAATGATTGTTCTACTCCTGAAAACGAATTTGCTAAACTTTCAAGATTTTCTAACCTCTTGATATACAAATCTAGGCTTTCTCTTCGTGCCCCTGGCCTTGAACCACTTATGGCATCAGCTGCTTGAACTAGTATTGCTTCAACAGTTTGAGGCTCAATATCGCCATGGTGTGCACCAATTGCATTAATTACTTTATCAGATTCTTTATATTTTTTTGCTAGTTCCATACCAATTTGGATATGCGTGCCTTCATACTCGTAATCTACAGACTTTCCTAGGTCGTGTAAAAGTCCAGCTCGTTTAGATAGTTTAATATCAGCTCCAATTTCCGCAGCTAGCAACCCTGCAAGATAAGAAACTTCCAATGAATGTTGTAATACATTTTGTCCATAACTAGTCCTATATTTCATTCTTCCTAAAAGTTTCACTATCTCAGGATGTAAACCATATACTCCCGTATCGTAGGCAGCATTTTCTCCAGCTTCTTTGATTTCGGCGTCCATTTCTTTTCTAACTTTTTCAGCCACCTCTTCTATTCTTCCGGGATGAATTCTTCCATCAGCAATAAGTCTATTTAAAGTGATTCTAGCAATTTCACGCCTTACGGGATCAAATCCAGTTAAAGTAACAACATCTGGGGTATCATCAATTATTACATCTACCCCTGTTGCGCTTTCTAGCGCTTTAATATTTCTACCAACTCTTCCTATGATACGACCTTTCATCTCATCATTTGGTAAAGCCACAACTGAAACTGTTGTTTCTGAAGCTTGATCCACAGCACACCTTTGAATTGCCAAAGCTACTATTTCTCTTGCTTTTTTGTCACCTTCATTTTTTGCATCCTGTTCTATTTGCTTAATCATGTTTAATGCTTCAGCTTTTGCTTCTTCTTTCATTTCGGTGATTAAGAGACTCTTTGCTTCCTCTCGATTCATGCCAGAAACATTTTCAAGCTCAGTTAACATTCTCTCGTGATGAGTTGCTAGTTCTTTTTTCATTACATTTAACTTTTCTTGAATTTTGTCATTTTCTAGCTTAGTTTGTTCCGCATCTTCAATCTTTTTTTCTAATATCTCAGCCCTTTTTTCAATCTGTTCTTCTTTTTGAATAAGTCGAGATTCAGTTTTTTGGAATTCTATACGTCTGTCTTTGATTTCTTTATCAAATTCGTCACGTAATCTGATTCGTTCCTGTTTGGCATCAACTAATGCATCTTTACGCAATTTTTCTGCTTCTTGCCTTGCTCCTTCAACAACTTTATTATATTCAACATTTGCATCAATTTGACGTCTTTTTAATAAAGCTCTGTATCCGAAAAACCCTATAACACACCCTAATATCAATGTAGGGAATAAAGTAAACATTGCTACAGCATAATTAGGTAAAGGCGCACTAGTTATTGCAATATTAAGATTACATAACATAGTTAACCTCCTATTTAGTTTTCAAATTTCGATCTATCAATTCAGTGTTCGCCCTGAATAATATCACTATTTACGATTATAAAGAGTAATACCTTTTAAGTCAATTATAAAGACCTAAAAGCATCACCCCTTAATCATAATAAAATCATTTACTACACTTTATACAATTTTTAAATTAATTTTAAAAAGTTGCTCTGACTTTTTCTTCCAACTCTGCAACCAATGTTGGGTTTTCTTGCAAATATAAAAGGGCTTTTTCTTTTCCTTGTCCTACTTGTTCTCCTTCATATCTATACCATGAGCCTGATTTTTGAATTAAATCTAACTCAACACTCATATCTAGCAAACAATTTAGTGGGGCTAAACCTTGTCCATAAATTAAATCAACTTCTACAAGCTTAAAAGGAGCTGCAAGCTTATTTTTAACAACTTTAATTTTAGTTCTATTACCAACAAAATCAGCACCTTCTTTTATCACATCACCTTTTCTAACATCTATTCTTATAGAGCAATAAAACTTTAATGCTTTTCCTCCTGTTGTAACTTCTGGGCTTCCAAAAACAATTCCTACCTTATCTCGTAATTGGTTAATAAAAATGATACAAGTTTTTGTTTTACCTATAATAGCTGTCAATTTTCTTAAAGCTTGAGACATTAATCTTGCTTGTAAGCCCATATGCGATTCGCCCATTTCACCATCAATTTCAGCTTTTGGAGTTAAAGCAGCTACACTGTCTACAACAACTAAATCAATCGAACCACTCTTAACAAGCTCTTCAACTATATCTAATGCTTGCTCTCCATTATCAGGTTGAGAAACATATAACCTTTCCAAATCAACACCTAAATTTGCCGCATAAACTGGATCTAGGGCATGTTCAGCATCAATAAAAGCAACTATTCCACCTAACTTTTGTGCTTCAGCTATCGCATGAAGTGCTAAAGTTGTTTTCCCAGAACTTTCAGGACCATATATTTCAATTATTCTCCCCCTTGGGTATCCGCCTATTCCAAGTGCCTTATCTAAGGCTAAGCAACCTGTCGGAATAACTTCAATTTTCTCAGTTTGTTGGTTTGCCATATTTATAATGGCACCTTTACCAAAATCCTTTTCGATTTGAGTCAACACTTTCTTTAAAGCTTCCATTTTTTTATCTTCCATTATTTACCTCTCAATTGCAATATTTTTATTTTATGGTATTTTTAAAGGTCATAAATATAAATTTTTACCTCACAATTAAATAATATATTATACTCACATAAAAGTCAACATTAAAATAAAAACTTTTAACAGCATTATAACTAAAATGCACTAATATCCTTA
>JAAZJD010000076.1 GCA_012800525.1 Clostridiales bacterium
TACCATTGTAGAAAAAGTTTTGTCAAGTACTTAAAATAAAAAAATCCGAGTTTCTTGTCGGATCTTTTCAAAAATATTTATTTTTTGATTAAAAACTTTATAGTGATAGTTTTAAAAGACGGGTTATCACAATTTAATTTTTAAAATATAAAATATACATATTTTTGTCTAGATTGATAAACATACGTAAAAAGTGTTAAAATTTAACTACTATAAAACTTAGAGGTAGACATGTATAACGAAAAAATGTATAAACTTGGAAGCAAACGCTCTGTTATAAGAGAGTTGTTTGAATATGGGAAAAAAAGAGCAGCTGAAATGGGCAAAGACAGTGTTTTTGATTATTCCCTTGGAAACCCAAATGTTCCAGCTCCCAAAGAAATTAATGAAGCCATAATTGAACTCTTAAATGAATTAGATTCAATAGAAGTACATGGGTACACATCTGCACCAGGGAATTTATCAACTAGACAAATAATATCAAAAAATATTAAAGATAGGTTTAACTGTGATATTCCAGCAAACAACATATACATAACTTCTGGAGCTGCGGCAGCCCTTACAATAACTTTAAATGCCCTTTCAACAAATGAATCAGACTTTATTACATTTGCCCCATTTTTTCCTGAATACAAGGTATTTACTGGTGCTGCAAGAGCAAGGCTAAAAGTAGTTCCGTTTAATGAAAATACCTTTATGCCAGATTTAGATGCTTTTGAAAAAGTAATTGGGCCTAAAACTAAAGGCGTTATTATAAATTCGCCAAACAATCCATCCGGAGTTGTATATGATGAAGAAACTATCAAAAAAATAGTAGATATAATAAAAAGAGCAAATGAGCGCTTTGAAACAAACATTGCAATAATCAGCGATGAACCATACAGGGAACTTGTTTATGACAACACTTTCGTTCCTTATTTGCCAAATTATTACGATAACACCATAGTTTGTTATTCATATTCAAAATCACTTTCTCTACCAGGAGAAAGAATTGGATATATTGCAGTATCTCCTAAACTTCATATGGCAGACGCTATTGTTTTAGCAGTAGCTGGAGCTGGCAGATCTTTAGGTTATGTCTGTGCATCAAGCTTATTTCAACGTGTAATAGAAAAATGCATTGATGTTCAAGTTGACATCAATGCCTACAAAAAAAACCGTGATTTAATCTACAATAGTCTTACAAAAATAGGCTATCACTGTATAAAACCACAGGGAGCTTTCTATCTATTTGTAAAATCTTTAGAAGAAGATGCAACTGCCTTTTCTGACAAAGCAAAGACCTTAGGACTCCTCATCGTCCCTGGAGATGATTTTGGAGCGCCAGGCTTTGTTCGCTTAGCATACTGCGTTAGCTACGATATGATTGGACGCTCTATTGAAGCATTTCAAAAACTATATGAAATGTATCAGCAGTAAAAACTACATATAATATCTTAAAAACATATTGAAAAAATGAAAATGCACTCATCTTTAGAAATTATTGGCGACAATTTAACAAAGGTTGTACTTACTCTGAGAATTAACTTTATAGCCAATTAATAGCAATAAATAGCATATTCTTTGACAAAAATGACAATATCTTTTATCATTATGACATTGCCAAAAAATTTGGGGGTATAGCTCAGTTGGTAGAGCGCTTGAATGGCATTCAAGAGGTCAGGGGTTCGATTCCCCTTACCTCCACCAAA
>JAAZJD010000077.1 GCA_012800525.1 Clostridiales bacterium
CACTAGAATTTTCGGCCTTCTATTGTGAAAACAGTTAAAATATAGTAACATAACAAATATAATATTTTAGAGTCAAAACATTAGGTTTTTTGGCACATAGGAGGATATTTTGCTAAACATACTATCAGTAGGACAATTAATTGGCATTTTTGTAGGAGTCTTTTTTGCTACATTGATAACATTCATGCTCATAAGGACTGTTGTTGTAAAACCAGAAAAGCAGATTGAAATCGATGCTAACTTGCCACATGTAGATAAAGAAAAAGTCGCTAATCTTTTGTCAAAAGCAGTTTCATATAAAACTGTGACATTAATAGATGATGAAAGTGATGGCAGTGTATTTTTAGAATTTCAAAAGTTTTTAGAAAAATCTTTTCCACTAGTAATGAAAGGAGCGGAAAAGGTTAGTATTAATAAATATTCTGCTATGTACATTTACAGAGGAACAAATCCTGATTTGCTACCCATAGCAGTACTTGCTCATCAAGACGTAGTGC
Organism: Clostridiales bacterium; assembly: GCA_012800525.1. Classification (GTDB taxonomy): domain Bacteria; phylum Bacillota; class Clostridia; order Christensenellales; family DTU072; genus JAAZJD01. The sequence goes on from JAAZJD010000077.1 coordinate 498, forward strand.
CTGCTGATGAAGAAGGTTGGGATGTGCCAGCATTTAGTGGCGAAATAAAAGATAACTATGTATATGGAAGAGGATCTCAAGATATGAAATCTCAATTAATTGCATGTCTAGAGGGACTTGAAATTTTACTTTCAAAAAATATTGAAATACAAAGAACGATATATTTTTGTTTTGGTCATGATGAAGAAAGAAAAGGCATATATGGAGCAAAACTCATAGTTGACAAATTCTTAGAAGAGGGACAAAGATTTGAACTTGTAATTGATGAAGGTGGTAGCATCATTGACGGCAATATGTTAGGTATAAATAAGCATATTGCTCTAATCGGAACTTGTGAAAAAGGCTATGCTGACTTGATTTTAGAAGTAAAGCAAGAAAGTGGTCATGCCTCTACCCCACCTAGAAAAACTGCAGTAGGCACACTTGCTAGAGGAATATATAAAATAGAGAAAAAGAAAATGAAAACACGCTGGTCTCAACCTGTCTTAGATATGTTTGATGCCCTTGCACCTTATATGAAAGCACCCCTTAAGTTTGTAGCAGTCAACAAAGATTTACTATCATTTGTATTAAGACCTGTTCTAGATTTAATTAGCCCATTTACATCTTGTTTAGTTAGAACGACATTTGCTCCAACACAACTTTTAGGCTCAGATGCTCCTAACACTTTACCTGCAAGCGCAAAAGCTTCAATAAACTGCAGAATTTTGCCTGGAGAAACAGTTAATGACGTTGTTAAACATGTAAAAAAACGAGCAAAAGGCGTTGAGGTAACAGTTGTTGAGGGAGAAACTAATCCATCTTTAATAAGCCCAAGCAAAGGAAAGCAATATGAATATATATCAAATTCAATTTTGGAAGTTTTCCCAGATACCATCGTTGCTCCATATATATTTATAGCTACGTCTGATTCTAAGTATTATCATCAAGTAAGCAATTATGTTTATAGATTTACACCTTTTCTAAAAGAAGTTGATGATGCAAATAGAATTCATGGAGTTAATGAAAGACAAGATATTGATATGCTTGTAAAGGGTGTCGAATTTTTCTATAAACTTTATGAAAATGCTTGCTCTAATATTGAAAATGAATAAATAGCACAAAACAATTTAATAAAATTCACAAAAAAACTCTGAAATAAAATCAGAGTTTTTTAGTATTAAAGTATAAAAGCATTTAAGCTATTCGACAAGGTTTTCATAGAGACCTCTATATATGGAGGGGGCATTTTGAGGCCAACCTTCAACTATAGATTTAGCTATTTCTTCATTTGGTACTTCTATGTTAATTTCTAGTAATACTTTGGATATTTGAGTAACTTTAAGTCTAACCATATAAAAACCATCTTGAGTTTTTGTATAATCAGCACGAAACTCTTGTTTGCGTCTATAAGCTGCTCTATTATTATTTATATATGTTGCAATTTCTTTTTGTTTTGAATTTGGAATATCTTTATAAAAATGAGATATGCACATTATGCCATCTTGTGTTAATGATAACAACGCTAAATTTTCAGTTGCTTTAACTTTTGCAATAAACCCACTTTGCAATAAATCCTGAATCGCCTGTCTACATAAAAAATAAGGAATCCATTGGTTGTCTACAGAACACAACTGCAAAAGAACTTCCTCTGTGACAGGAATTTCAATTTTTTCTAGTACAAATAAAAGCAATATTTTATTGGCTGTACTATCATCATGTCTCATAATTTCCCCTTTTTAAGCCCCTAAAGCAAAACATTTAGATTCCTAAAATACAACTTTGCGTTTAAGGTTTTTCAACCTAATTGTAAAATGCCCTATAAATTGAATTAATTGCATTTTCAAAATCAGAGTCTTCTACACCTACAATTATATTTAATTCTGAAGAGCCTTGATCAATTAATCTAATGTTAATATCATTGTTTGCAAGTGCTGTAAATACCTTTGCTGCAGTTCCTTTTGTACTTGCCATACCATGACCAACTATTGCGATTAAAGCAAGTTCTTTTTCAATTTCAATATGGGAAGGATTAACAGCGATTTTTAAACCTTCTATAAGTTGACACTCTTCTTCTTTTGATAAAGCTTTAGAAAAGACAATACTCATAGTATCAATTCCTGTTGGTAAATGCTCAATTGATATACCTCTTCTTTCAAAAACTGATAATACTTTTCTAGCAAAACCCACTTCATTATTCATCATTGGCTTTTTCAAAAGCACTGATGTATTTGATTTTCTACCAGCTATACCAGTAACGATAGGTTTGTCATTATTTTGTAAGCCCTTTGTTATAATAGTCCCTACATTATCAGGCTCAAAAGTGTTTTTTATTTGTATTGGGATACCCTCTACTTTGACTGGGAAAATGCTATCAGGATGTAAAACACTTGCACCCATATAAGAAAGCTCTCTTAGCTCTTCATATGTTAAAGATGCCATACTTTTTGCATTTTTTACAATACGTGGATCTGAAACACTAAACCCATTTACATCTGTCCAGTTTTCATATAAACTAGCATTTACTCCTCTAGCAATTAAAGCTCCCGTAAAATCAGAACCCCCTCTTGTGAAAGTTTTTATGTTTTTATCTGGCATTCTACCATAAAATCCAGGTATTACAACTCCGCCCTTTTCATCTTTCAATCTCTTTATCAAATCATTAGATAATTCGTTTTCAAATACGCCTTCTGAATTGAATTTAATGATTTCAGCTGCATCTACAAACTTGAAATTTAAAACTTTTGCCATAACAAGACCTGCCAAATATTCACCCCTTGATGCTGCATAATCTGCAGATTTTGAAGTTGGCATTCTTTTTTCTATCTCATCGATATATGGATTAATGTCAAGATCGAGGTTTAAATTTTTGCAAAGTGATTCAAATCTACCTCTAACTTTATCCAATGTTTCTTTACAGTCACCTTTTATTTGTTGTTCATCATAAGCTTGATATAGTAAGTCTGTGACCTTTATATCTGATTTATCTCTTTTCCCAGGTGCACTTACTACAATAAATTTTCTTGTATCATCAGCTAAAATTATATCTTTAACTTTATTAATTGTTTCGGCATTAGCCATGGATGTTCCACCAAATTTACATACTTTCATTTTCCCCTCTCTATTCAACAATTTTTCTTGCTTCTAAATAATATCTCTTATGCTCTGGTTCACCAATAGAAAAAGCTTTTTTAGGCAAATTACCTTCCTCTAATACAAAACCTAACAACTCATCTCGTGGAAATTCTGGCATTACTATTCCTAGTGAATCTCCTTTAAAATCTTCTATAGCTTCCATTAAATGGTCATCGTTATGAACATATTCAACTTCTATTTCAGGTCTTAATTTAATTTGAGCATCAATATATTTTTGAACTGCTTGTATAGCAAAGCTTGCTTTTTCAGGAGCCGCTATATACTCCTCTTTGCCCTTGTATATAATTTTTATTTTCCCATTGCCTTTTAAAGCTTGCTTTAACCCTTCTACATATTTGTCGTCTGGGTTATAAACTATTCTATGAATTGGCTTAAAATCCATTCCCTCACCGTATAAGTTGATTAACTCTACTAACATATATTTTGCAGGATGATCTTTTTGCTCTTTCTCACTAAGTGTCTTCTTTAGATTTTCCCAATGAAGTTTTGCAGTTGCTATTGAATGATTTCCATCTCCGACAGCTAAAAGTATGCCAGCATCATGCTTATACTTCGCCTTTTGAGTACTTGGATCTAATAAAGCATGAATTTGTGCAATAACTTCATCTGAGTTATTCACCTCATAGCCTTTTATATTTCCACCACCCATATTTAAATTAAAATCATATAGACATTTTAAACTATTCCTTTTTGCATAGATAGATTCTATTATATTTTTTTCAGGATTGTCTATTAGCACTATTGCATGAGGTAATTCAACTTCAGCTTTACTTCTAATTTTAATTCTAACTGGCAATCTTTCAAGCAAAGTGTCTTCTGTTGCTCTAATTGGAATTCGGACTCTTTCCCAGTTATACATATCTAAGTTTATACAAACCATTAAACCCAATCTTTTTTTCCCGTTTTCAACTTCTCTTTCAACTAAAATTAAATTGTTAACTTCCTTAAACAAGTCATGTTTTAAATATGAATCCATTTCAGCCCAAACAGATTTTATTTTTTCATCAATGTTTTTCATAGATAAACATATTTCTGGAAAAGTAATCTTGTATGTAGATGGACTATCAGCAATTGCTTCTTCTAGCTCTTTCCAATATTTGGGTCTTGCACAAAATTGGTCACAAGCTATAGTTGCCCATTTTTCAAAATTAACATTTTTAGGTATTAATATTTTAGGTTTTTTTATTACTTGCATTTTGACTCCTTGCATATTTAGTTTTAATGTAAATCAACTAATGCGACTGCATCAGCTGATCTTTTCTTTAAATGCTTAACTTTGGAAATTAAATGAATAATTATAAAGATCTATAGCTTTTTGGCTGCGCAATTTTAAAAGTTTGATGAAGCATGTCACGTAAACGATCTGGCGTAACAAATCTTCTCAATTCTCCTCTACGAGCTACAGAAATTATACCTGTTTCTTCACTAACTATTATCGTAAACATATCGGTTTCTTCTGTTATACCAATACCTGCCCTATGCCTTGTCCCAAGATTTTTTGCAACTGTTTGAGATTGAGATAATGGTAAAAAGCAACCTGCAGCTAAAGCTCTATCACCCTTTATTATTGTTGCACCATCATGAAATGGCGCTCTTGTATTAAATATGGCTTCTAGTAAAGAGGCACTAACCTTTGCTCCAAGTTCAACACCTGTCTCTAGAACATGACTTGGAACACTGCTAGGAGCAATAACAATCAAAGCTCCAGTTCTCGTCTTTGACATTGTTTGACAAGCCTTAATAATTTCATCAACGGTCTTTTTTAACTCCTCATCAGAAACATCACTAGCTACATCTGCACCTCTTTCAGTAGTTTTGCTAAGTTTAAAATAAAATATTTTTAGATTTGATTGATATACTACAGCTAAAGCCACTACTAGAAATACCATTAGTATAGTAGATATTGACTTTGCAACTGGCAAAGAATAAAGGGCATCTAAAACAACTATGGTAATATGTACAGCAAATAGCAAAGTGTACAATGCAGCTAATAGCCAACCTTTCTTTCCCCATAAAAGCGCAAAAATTAAAAAACCTAAAACTAATAACACAACAATAATGTCGATTATATTTATTAGTTGAAACTGAAATTGTGCTAACAA
>JAAZJD010000078.1 GCA_012800525.1 Clostridiales bacterium
AAATTTGTGATAACATAATTTTTGTGTTGTATTAGGGATCTATAGTTAAATGGATATAACAGACCCCTCCTAAGGGTCAGTTCTGGGTTCGATTCCCGGTAGGTCTACCACTTTTAATGAAGGAGTTGTTAAGAAAATAAGAAATTTTAACAGCTCTTTCGTTGTAAAAACACAAAAACATTAATGAGAATAACTGTTTTTATATTTATATGTAATTGTTCCAAGGTTTTTAACAGTCTTTCATCGTAAAAAACACAAACCCATTGGGGGAAAAGCATCTTTGATATTAGCGGAATTTCACTTTTTATATGTAACTGCTCTAAAAGTTCTTTTTTTGTTTAATTTTTTTGTGCCTATATTATTCAACATTTTTTAATTTTTTGTTGCTGAGGAAACAAAAATTCAAAATATAGGTAAAATTTGCGATTTTTGTATATGAATTTTGAGTGTAAAAAAGTTAGAAGTATCTATTTTGTGTATTGACTGCCTTTTTTCCTTAGTATATAATAATAATGGTCGACTAGGTGAGACCTAGCTTGTATTGTGTAAATATACATGGATGGGAAATTTAAAAGTTAACACTTTTTTGTAAATGCAACTAGGAAGTGGAAAGTGTTCAAAATTTTTATTTGTGGTATTAATGCTTTATTAGGTTAGTCAAACTTAGAATGAACTAAAAACCAATGTTTTACGGAGGTAAAAATGAGTAAACGAAGAAAAATTATTTTTGTAGTTTTGGCTGTCGTTATGGTAGTTGCTCTAATCGCATCGCTTGCTGCATGTGGTAAAAAACCAAAGCCACCAACACCAGATCCACCGCCAGGACCAGGGCCAGTTGCAAACCCAGGTGGCGAAAAGCTTCAAAGTACAGTTTCGTACATTGAATCAACTTTGCTAAAAGACCTTGCATTAGGTTTGGGCGAAGCAGATGGACAACCTCAAATTCGAGTTGCTGCAGATATATCTTTGGATGTTGATATTGATGCTACAAAAGCTCAAGCAGCGTTAAGAGGAATTTTGGGTGATGAATTTGCAATTAGCGAAGATGTCAAACTTCAAGCGGTGATAGGTGTAGACGTTGTTTTAGACAAAGTTACTCCTGCAAATAATATAGCAACAATTAATGTTGCTGTAGCTAACAAAGGCGCTGCATTGAAGAATATCTTGTCATTGTGTCTAAAATCTGAGTCAGTAGACAATGAAATAGAACATAGACTCTATGTGGGTGAAAGACTTATACACACAGGCGAAATGAACTGGGTAAAAGTAGATTATCCTCAAGTAGACTATATTGATTGGGTTGCTGGCAATTTAGATATGAAAGGTGACAACCTTCTTGGCAAGATGAAAGCGGGTAACTTTATAAGTGTTTTAAAAATAGGTGACTTGTCCGTTGGACCACTTATTAAACCAATGTTACCAAACTTTGCAAAACCAGGTGAAATGTTACAACTATTTACATATAGTAAATTAGAAACTGCTGACAACAATGTTCACAAATATGCAATCAACTTTAAAAACATCAGCGCTGTTTTGGAAAATCTAAAGAGTCTTCTAGGAAGCATAGATGTGAGCGGCCTATTTGCTGGTATGGATAAAGAGGTATCAAGCCTACTCAATGGTGCTATTGGTCTAGTTCTAGGTTCTGATTCAAGTTCTGAAATGAATGGACTAGAGCAACTTCTAAAAGGCAAAATTAAGCCAGAAGATCAACCAGAAATCAGTCTAAAATTCTACAATGACAAAGCTACAGATAAGAAACTAGAAGGATTTGGATTAAGCTATGATGGAACCGCTGCTACAAATGCTGAGAAGAATAACGGTGTTAAGTTTGCTTTGGATATCAAAAATCTAAAAGTACAAAACTTGAAGACAAGTAGTGGTGCTGAAGCAAAATCTGATGCAAATAGTAAATTCTTAGCAAAAGTTGGTTTGAATGAAGCAACATTAAAGGCTACAAAACCATTATCACTTCAAGTTGAAGTTGATTTGACAAATGTATCTCAAGTTGCTGGTACATTTAAAAATTTAGAGTCTGCAAAAGTTGTTGTTGATATATATCCAAGTGCAAAATTAGGCTGGAGAAAAGGCACGAAAGAAGGTGCAGACCCTGTTGATTATTTTGCAGCAAATGTAAATCAAACTTATGCAGAAGCTAACTTTACTTACAAAAAAGTAGGAGCAGATCCAGTTGAAACTCTAGTTGGCGTAATGGACTTTGCTGGTACTGGAGCAGAAGCGAAAGGATTAAAACTTAATTTAAAACCTGTTTTTGATGCTCTTGGTGCAGCAATTCCTGCAGGAAAAGAAAATGCCTTTATGAAATGGAACTTTGATTTATCAAGAGAAATTGAAAAAATGATTGAAGGCGAAATGGCAAAAGCAGGACTTACCCCTGGTGCTACAACTCCAGAAGGCTTAATGCTTGCTCCTCCTGAGATTGGTGGACAACCAAAGCCAACAACATTCACAGCTTTTGGAGAATTCATCAATGAGATAATTCATCCATCAGGTGATGGATTAAAATTTGTTGTTGTAGGCGATGAAACGAAAAAAGTTATAGGAAGTGGTAAAAAAGTAGCAGCCACAAAAGATGTTGCAGAACACTATGCTGTGGGTGATATGAAGTTAGCTCTCAAGGCAGGAGAATCTGATGTATATGTAGATATTAGAAAAGAAAAGGCAGATACCCGTGAATTTACAACAAAGAAGAATGTCTTAGGCGATCCTGAAAAAACATTTAATGTTGGAAAAGCAATTGGTGGAGTTAAGTACATACTAAATAACATCTTGATTAAGGCTATGGACAATAAACTTACAGGTGCAGGTGTTACTGTTAATATGGATAAAACTGAACTTGCAACAATGAGTATTGGTGCAACTAGTGTTAAATCGTTGTTTGATTCAATGTTAATGACAGAAACTTCAGATACAAATAAATTACAAGGTTTAATTGGTACTGCTGGTATTTACTGGTACAACAAAGATCCTGAAACAGGAGCTATAACACGCGAGACATTAGCAAACTTCTTAAACACATGGAATTTGAGTGAACTTGAAGTCAGTTCAACAGTTACAATACCTCAAGTTATTGCAAGTATAGTTGGCGGAGAAATTGAACCTGATTTTTGGAAGAATGATGGCACAACACTTGCTTTAGCATTTAACCGTACAAATGGTTTAGCTCTTTCACTTGAACTTGGTACAAAAGCTACAGTTGGTAGTGAAGTAAAAGACCTAAAAGCAAAAGTTGCTGTTAAAGTGGATATTCTTGGAAGAGAAATGCCAAATAGAAAGACACTTGAAGGTTGGAACGATGAAGAAGCTGTATTCTTTGGTGCAAACAATTATGATAATGCTTTAACAACTGAACAACATAATGCTTGGAAGGAAGTATTAAATGCATTGTTAGCTCCAATAATGCCAGCAGGATTTGAGCCATTTAAATATCAAGCTGATGTAACACTTAATGCAGGTGACGGGAACTTTGGTATGGATGGCGATACACCTATAACTGAAAAGAAGGTAGCCGTTAACATAGGTGAAACAGTTGAGGAACTTACCAATGGAGTTGCAACCTTTGCAGTTCCAAAGGCACCAGCAGGAAAGGAATTTTTTGGATGGACATTTGGAGAAGCTCAAACTTTCGTATTTGGTGCAGAAGGAACAGTAATTCCTGCTGAAGGATTGACATTGACAGCTGTCTTTGTTGAAGAGACACCTTAATTGGTAGTTGTAGTTTAAAGCAAACTCTTTGAAATAGAGTATAATTAAAAACAAACCAGCAATGGGAAACCATTGCTGGTTGGTGTGTGAAATTAAAGCCTGTAATCTTATAGATTGTGGGCTTTTTTATTGCAATTAATTTGGTTTTTTGTAGGGCAACTAAGTGTGTGGGAAGATGTAGGTAATTTTTCCTATGTGAAGAAATTAATTGAGTTTATTGAATTTTTTAAAAACCTTGCCTGAAAGAGAAAATGCTAGGTTGACAACAGTTATTATATATAATATTATAAAATACGTATACATATGTTTGAAAAAACGCTAAAATATTAATTAATAAATATGTGTGCAAATAAAATATAATATATATATAGAAGTGACATATATTTATTTTAGGTAGAACTAGTAGATGAAAAAAGGTAGAGTAAGTCGTTTAATAATATTTTTTGTTTTGTTAGTAGTTTTCATTGCTAGTGTTTTGGTAGCTTGTAAACCACCTGAAAAATCAGATGCTAATTTTGTTGTCATTGATGGTCCTGAAAATAGTAAATATAAAGAGCTTACAACTAGAGATGAGGCCATTGATAGAGCAACTGGAGCTTTAGATAATTTACTTGATTATTTAGACAGCACGACCGTCTCTGATGCTGGTTATTTTGTAGGAGCTGATCTCATCGTCAATACTGAAGATGGTTCAGCTTTTAGATTAAGACTTAGAGCAAACTTGTATACATATCCATACGAAGATTTTGAAGAAGGTACACCTGAATATGAAGCTGCACTTAATAAGCACAATGAGTTAATTAAGAAAAACGATTTGATATTAGAGTGGTATGACGGTGCAACTAATACTATGCTTATTGGTTTTTATTTTGATGGCATAAATCCTGGTAGTCCAGATCCAGGGAATAATTTGTATTTAAATTTACAAGGTAACAAGAGAATTCACCCTAATTTTGGAGATACAGTTTTGTATCAACAAATGATAAGGCTTATCACAAAGTTTAATTTAGATTCAGTTTTAGCTTCAACAACACAAGATGGTACAAGTGATGATGCAATAGGCATACTTGGTGATACATTAAAAATGGCAGTTGTTGATAACTATGTTGTAACTCAAAATAGAGAAGTAGGTTCTATATATTTTCATGATTTAGCTTTATCTCCATTTGCTGATAAGATTACAGGCTTTATTCAAAACATATTTGCTCCATTTGGCGACAAAGTAGACCCATTGACATATAAATATCTAGGTTTTATGTTTTCAACTCTTGGTAGAGCTAGATTTACTACCATTAACGCAGATATGCGATTTTTAGTAGAGCCAAATGAAATTTTAGGAAAAGAGATATTAACTGGAATAGTACTTGATGCTAGAGGTGATTCTAGTGTTAAGAAATTTAACAAGGCTCTTCAAAGAGAAGAAGATGTCATCGTCCCATTTACAACAACTATTGCTGTAAATTATAGTGTCAGAGTCGCAACTGATTTAGTTTTTGATAAGTCAAATTATGTGCTATATGACTATGGTAATTATGAGTTTACTGGCGATATGTATATGCCTCAACTTGACTTAAAGCTCGATGTCTTGTTAAGGACGGATGTTAATAAGTATGACAATTTAATAAATAGAGTATTTATGCAATGCAGAGAGCTTGGTACAGACAATACTGTAATTGGGTTATATTATACCGCAGAGTTTTATGAAGCAATTATGGAAAAGGCAGGAAAACCGCCCGATAACAAGGAGGCATATACCTTCCTGGATATTAAAGGAATAACTGAACTTTATGGCGGTATTCACTTTGAAGATATAGGGCTTCCTCAAGCATATAGGGGAGGTTTTGATCTTGCTAAAACATTAATGTGGCTTTCAGATTTTATAGACACATATATCGTAATTGCAGTTGATAATATTTTAGAGGGCAATAAGTCTGATGAAGAAAGTAAATTTGGTGAAGTTACTAGAATAATTATGAATAATGTCGAATCTCATATGAAAGATGAAGAAGATCCAGCTTCTAGGGCAACTATTAGAGTGAGAATTGATATGAAAATGATTAGAGAAGTTATGACTGCAACTAGTAAAACAGGAACGACTTTTACAAATGAGCAATTAATTCAAATGATCAATCACCAGTTTAATATTGATATTGAAGCAATTGCTGCTATTTTGGGTGTTAGTGTAGATGAACTAGTCGAACGATCGTATTTTGACATAACATACGATGTGGATTATTCAAGCATTAAATTTGAAGTATATTCTGCTGCAGAAAAGCCAAGAGGAGCACCAGCTGATCTATATTTGAGAATGAATTTATATCCAGAAAAGATTGGTGAATATGTTCCAATCAATTTTGGCGATCTTTCAAACTTTAATGAAATGCAAGATGTTATGACATATTCTGGTAAACTCAATGGTCAGTTTATCTTTGCAAATGATGAGATAGTAGATATGTCCGGTTTACTTGGAGCATTTATGGGAGACAAAAGTGGGCTTAATACACCATATATTCTTCCTTATCAAGCAAAAGTTGAATTTGAATTATATTATGACCAATATATTAGAGAGCAAATTTTAAGTAATGGGCGATGGACCAGGCGAGGTAGAAGTGCTTTTGACTTGAGATTTAATGTTGTTGAAGGAGATCAAAGAACTACAGTTTTAAGAATTTATGGAAATGATGTTAGCTTTAATTCAGGTTTTCCAATTGAAGAGCATGGTTATGTTTGGTTAGATTATGTTTGTATTCCAAATCTTCCTAAATTTAAAGTAAGAGAAGACTTGTTTTTAACTTCATTTTATGAGTACATGGGATATGATTTTGAAAATGAAAACCCAGAGGTTGTTTTAGGGTTAACAGATATATTGCAAGCACTAATGGAGGACAGTTGGGTTGTATATGAACCAGAAGTAATTAGAATAACAACATCAAACCAAACTGTAAAAAAATTCTTTGGTGTTGATAAAATGATTGCTACTTTTGACGTTTCTGTTCGTTTTATTCAACAAGTGTTTGGTGTAGATCAATTAAGTAGCGAATTTGCTATGTATACCGTTGGAAATTTAAGCGACATAACTGGGCCTAGTGTATATTCTATAAAACTTCACGATACCATTAAGGTGTATTTTGATTTTGGTGATAGTTTTGAAGAAAGAGATCTTTATTTTGTACATGCTCCAGAAAGTATAGAGCTTGTACCAGGAAGAGAGTTTTATCGTCCTGCAACAGAAGATAGATTTATGGGTGTAACTAGAGACTATCTAGTTAGAGTTACAGATAGAATAGGAAGACAACCAGTAGTTGAAATGGTTGAAAAAAGACAAGAATGGGAACCATTACTTCCTACACCAACAACGGGCGCTGCTTATTATGGCTCTGAAGGATCAACTTATAACTATAATGTAGATTATTTATTACATGCAGCATATGATAGGAATACTGGATATTACACGGTTATTTCAGATTATAATTATGAGAATATATACGATCATGTCAATAAGGCATATGTGCTATCTTTAGGTGCTGAATTGAACTTTAAAAAGGCATATGAAGAACTTGGTGATGTCAAAACATATCTTAGAGAGGAAACACTTTTAAATGATATTAGGATTCGTTATGAATTTAATTCTAAAGTTGCGGGTGCATATGTAGTCACACATATTGGTAATGATGTAGTTCCAGGAAGAGTTTTGTATTTAAAAGATTATAATAAGTACGTTAGCTTTAATTCGGAAGCAAGTATACTTATTAAAGCTCGTGATCATTTGGCAAAAGTTTATGAACCAATGATAGAGACAAACAATGGTATTCCTTTTTATTTTGATTTAAAGACAGGATTGTATTATGCAAATGTCAAAGTAGTTATGGGAGCAGGGCAACCAGATAAATATTTTAAAATTAGATATGATTTAGATACTGATACTTTTAATGTAGCAAGAAGTGTGTCTAGTGATGAGTTGCAAAAAATTAGAAATGCACTTGAGCATCAACGTATTGTTTATTCAGATGAAATAGATTGGGATGGTGCAGATTTTTCACATATTACTTTTAATACATTAGATGAAAACTTATATGACTGGAATAATGAAGTTTTTGGCAATTTCATATGGGAAAAAACTAAGTGGGAAGAAATGACTCTAGAAGGTGGCTTATATATCGTTAAAGCAACAATTGGTAGAGGCATGATGGCTACTTATGTAGAAAATATTGAAGTTAAAGTCATTAATAGAACAATTGATACAGATAAGTATGTCTTGATAAATACCAAAAACCATGGACAAGTACAAGCACCTGTTGCAGCTGGTATAGAAATTGATCCTTATGTTTACTTGATATATAAATCATATTATGTAAACGTTTTAGGTGGCTTACCAACAGATTTTACTACTTGGTTTTTTGAAAAATATTTAGTGACATTTGTCTTTACTAAAATATATATCGATGCTCCTGAAGAAGATACTCCAGACGAAGTTGCAAGATTTAATTGGTATTTTGACAAGATAGATGGCAATGAAGTATATACTGAAGAGCAGATTAATAATAGAAATAAAGTCGCAAATATATTGCAAAAAACTTATGTATATACAGTCTTTCATAATCAAGTTATTGCCTTAGAGCTTAGAGTTCCATATCGCACATTAAAAGAGTTCTATGTACCTGGTGAAGATGAGCCAAATAAGTATACTGTTGATGCACTAGATCCAGC
>JAAZJD010000079.1 GCA_012800525.1 Clostridiales bacterium
GGCATAAATGATCCGATTTTAGGTCTTATCGTAGATAGAACCAAAACTAAATGGGGAAAGATGAGACCATATATCATATTTGCAGCTATTCCATTTGGACTTTTGACTATTGCATTTTTTGTTATTCCTAATTCCTTTTCTACTACAGCTAAGCTCGTTTTGATATTTTTATTATATTTACTTTGGGATACAGTATCAACACTAGTTGATGTTCCGCTAAATGGCTTATATGCTGTTATAACACCAAACAGCAAAGAGAGAACAAAACTTGTAACTTTCACAAGACTTCTTGGTAGTGTTGGAGGCGAATCAGCTCTTGTATTATATACCATAGCCCTACTCATAATGGGCAAGGACAAAGTTAGAGAATCTATAACAGTTGCTGCTGTTATAATAGGTGTACTTGCACCTCTACTTCTTATGTGGGGAGCAATACAATCAAAAGAGCGCCTTGCACCCCCTGTTCAAGAAAAGCACTCAATTAAAGATGTCTTTAAATATCTCAAACAAAATAAACCTTTGATTTTTTTATTGCTTGCAAACCTACTGACATTTTTTAGACACGTAGTTTCTGCTTCAATCATTTACATGGTTGTAATAGTGTTTAATGAGCCTCAAAAACAAATTCTATTTGCTATACCAGGGGCAATTGCTTCTGTTTTAGGTATGCTACTTGCCCCAGTTATGAAGAAAAAATTTGACTCTAAAAAAATATTCATTATCTCAACTATAGCCCATTCTGCTGCTTTAGTTTTAGTTTATGTAGTTGGTAGTGCTGTAATGTCAGCTAATATGCAAGCTGCCCTATATGTCATAGCCGCTCTTGCATTCTTTTCGATGCTACCTGTAGGACTATTAAACACCGTTCCAACTCTAATGGCAACAGATATAATAGACTATATGGAATTAAAAACGGGCAAACGTTATGAAGGTATAACTTTTTCACTTATGACTTTAAGAAGCAAAATTTCAAGTGGACTTAAAGATGCTTGGATGATATTTTTATTAGTTGTTGTGTTTAAACTAGTAGGCGATACAACAAGTAGCACTTTCCCACCACAATCTAATTGGACTAAAAAAGGGATATTTTGGATGTATACTCTAATACCAGCAGCAACAAATTTGCTTTCCATTGTCCCCCTATTTTGGTATAAACTTGATGGCAAAACCATGGAAAAAGTGCATGCTGAATTAGATAAAAAGCGCGCTGAAAAAACATCAGAAACAGAAGTTTTATCATCTGAGACATCTGATATTATTAAAAATGAATATTTGGGGGAAAAGAAAATGATAACAATTGCGATAATTGGCCTAGGAAGTAGAGGATATATGTATGCCCGCCATTTAAAATCTCAAGGAGCTACAATAGTTTCTATTTGCGAAAAAAAGCCCACTCTACTTGAAACCTCAGCAAAAACTCTAGGAGTAGAGCCCGATAAAGCATTTTTAGATGAAAAAGACTTCTTTGCACAAGGTAAAATTGCAGATGCAATGGTTATTGCTACTCAAGATAGGGATCATTATGGGCATGCAAAACAAGCACTAGAACTTGGATATCATATTTTATGCGAAAAACCAGTTTCACCTATCAAAGAACAATGTGAAGAACTCAATGAATTAGCCATCGCTAAAAATCTACACATGGTCGTGTGTCATGTTCTTAGATATACCGCTTTTTATGACACTATTAAAAAAATAATTGATAATGGTCTTATAGGTGAAATTACTAATGTGAATCTTGTTGAAAACATTGGATATTTTCACTTTGCTCATAGCTATGTCCGTGGCAACTGGAGAAGAGAAGATGAAACAGGTCCATCTATCCTTGCAAAATGCTGTCATGATCTAGATATGATATATTATCTTACTGGGAAAAAAGCAAAAACTGTATACAGTGCAGGTTATAGAAAAGCATTTTTGCCAGAAAATGCACCAGAAGGAGCTCCTTCACATTGTCTATCTGGCTGCCCAGAAGAAAAAACCTGTCCATATCATGTAGATAGAATTTACTTAACACCCAAGAAACATTCATTTCCTTTTATGATGACAAAGCGCAGACTAATTTGCGAAAAACCTAAAGCTACTAGAAAAGAATTTAAAGAAGCTCTAAAAACCTCATCTTATGGAA
>JAAZJD010000080.1 GCA_012800525.1 Clostridiales bacterium
GCTAAATTTTATACTAGTATACATAAATAAAATAATAAAAATAAATATATTCAAAGGATATGGAGGAAAGGTAATGAAAGAAAAAAATCAAGTAGGAGAAACAATGGTTTCATTTGCAAATGGAGAAAATTTAAGTGTTGAAAGTTTAGTTGAAAAACTTATGGCAATTGAAGTTAAAAAAGTTGCAAAATTTTTAATTGACAATGGAGTGGTATTTCCAAGGACAATAAGAATGGACGTATTGAGAGAGGTGTTAAGACCTGGTATTGTCAAAACAAGAAATGAAAGTTTAACACTAGATAGTAGACTAAACTATAGGCTTTTATGGTTTAACATTTTCTCAGAAGAACAAATGGTATTTTTTATTCCTACTTTTGATACAGAATATCTAGCAGAAAAATATCTAAAAGAGCTATACAAAGCAATAATATTAGAGCTTGACGAACATTACAAAGAAGGTTTGGAAAGCTTTTTTAATTTTGTAAATGCAGATGTTAGTGCATATGAAAAGATAAGCATGTTAGAAATTCACAATCTTTTTAATGATATTTTTGTTGATAGTGATGGCGAAATAGATGGTCTTTTGGTAGATGATTTTAGACCAATAATGTTTAGCAGTGCGACTGTAGCTCAATTAAATGCAATTGGTCAAAAATTCGGATTTGAAGTCCCACAAACATTGAAAAAAGATGTATTGCCAAAATATATTAGCATAGTAATAAACTCCATAAATTCAAATGCTAATGTAAATGAAGAAGACTTTGCAGAAATGACAGTTAAGCAAATGAAAGATTTTGCAAAAGAGCATGGTGTTGAAATAGGCATGAGCTTAAACAAAATGCAAGTTATTGAATATATTTTAATGAATTGTAAAACAACTAAAGATGGATATAAAGTGCCAGAGTCAGATTCAGTATATGAAATGGCAATTCCAATTACAGAAGCAGAAACTAAGTTTGATGAAATAGTTGTTGAAAGAGATAGAATTGAATCTGAGATGTTAGCACTTCGCAATCAATTAGAAACAGTAAATGAAGAAGAAAAAGCTAGAATTGAAGCTGAGATTGAAGAAAGAGCAAAAGAACTTGCAGCTCAAGATGAAGAATTAAAACTTGCAAAAGAAGCTATAGAAAATGCAAATGCTCAAGCAAAAGAAGCGGAAAGTGCGCTAGATGAAGCTTTAAAAGAAAAAGAAGCTTTAAAGGCACTTGTAAAAGAGCTTGAAGAAAAATTATCTAAAAAGGAAGCTTTAAAGGTTGATAATTATAACGCTATTGAAAGAAAAGATATTAAGCCTAAAAAAGCAAAAGTTGTAGTTGCAGAAAAGACAAGTGTAAAACTTGGTGAAGATGAATATGGGATAAAAGAAATTGTTTCAAATTTATGGGCAGCAAATCCAAATGAAGTAGTAAAGATTTTACAAAAATCTAATACAAAGATTGATAGACTAATTAGAATGAATGTTTTAAGAGAAGTTTTAAGACCTGGTATTGTTAAGACAAGAAATGAAAGCTTGACATTAGATAGTAGATTAAACTATAGGCTTTTATGGTTTAACATTTTCTCAGAAGAACAAATGGTATTTTTTATTCCTACTTTTGATACACCAATTCTTTTAGAACGTTATGCAAAAGATTTATATAAAGCAGTTATAGTAGAACTTGAAGAAGCAAATCAAGTAGCACTTGGTGCATTAATTGAATATGCATATAATGCAAAAGTTGCAACATACGATGATAGAGAAGATTTAACTCTAAATTCTTTCCACAATATATTTAATCCAATTTTCTTTGATAATTTTGATGTTATCGACGGATTAACTTCAGATGAGTTTAGACCAATAATGTATAACAGTGCAACAATTGCACAGTTAAATTTAATAGGACCCAAATATGGCTTTGAAGTCCCACAATCATTGAAAAAAGATGTGTTGCCAAAATATATTACAACAGTTGTCAAATCTATAAATAAAGACGCAGATGTAAGTGAAGAAACATTTGCGGATATGACAGTTAGTGAAATGAAAAACTTTGCAAAAGGATATGGCATTGAAGTTGGGGCTAGTTTAAATAAAATGCAAGTCATTGAATATATTTTGATGAATTGTGCAACTACAAGAGGTTCATATAAAGCTCCCGAATCAGATGCGGTATATGAAATGGCTATTCCAATTACAGAAGCAGAATCAAAGTTTGATGAGCTTGTTGTTGAAAGAGATAGAATTAACACTGAACTTATCTTTTTGCAAGGTCAACTAGATTGCGTTGCAGGTGCAGAAAGAGCAAAGATTGAAGCTGAAATTGCTGAAAAAGAAAGAGCTCTTGAATCTCAAGACGAGGAATTAAGACAAGCAAAACAAGATATTGAAGATGCAAAACAAGAAAAAGATGAAGCAAATAAATCTCTAGAAGAAGCACTTTTAAAAATACAAGAATTAGAAAAGGCATTAGCTGAAAAACCTGCAGCTGAAACAGTATATGTAGAAAAATTCGTTGAAGCTAAAGGGCAAGCTGGTCCTATTGATAATGAGCTTTTAGAAAAAATTAAGCAAAGGATGGATTATTTAGAGCATCTCATAATGACACAAGAAAAAACAGTGGTAATTGCTAAAGAAGGAAAAAGTGAAGATAAAGAAGATGTTGTAGTAGAACACTATGAAGATAGGCCAATATCAAGAGCTTTAAAAATTGGAATATTCTTTGGCTCATTAATTGGAGTTGGACTTTGTGTTTTCGGTGTAGTAATGCTAGCTTTACTTTTAGCAGGAGTTATTGGTTAAGCACATTTGTTAAGCAAAATATATCGGGCAAATTGTCATATAGAAGATGTAAAAAGGAAAGATTCTAGAAGACAATAAAAAGAAAAATATAAGATATAATATGAGGGGAAAATTTTATGTCTAAAGATAAAAGAAAAAGTAGTTTTTCAAGAAGTCAAAAAGAAATAGTAATTGTTGGTATTGCTACTTTCCTTGCTATTATTTTAGTTTTAACCATTTTGGTTTTAACCTTTACTTCAACAAAGATAAGGTTAAATTCAGATGGCAAGGAAATTAGGACTTTACGAATGCCAAAACAATTTGATGGTGTTGGCGATCCAATCAAAGAGGGATACACCTTTGGTGGTTGGTATTATAATGCCGAAGGAACAGGAGATGAAGTCAAAAATATCCCACGGCTATCTAACAAAACTTTAGATGTTTATGCTAAATGGACACCCAATAGATATAAAATTACTTTTGAAAAAGCTGGTGGTACAGGTGGTACAGATGAAATTACAGCGGTTTTCGATCTTGAAGTTCCCCTAATAGAAATCCCTGTAAAAGATAAATATATATTTAATGGATATTTTTCCGAAGAAGGCGGTGCTGGTAAACAATACTATTGTCCAGATGGTAATCCATGCAAAAATGAAAATGGAGAAGATGCGCTATGGGATATTGCAAAAGATACAACTCTTTATGCAAATTGGGCAAGAAATGATGATACTTTCCAAGTTAAATTTGTAGACTTTGATAATAGTGTTATAGCAACTGAGACTGTTATATATGGAGACAAACCCCTAGCTCCTATTGCAGTAAGAACGGGCTATACTTTTGCTAGTTGGGATA
>JAAZJD010000081.1 GCA_012800525.1 Clostridiales bacterium
GCCTTTCCATGTCTAGCTTCATCTTTCCCCATTTCATGAACTGTATCATGAATAGCATCAAGATTTAATTTTTTAGCTCTTGCAGCTAAATCCATTTTACCTGCACAAGCACCATATTCAGCCTCGACTCTCATTTGAAGATTGGTCTTTGTACTATCAGTTACGACATCGCCTAATAATTCTGCAAATTTCGCTGCATGCTCTGCTTCCTCCCAAGCTGCTTTTTCATAATATAAACCAATTTCAGGATATCCTTCTCTATGAGCCACTCTTGCCATAGCTAGATACATTCCAACTTCTGTACACTCACCGACAAAGTTTGAGTGTAAATCTTTTTTAATATCTTCTGGAGCATCTTTTGCAATTCCAACAACATGCTCTGTCGCCCAATTCATCTCACCTTTTAATTCAATAAATTTCTCTGCTGGTGCAAAACATGTTGGACATTTTTCTGGAGGATTTGGACCAGTGTGAACATAGCCACAAACTGTGCATGACCACTTTTTTTCTACCTCTTCAACAAATTTGTCCTTTTTTACCTTACAAACTGGACAAACGTCTGGAGCATCTGCTCCTTCGTGTATATAATTACATACTGTACATCTAAATTTTTTCATAACATTTTCTCCTTTACTTATTTTATTTGTTTCTTCGACTTTCAGTTCGCTAACATTTTTATTTTCTACATTCCCTATAAAAATAAAATCCTCTTTGCCATGTTTACATATAGGACAAACCCAATCTGATGGCAACTCTTCAAAAGTCGTGCCTTCTTTTATATTTGCTGTAGGATCGCCTTTAGCTGGGTCGTAAACATATGAACAGATTCTACATTCCCACATATTATCAGCTTTTACAATTTGGCGTTTAGGTCTAATATTGTCTCTATAGTAATCATATGTTGCAGGTTTTCCTTCAGTTAAACCTGTTTTTTCTGCTATTGTACCTATAAAAATAGTATGTGAGCCCACATCAACAGTTTCGATAATATCTAAAACAAAATATCCAACCACGCCATCCTTTGGTAACAATAAATTATATTTTGTTTGAACAGTTTCAATTCCTTCAAATTTATTTTTAACATCACGTCCAGCTGTTAACCCAAAAGCTTTGATTGTGTCAAATTTTACATCCTCTCCTAGTACTGCAACTGCACACTTTTTGGTTTTTAATATCATATCATGTGTCAAATTTGCCTTATTAACTGTGATACTTAGTTTTACAGGATCTGATGCTTGCTGCATTAATGTATTTATAACACATGCATTATCCTTACCATCTTTCGCAGAAACAATATGTAAACCATAAACAATTTTAAATAACATTTCCATAACTAAAAACCAACTTTATCTCCAAAATAATATTTTTATTATATCATAGTATTTACACTATCAAGTATCACAAAACATTTCACGCATCCCTTTATAAACAATCTAATTTTAGAATCATTATAATTTAATGATATAGAAAAACTTTACTCTTGTCAACTAAAAAATTGCATGATTTTTTCTGCTTTAAAATGCTACAAAGCACATAAAAACTTAACAAGAAACCCCATTAATATGGTAATATAGGACTATGATAAATACTTATAAACACATAATACTTGATTTGGATGGAACTATAACAAATTCCGAAGAAGGCATAACAAAATCTGTTGAGTATGCATTAAATAAATTTGGAATAAAAGTTACTGATACAAAAAAACTCACGGCTTTTATTGGCCCGCCATTACTTGATGGGTTTAAAACATTTTATGGATTTTCTGAACCTGACGCAATTTTGGCTAGAAAATATTATAGAGATTACTACGGAGAAAAAGGAGTTTTCCAAAAAGAGCTCTACGATGGTATTCCCGATTTACTTGAATCTCTGAAACAAGCCTCTAAAAAATTATATGTCGCTACATCCAAACCACATATTTATGCAAACATGATTCTAGATCATTTTAATCTGTCACATTATTTTAAAAAAATACTCGGGGCTGAAGTTAATGAATTACATCATGATAAAGCCTTATATATAAAAGAAATTATTGCAGATCATCCTAAATCTTCCCTTGATCAGTTTGTAATGGTTGGAGATAGAATGCACGACATTATTGCTGCAAGAAAAAACAACATTGATAGTATCGGCGTCACCTTTGGTTTTGGCAACATTAGTGAACTAAAAGCTTACGGAGCCACACATATAGTAAACTCCGTTCAAGAATTAAAAGATTTTCTATTGCCATAAAAATACATTCAATTTTTACCTTTATTAATATATAATGTAGATAACTTGAATTTTAAATCAACATACAAAATAACAATCTTTAAAAGGAATTTATTTAGAAAATGAAACAAGACACAATTGCAGTAATTGATTTTAGTACACACGAAGCTTCAGATTTAGCAAGACATATTCGTTCGCTTGGTGTATATAGTGAAATACATCCATATGATACATCCCTTGATTCTTTAAAAGCCATAAAAGGATTAAAGGGAATAGTCTTTTATTCTGAAAACAAAAAAGACATAATCGATCAAAACATTTTAAACGCATTTAACTGTCTTTTAATAAATTTCGATACTCACCAAAATTATAAATCTCATGGGACAAAAGATGATATCAAAAAATTCATCTTTAATACTTGCAAATGTGGAAAAAGTTGGACTATAGAAAACTTTATTGAAAATCAAGTTACTCTCATAAAAGAACAAGTTGGTGATGAAAAAGTTTTACTTGGATTATCTGGCGGAGTCGATAGCTCTGTAGTTGCAGCACTGCTTATAAAAGCCATTGGAAAAAATGTTGTTTGTGTTCATGTTAATAATGGACTCCTTAGAAAAAATGAAGCAGAACGTGTTATAAAAGTTTTTGGAAAAGAGCTTGATGCAACACTCATTTATGTTGATGCAACCGATCGTTTTCTAAACAAGCTAAAAGGTATTTCGGATCCAGAAGCTAAAAGAAAAGTTATCGGAACTGAGTTTATTAGAGTCTTTGAAGAAGAGGCAAGAAAACTTGATGGAATTAAATTTTTGGCA
Source organism: Clostridiales bacterium (assembly GCA_012800525.1). GTDB lineage: Bacteria > Bacillota > Clostridia > Christensenellales > DTU072 > JAAZJD01. The sequence goes on from JAAZJD010000081.1 coordinate 3,030, forward strand.
CAAGGCACTATCTATCCAGACATTGTTGAAAGTGGCAGCAAAGATAAAAAAGGCATCAAGTCACACCACAACGTTGGCGGTCTTCCAAGTGACATGAAATTTGAATTAGTTGAACCTCTAAAATACCTTTTCAAGGATGAAGTTCGCCTTTTAGGAAAAGCCCTAGGTCTTCCAGATAACATGGTCTTTAGACCTCCCTTCCCAGGCCCTGGGCTTGGTGTAAGATGCCTTGGCGAAATCACCCCAGAACGCCTCAAAGCAGTTCGCGAATCAGATGCAATCCTAACAGAAGAATTTGAGAAAGCTGGCCTTGCAACTAAAGTTTGGCAATACTTCACAGCTGTTCCAAACTTCAAATCGGTTGGGACAAAAAATGGAACTCGTTCCTATGCCTATCCAGTGATTCTCCGTGCTGTCAATACCGTTGATGCTATGACTGCATCCATTGAACGCCTAGACTGGGATTTGTTAGATCGCATAACCTA
>JAAZJD010000082.1 GCA_012800525.1 Clostridiales bacterium
CCATGGTTACCAAGCATACTTTTATTTTGTATAGGCATATCTCTCATCCTATCGACTGTTTATGTGCGCTTTAGAGATATCAAACACATATATTCTGTAATTTTAACTTTATGGATGTATATGACTCCAATATTCTATGCAGCTGATATTTTAGGTGAAGAAGTATTGGCTGTTTTGGGATTTAACCCTATGTTTCATTATTTAACATACTTTAGAAATGTGGTTGCACTAGGCGTTGTTCCTAGTTTAATAGATCATTTAATTTGTTATGGATTTGGTATATGTTTTTTCTTAATTGGATATGTAATATTCAACTCAAAAAGAAAAACTTTTATTTTGTATATATAGAATAGGATTCGTTTATGAATAATGTTGATAGAAATTTAATATCCGATGAAGACTTAAAGAAAATTACTATAAAAGATAGTACTTTACAAGCTGATGAAAATTTCAAAAACTTAGAAGAAGATGTCTTAATTGATGTTCAAAATGTAAGCATGAAATTTCGTATGCCTACTGAAAAAATAGACAATTTGAAAGAATATGTCATTCGTTTTTTAAAGAGAACTTTAAAATATAAAAATTTTAGCGCTTTAGATGATGTTAGTTTTCAAGTCAAACGTGGAGAAAGCCTAGCTTTAATTGGTAGAAACGGAGCTGGGAAAAGTACACTTTTAAGAATCATCGCTGGCATAATTGATCCAACATCAGGCTTTGTTAAAACGCAAGGCTCGATGGTCCCACTACTAAAATTAGGTGCTGGCTTCGATTACAATGCAAATGGTAAAGAAAATGTCTTTTTAAATGGAGCAATGCTTGGTTTTAGCCACAAAGAAATGGAAAAGAAATATGATAGTATTGTCGATTTTGCTGAGCTTCATGAGTTTATGAATGTGCCACTAAAAAACTACTCTTCTGGAATGATGGCAAGACTTGGTTTTGCAATAGCTGTTGATGTGCAACCAGATATACTTTTAATTGACGAAGTACTTGCAGTCGGCGATGGTAAATTTAGAGAAAAATGTGCAAAACGCATTGATGAACTTAAAGCAAATGGAACAACATTTATTGTCGTTTCTCATAGTATGGAACAAATAAGGCGTTTATGCGATAAAGCAGTATATCTAAAAAAAGGAAAGAAAATCGCAGAAGATGATGTTGAAACCATCATCAAGATGTATGAAAATGAAGCATAAAATAAACGCTAGCAAACAAGCTAGCGTTTTTAGTTTGAATCTTTAACTATCCTAATATTTAAATTATATTAGCACCAAACTCTTGTATTGCCATTTCAAAAGCACTTTCAATTACTTTGTCCATATTATAATATTTATAATTTGCAAGACGACCACCAAATAAAACATTCGATTTTTCTTTAGCAAGATTTGCATATTTTTCATAAATATTGTTATTATTTTCATCATTGATTGGGTAGTATGGCTCTTTTCCTTTTCCCCAAGATGCAGGGTATTCCTTTGTAATTATTGTGCCCTTACAGTTATTGAATGCGAAATGTTTGTGCTCAATTATTCTTGTATACGGCACTTCTTTTTCTGTATAGTTTACAACAGCTACTCCTTGAAAATTATCTTCTTCTAAAACGCTTTCTTTAAAGTATAAAGAACGATAGGCAAGTTCGCCATAACAATAATCAAAAAACTCATCTATGGCTCCCGTATAAACTACTTTAGTTGCCAAACTATCATAATACTCTTTATTATCAAAATAATTTGCATTACATTTTTGGTCTATGCCTTCTAGCATGTTTTCAAACATTTTAGTATATCCTTCAATGGGAATGCCCTGATACCTATCATTGAAATAGTTATTATCATAAGTAAATCTTAAAGGCAACCGCTTGATAATAAATGCTGGCAAATCTTTACAACTACGCCCCCACTGTTTCTCGGTATAGCCTTTAATTAATATGTTATATATGTCAGTTCCAACTAAGCTAATTGCTTGCTCTTCAAGATTAGTAATTTCTTTTATCCCCTTACTTTGCAAAGCTATTTTGTCTTTAGCTTCCTTTGGTGTTATAACATCTTTCCATATCTTGCTAAAGGTATTCATATTAAATGGAAGATTATAAACTTCATCTTTATACTTTGCAATCGGACAATTTATAAAGTGATTAAAACTTGCAAATTGATTAACAAAAGACCAAACCTTTTCATTGCTTGTATGAAAAATGTGGGCACCATAGACATGAACCATTATACCGTTTTTTTCTTCAGTATAGGAGTTTCCTCCAATATGACTTCTCTTTTCTATTAGCAAGCATTTCTTCCCAGCCTTTTTTGCCAAATTTGCAAAGACTGAACCAAAAAAACCACTACCGACAATTAAATAATCATATTTTTTCATGTCTATTAACCCTTATCTTATATATCAAATTTTAAATTAATTCTATACTGATTGATATCTTATTCTTCATCCTCATTAAACTCATCTACTTTAGCTAAATCACCCTCTACAACATCTGATTCATCGTCGTCATCTTCTTCATCTTCACTATCTGTTTCAGGTTTTGCTGCAACTTTTGCGATTTTGCCTTTTCTACTGGTCTTTTTCAAAATTATAATAACAACTACTGCTATTACGATAGCACCACCTAATACACCAAATACAATGCCTAGGATTTTATTTATATTACCATAGTTTTTAACTCTTTCCCACATTGTAATTATATCAGACTCTTTATCACCATAATCTCTCATAACTGCAAGGTCTGGATCATCTAAATCTGGATATGCCATTTCATCTGCAAAATATTCTTCTATATCTTCTACTTCCATCCCATCTTTTAAAATTTCAACGGCTTCTGCACTGCCTTTTAGCGCCTCTTGACTTACACCTGATGTATAGCCAATATATACTGAATTTCTTGCAGCAACTACTGGATCACATAGGAAATTTATAAATTTATGAGCAAGGTCAACATTTTTAGACTCTTTTGTAATAACCCAACCATCAAACCAAATGTTTCCACCAACTTCAGGAACAAAGTAGTCTAGCTTATCATTTTCAATGAGTGATGCAACCGCATCGCCACTCCATGCAAGGTTAGCATAAGCTGTGCCTTTTTCCATTTCAGCCTTTCCATCATCAACTTCATACTTTTTTAATACCTTATTTTTCTTTTGCTCAATTAAGCAATCTTCAACTAATTTTAATAGTTCATCATCAGTATTATTAATTAGTTGTGCAACTGTCATAACTTTATACTTCTCAGGCAATCTATCTGTTTCTTTAAGGTGTAAAACTGTTGCAACCATTGCATCTCTAACACTATCTTTCATCATAACTTTTTTCTCTAGCTTTTTATTTTGAAGAGAATTCCATAGTACACCATAACCTGCTTTTTCTGCATCTATTGGATTTACTACTGTCGTATCATACATAACGCCAAGGGTACCATACATATATGGAGCCATAAATTCATCCATTTTGCCTTTACCACTATTATCTTCAAAAACCTCATCCATTTTGTCATACAATCTTTGTTCAATGTTCCCAATATTTGGAAGTAGTGTTTTGTCTAATTTTTGAATTTTATCTTGTCTAATTAATTTCTCAATAGCATAATCACTAGGACATAAAAGATCTACCTCAGCATCACTTCCTAAAACCATATTTAACATAAGTTCATTTGTATCAGCAGTTGTATATACCACTTTAACTCCAGGATTTGCTTTTTCAAATTCTTTAATCACTGAATCCATTTCATCATCAGCTTTCGCAATGTAGTCTCCCCAATTAAGAACATACAAAGTTCGCTTTCCAGCCAAATCTTCACTAGCTTCCTCTTTTTTGCAAGCTAATAATGACAATGCACTAAAAGTCATTACTAAAATTAAAAATATACTTGTTAAAATCTTTAATCTTTTTTTCATATTCTTTTCTCCTTCTCGTTTTTTATTTAAAGCATATATGAACAATATTTATTCATATTAGCATTTAATTATTTAAATAACATCAACTTTTTTCTGCACTTGATTGCTCTTGTTTGTTTTTTTCGCTTCGACAATAGACTTCCGCACATTTACAATTAGCACTACTGTTATAACCAATAATATTATGATACTAGATACTGGGAACCAGTATGTTTTCATACCATCCTGCCCCTTTAAGGAAGAATATAGATATGTAGATAATGTATCAATACCTGAAGAACCTTTGTTAAATTGTGTAATAATAAAATCATCTATTGATATGGTAAATGCCATCGCAAAGCCACTTATAATCCCAGGTAAAATATATGGTAACACTACCTTAAATAAGGCTTTTATAGGACTTGCACCAAGATCTAGGGCTGCCTCGTATGTTTGATTATCCATTGATGCAAGCCTTGGTAAAACAGATAAAACTACATAAGGTGTACAAAAAGTAATATGTCCCAATATTAATCTTGTCCATCCTTGCGGAAATTTTAATGTCATAAAAAACAACATAAAAGATACTGCCATAACAGTTTCAGAGTTAATTACTGGCATTTGATTAACTCCATCTACAACCATCCTGGTTTTTGGCTTAAATTGATGAATGCCAACAGCCGCAATTGAACCTAAAATAGTTGAAGCAATAGAAGATACAATTGCTAGAACAAAAGTGTTTTTTAATGCTCTAAATAAATCTTCTCTATTGGCAGGTGCAAATATTTCTCTATACCCATCTAAAGTAAAGCCTTTTGAAAAAGTAAAATTACTATTATTTGAAAAAGAATATACAACAACCAAAATTATTGGAAGATACAAAAATAGAAAAACTAGCACTAAATACAGTATTGATGTAGATTTTTTTAACAGTTCTTTCTTGTTCATTTTCGTTCCTTTCCTCTCATTTATAGTAAAGAGGATGCACTATTACCTTTATTTAATTTGCTAATAAAGACATTAGCAACTAACACCATTAAAAGCATTATTAATGACATAACCGATGCAACACCTAGTTGATTGTGCATTACTTTTGCATTAATTGAATCACCAAATAGCAAAATTTCTCCCCCACCTAACATTTCCGAAATTGCAAATGATGATATTGTTGGAATAAATACCATAATTATACCACTGATAATTCCAGGCAAAGTTAATGGAAGTATAACCTTTGCAAAAGAAACTGGACTGCTTGCCCCTAAATCTTTTGCAGCTTCAGCATAAGACTTATCAATACCTATTAGTGAAGTGTGTATTGGTAAAATCATAAATGGTAAATGGTTATATACCATGCCCACTAGTAATGCCCCAAAACCTAAAGAAAGATTTAAAGAATTAAATAGTTCTTTTAAAGCAAGTGTTCTAAGCAAAAAGTTTACCCACATTGGCAATAGGAAAAATATTATAATAACTCCACCTGATTTCATTTTTGAAGCTATATATGCAACTGGATATCCAATTACAATACAACAAAGCGTTGTTAATATTCCAATTAATAGCGATTGCCATAAAACTTTTAATGAAACATTATCTTTAGCTAAAGTTACAAAATTTCCAAAAGTAAATGCCCCAGTTCTATCACTAATAAAAGCATATGCGATTATCATTACTAAAGGCACAACAATAAATAAAATCATAAAAAGGACATATGGATAAGCAAAAACTTTTCTATTTAATTTAAAGTTTTTTATCTTATCAAAACCCTTTTTAAATATATTATCTTTTTTTAATTCAACTTTATTTTCCATTTTCATCTCTTATTATTTTGCATTTAATTTAATACTTAGTTATTTTGGTATTTAATTAATTTTTAGTTTATCGATATTTAGTTTGCTTAACATTTGGTTTACTTCACATTGAGTTGTTAGAGTCCTAACACTTGTTAAGCTGTTATATGCAATTTGGGTTTCTATTTTACATATATTTGGATACTATATCTTAGATTCCATACTTGCCTGCACTTCTTCTGCAACCTCTGGGGCAATCTTTTCTATCTTAATATCTTCTTTATTAAAGCTAACTCCAACTCTATCGCCTTTTAGCCAATCATCTTCAGTGTCTACAAAGAAGTTGTAATAATTATCTGCTCTAATAATACATTGATAATAATTTCCTTTATAAATACTAGAAATAACTTCGCCTGCAATTTGACCATCTTCTTCATCATCGTGAACAATAACTTTATCAAAGTCAATTGTCACTCTAACATCTGTGTCTGCTTCTAAATCAGAAATACATTCAATTTCTTCATCACAAATATCTACTAAATTTGGCTCAATCATTTTGGTGATAATTTCATTTGTCAATCTTGCCTTTTGCATTATATGCATATCTATTGGTTTAATGAATATTCCGATTTTTTCTCCAATATCACATTTTTCTGTTTCATGGATAATTATTTCTACATCATTTATATACGCTATGATTTCAAAGTGATCGCCTTTAAAAACACATTTTTCTACAACTGCCGTTGCTTGTGATCTTGGATTATCTGCTGGGATAATATATATATCTTCTGGACGAATAACTACGTCTATTGGTTCATTTTTCTTAAACCCTTTATCTACACATTCAAATGTATGATCTAAAAATTCAACTTTATAATCTTCAAGCATAACTCCAGAAAATATATTACTTTCTCCTATAAAGTCTGCTACAAAAGCATTTGCAGGCTCATCATAGACAACTTGAGGTGATGCTATTTGTTGTATTAAACCATGTCTCATAACAACAATTGTATCTGACATAGTTAAAGCTTCTTCTTGATCATGAGTTACATAGACAAAAGTTATACCAAGTTTTTTATGCATATCCATTAATTCAATTTGCATATCTTTTCTCATCTTGAGATCTAGAGCTCCTAAAGGCTCATCTAATAGTAAAACTTGAGGCTCATTAACTAAAGCTCTAGCAATAGCTACACGCTGTTGTTGTCCGCCAGAAAGGCTACTTACATCTCTATGACCATAACCTTCTAAATCTACAAGCTTTAAAGCGTTTTCCACCTTTTCTTTAATCTCTTGTTTTGTAAGCTTTCTCAGCCTTTCATATTCATTTCCCTTTTTATCTTTTATTGTTCCATCTGCAATTCTTTTTAACTTTAAACCAAAGGCAATGTTGTTAAAAACATTTAAGTGTGGAAATAATGCATATCTTTGAAAAACTGTATTTACTGGTCTTTTATGTGGTGGCATATTAGTTACATCTATTCCATCAATAAAAACCTTTCCTTCAGTTGGAGCCTCAAAGCCTGCAATCATCCTTAGTGTAGTTGTCTTACCACATCCAGATGGTCCAAGTAATGTAACAAACTCACCCTTTTTAATCTTTAAAGTGACATTTTTGGCAGCTGGCATGTCGCCATAATATTTTGATACATTTTGTAGCTCTATAATTGGCTTAGCAGTCTTTTTAGCCTTTTTCTTTGGAGCCTTTTTTGAAACATCTTTTACCGCTTTTTCTATTAATTTATTTTCAGTATTATTAGATTCATCTTTTTTGGAGGCTTCATTTGAAACCTTTTTTTCAGAAACAGACTTTTTTGAAGCTTCATCTATGATGCTTTTAGAAACTTCCTTTTTTACTGATTTTTTGACATCACTATTAGAGACTTCATTTACAGTCTTTTTATCTTCTACTTTGGTATCTACGTTTTTGATTTCTTTTGCCATGTTTGTCCTCATATATAAGTTTTATATTCTTTAGAAGTTTTATCCTATTTATTTGTTGTTTTTAGCATTACTTAGGTTATATCCCTACTACTTCTATTTACTTGTATTTTAAAAGATTTGGGATTACGACCTATTACTTATCACTTATTTGTTATTTTTAAAGTTGCTTAGCGTTATGACCTACTCTAATCTCCCCATTTGCTTTGTTGCATTTTAAAAGCTACTTGAAGTTACCGATATTATTTATCTCTCTATTTATCTATTGTTTTTTCAAGTTATTTAGGGTTATATCCTACTACTTTTAATTTATTGTATTTTAAAGTTGCTTAGCGTTAAGACCTACTACTATCGCTCTATTTCTTTTTTGTTATTTTAAAAGTTGCTTGGCGTTGTAACCCAGATGATTACTGACTCGTTTTGAGCTAAGTTTTCTATATAATGACTTTTCTTTCCTGGTATATAAAAAGCCTCACCTTTTTTTGCGACATATTCTTTGTCTCCAATGACTATAGCGACTTTGCCTTTTAAAACATATCCAAACTCCTCACCTTCAAATGGAGGTCTATCTCCTGATTTTGCTCCTTCAGGCAAAGTTAACAAAATAGGCTCCATTTCATTTTTTTGTGAATTTGGTACAAGCCATGTACTTTCAGCTCCACCATGTACAGAGTTAAAAAAGTCATTTTTTCCAAATACAATTTGCTCTTCTTTTTCAGTAGAGAAAAAACTCTCTAGTGTTTCTCCAAGAACATTTAATATATCAATTAAAGTTGCGATTGAAGGAGATGCTAAATCATTTTCAAGTAATGATATATATCCTTTGGTTAATTCACAGCGATGAGCAAGATCTTCTTGTGTTAATCCATATTGCAATCTCAGTTCTTTAATTTTACCACCAATATCCATATATTTATCCTTATATTTGCATTTTTATTTCCTAAGAAATTTCATATGCTTTTTTATTTTTATTCGGAGCGATGTTGTCCAAATTATTTTAGTATAACAACATTTATGGCATTATTTGTTGAGTTAAGGTTTAATTTTACAAATCTTTTTGATTAATAAAATCAAACCTATGAGTTAAATTATATTAAACTTTTTGTTTTATTGCAACTATATTAATATATGTATTTTTGTTTATGTACTTTTTGTAATAAAAAATCTAATGCTTTGCGGATCGTTTTCGTTAAATTAAGGCTGATTTAAAATTTGTGCTTACTCTGAGAGTTAACGTATTTATATGCTTTTATATTTTTAAAACACCTAAATTTATGCTTATTTCAAAAACTTTAAAGCAATGTCATGTTGAATTTAAGACCAAGCTTATAACAGCTAGTTAAAGTCTTGTATATTATAGTCAAAACCAAACTACTTTGTATAAATGAATTAATAAATTTATAAACTCTAACAATAAAAAAGACTGTTGAAAAACGATATATAAATACGCTAAAATCAAAAACATTCTTCACCTAATTGTGTTTTGATAAGAGAAAAACTGTTAACAATTTTTAGTTTCTTTACAGTCCCAACAGTTAGCGAATTATAGTCAAAACCAAACTGCTTGTATAAATGGAATTAACAAATTTATCAACTCTAGGATAATAACAGTTAGTTAAAATTTATATTATCAGTACTGTAACTAATTTGCACGAACGGAATTAATAAATTTATAAACTCTAACAATAAAAAAGACTGTAATTTTTTGTTTTTACAGTCCCTTGGATTTTTATGTATATATTAATTAAGATTATGATGTTGATCTATAAACTTTAGGTTGTCTAATATGACCTATATAGTTATATGCATTCCATAATGTTGCAGTTCCCCCTGCCTCTTCAATTTTTCCTTCAGCTAAGTTTACTCCATTATACATAATAGTGTAGTCATCATGATTTTCAGGGTTAATCACTTGATTACATACTATGTCTGTTGTGGTAGATGTTGGGGTTATCAAGGTTATTTCAGAAAAACTATAGTCTCTAGAGTATTTTCTATCCTTTTGCAATATATGACCTAGACCTTTGATATAATATGAGCCAAGGGTTAAATATCTTATATACACTACGTTACTAGCTGGATTGAGTCTTCCAATATCATCTATGGATCTTACGCGTGTTAAAGCAACTGGCGTGCCGTCATGTGATATTGGAGAGGTGTTATCTGAAATTGTAAGTTTCATATATTCTACTTTCGCATTAGCTGCAGAAGAGCTAACTGCTGCTTTAAAGTTTGAAATTGCATTAACAAAGGTCTTTGCAATCGTACTTGCATCATTTTCTCTATAGACTACAAGTTTAGTAGCAAAAGTTAAATTAATAACTTGACCTTGGTTAACAGCTGAATTGTATCCAACCATGCCTGAAATAAATGCTGTGGTCGTTTCTGCATTAGGAACACGTGTTTGCAAGTCTTTATGAATAGCATAGTTTTGAGTTTGCGAGGTATATGCTGAATTATATGCAACTTCATAAAAAGCAGAATTTTGACCAAATCTTGTTCCATAATTGCTGTAGCCATTATATTCATTACCTGCTATAGTGATGTCTATTACATTACCATTACGCATATTCCAACCTGTAACACCACCAAAGATTCCGCCACCCTTTCTCACTCCTCCATCCATTTGTGTGCTTAAATCACTTCTTAATTTAACAGCGGAGCCTTCAATTAAGTTATAGTTTTCTTCTGTAGCACTTATCATATGCTCATTAATACCAGCTATTCCACCTACAATGCCTGAAGTTAGAGTATATATCCCACTTCCTAAATAATGGAAATTGCTAATTAAGCCTTTATTAAGTCCTACTGCACCACCAATACCAGTAGCTTTATATGAAGCATCATCTGGCGCTTCAGCAAAATAGGCGATTGCACCCGTTACATGTGGTGTGTTTTGGGTTATTTCAACAGTTGAAGATAAAAGATTTTGATAAGAACCTAAAACTCCAAAGATTCCACCTGCAAAATTTTCTCCTACTTCTATGTTAGGATCTATTACTTTTACATTTGTATAATTTGATACTATTGAAGATGCGGTGTCTGCAATTCCTATAAAACCACCTGCAAATTTGCCATTTAAAGATCTTACACTCATATCATCTAAAGTTATATTTTCAACTATAATTCTACCGCTTGCAAAACCGATGACCCCGCCTGCAGCACCCCTAGCATTATACCCCCTTAACGTAACAGGACTGGTGCTTCCAAAAAGAGCTGTTTCATAATCTGCAGCTTCATTTGAAGGTACTACAAAATTAGAATTAACTTGAGCTCCATTTAGCGTAATATTTTTTAAAGTAAAGCTTGCCATAGCATGCGTAGATGTAGTAACTTTACCTATCAAAGACCCTACGAAATTGCCCACATAAGTTCCAAGTTCATGAGATACATCTGAAGATACACTAATGTTTTCAACTACAATTCCCATACTTTGAGATTCAGCAAGAGGTGCAAAGAATCCAGCAAATCCCATATAACTTGCAATCATATCCGCTGCAATTTTTACATTTTTAATTTCAGCGCCATCTGTTAGTATTTTAAATAACCCTGCTGAATCATTTCTATCAAGGCTAAGTCCATACAAAGTATAATTCTTTCCATCTAAAACACCATTGAATCCTAAAATACCACTTGCACAAAGAGGTTCGCTTACTGGGTTTTCCAAATCACTTAAATTAATGTCAGCCCCTAATTCAAAATGGAACCTTCCTCCACTTCCATAGTGAAGAGTATCTTCATTTCCTATATAAAGAGATTCTATTTGCTTAAATTGATATGCGCTCTTGATTATAAACGGTAATTCTTGGCTACCTTTACCACTTTCAAAAGGTTTTTCTAAATTCTTGCCAAAAGTAACAGACTCTAGACCACCACTTTCTCCTAAATCTTTATTCCAAGTATTTACAGCTTTTGTTCCAAAAATTACAACATGTTGTTCTTTTCTTAAAGTTGGATCGTTTGCATCTAAAGTAACATCATGTTGATAGTTTTCACTTGCTAAAACTTTTTGTCCAGTAAGGAATTCACTGATTTTAATACCATAATCTGTTCTAGTTTGACCATCAATATTGAACTCTGGTTTAATTGGAATGTCTATTAGCTTAATAACTCCAACTGTATCGTCCTCATCTAAAGGTCCATTATCTTCTACTAGACCATTTGGTATTGAAAGTTCTTGTGCCAAAACATCTGGAAGTCTAATGGCGGCACCCTCAAAGACATTATGAATATTTAGGCATCCATAAGATTTCATTCGAATTTCTACTATTTTATCAGCATTGCCTAATATAGCAAAGTTTGCACTCTTGATTGCACCGACATTTCTAGCATTTGCAGTATTTGGGGATATATGATTTTCGCTAAATGAATAGTCACTTGATACTCCACTATACCATACATTTGTAGATAGATCACCATTAGCATATACATATATGCCTGTATATTCATCATAATGTGGATTAAATACATAATCATTCCATCTACCAGCACCTTCTCCATTATATTGAGTATTTAGTTTAAATAAGGCAAGTTTTCCTGCAGGAACTTTTAAAGTGATAGAATATTCATCAACTCTTCCATCTATATTATCTGCAGGATTAGCTCCACTATCTACAAGATTTCCTAGTGCCCATTTATTTTCAGCTGTTGGCGAAGACATGCCGTAGTAGTCAACTTCAAGTCTTGATTTATTTAAGATATAGTTAGAACTTCCAGATTCATTTTTAACAGTAATATTTATTTCATATAAGCTTTTGTATTTTGTTCCTATTAAATAATCGCCTTCAGGCCAATCTAACTTTAATACTAAAGTATTTTTATAGAATATATTAAAATCTACAAAAGATGCACTTTGAGGCAATAAGCCACTCGCAATTGCAGCATCTCTATCTGCAACAGTTGCTATATATTTATATGTGATATCTTTAGTTTCTTCAGTTCCATATATAGGAACAGATGTAATTTCATTATCAAATAAGACAAGTTCTCCGTGAGGTGATACTTTTCTAGGTCTATAGTACCATCCTTCAAATATAAATTTATCCTCAATTGTATTTGGTTTTAAAATAACCACAGTATTCAAAGGTAGAGATTGACTTACTAGACCAGTATCTCCAATTGATGGATTTACCAAATTACCAAAACTACTTGGATTTACTATATCATATTGGCCTTCGACCTCACTTGATAAATATGAAGCTATATCCAAATACACCCTTCTTTCATATTTTGGCCTTATTCTTAAAACAGGCATGCTTGCTAGATATTGACCAGGTATTATCATACCATTAGCATCATATGTTGCTATATGATCCATTCCCATAAAGTCAGCAAAACTCCCGCCACTAAAGCCATCGGGTGTTTGAACTTCCCCGTCAGATTTTGTGTAGTAATAATAAGTCCTATAATGGCTAGCACCACTTGTATATTGTGGCAACAACGCAGAAAGTGGGAAGGAGTAATTAGTATCTTTTGATGTAGCTATTCTTCCACCAATCTCTTGTGTATATGGAATTGGAATCCATTCACCTTGCTCTACGCTATTTGGACTGTATGCAAAATATTCCCATTGAACAAAAGCTATGCTTCTTCTATCATTTTCTGATAACCAGTTAAGGTTTATTACATTATTTTTCCAAATGTCATATCCATTTTCAGAGCTATTTAAAGATGAATTTACTTTTACTGGCACTTTAAGCAATCTATTGGTATATACTATTTCGCTAGTGTTAGGATCTACATATTGTGAATTAACTATATCAATATTTTCAGAAAGAGACATGCTATTTTCAGAATATCTAATCCCTCCTACTGCAATGCTTCCAGTATCTACATATTCACCAGGCGAACTTTCATAATCATTTTCTATCAATACATTCAAAAGAGGAACAAACCTAGCAACTACTCTAACAACATATGTTTTTAAATTTGCATCATAATGGTCTGTTTCATATACAAATCTTACACCGTTTTCAAGCGTTGTATCTAAATCATTCAATACAATGGTGGTGACATCAGCTGGATTTGGATATTCACTTCCTAAATCCCTTTCAAAATTAACACCATTAATTGAAAAACCTACAAACTGAACAGGTCGTTTATAATAATCTGATACAGTTGTTTGGTAACTTTCTTCAAGCTGATAACTTAACTCTTGATTATAATCAAAATATTGTGATGCTACAGATGTAAATTCGCCAGCTACAATACGATTTACTTGTCCATCAATTTCCTTTACAGTTCCATCTTCTACAGCACTTGGTTCATTAATTCCATTTCTAAGTAAAAGTGCATGTTTATATACTCTAATTTGTTTTACAAACTTAAAAGTCATAGATTTTTGAATTGCAAAGTTAGTAGTCCTTATTATAATTTTTTTAACTCTTTGCTTTTCTGCAACGTTTTCTGGCACTTGTAAAGTTTCCCCATTTGAATCTTCATAACGGACTGTTGTCCTTCCTTCATCATCACCTGATTTCATTGAAATCGGTTCACCAAATATTAATCTGCCATCAGATGATGAAGTGGTAGATTTATATGCCAATAAATCAAACCTATAATTTGGATTGACTGTAATGATTATTTCTAAAGTTCTGTTGTTATCTACTTTTACATATGATGATGTTAAATTTAAAGCAGAGCCACTATCAATTTTGTACTGAATATTAGCACCTGCATTTGCTTCAGCACCCAATGTTTGTCTTGTAATCAAAGCATAACCTGCTTTATTTGTAATAGCATTAACTATGAGATTTTTATTTACTGTATAGCCTGTAGATGCAAATTTAAATTCATCTGCCTTAACTTCAGAATAAGCAACATTAGGACCTCCTGGTTTTGAAATATAGTACTCAATAGCTAGACTTGCTGTAGAAGACATTCTTAGTAAAGAGCCGCTCTTTACTAAAAACTCATAGTTTACTTTATATGCTCCTGTATTAATTGGTTTTAACTCTTCTTCTAGATAATCGTTAGAGCTTGAAGTCGGATTTTCCACATAAGGTAATGTCCTATTTTCTGCTTCTGTTTTATCATATCTAACATATGCTTTTAAGCTCGTTTCATATCTTGTAAAGTTAGATTCTGAGGGCACACCAGTCGTTTGATATTTAGGCATAATGACAACATTCACAACAAAAACCTGATAAAATACTGCCCTAATGTTTCTATTGGCCTTTACTGAAATGGTAAGAGTTTGGTTATTGCCAGTTCCAGAAATCATTCCAGAGCTTCTTGGAATGTATTGCCATACTCCATCAATTTCTTCTTGAAAACCTACAAATTGTACTTTTCGAACATTTATATCTGGGATGCTTGCTATATAGCTAATGCTAGTACCATAATCATGTATACTGCCACTTCCTTCGCCAGTTATAGGCGATACTTGTTTGTTGTCAGTACTATTAATTACGACACTGGCATTTGGAATGCTTGTAACATCACTGCCAGAACTCGTATATCCAAATGCATCTGAGCCAGAAGATGCGATGTATCTAAAATATGTTTTTATTTCAAAATTCTTAATTGCAACATCATAGTATAAAAAGATTTTATTTCTTTCACTATCATGAAAATCTAAAATTTTCAATAATTCATCTCCTACAATTTTCAAAGTTCCAAAACTTGGATTTATGGAGGTAAAAGAATCTATCGTTAGAGCTTCAGCTGGCACATTTCTTCTTAGTCTATAATAATTTCCAATACTTTCTGCTCCGGGGTTATTTCTATTTTGATTATAAAAGTTTATTGCTTTAACTTCTGTACCTTCTTGAAGAGTGTGGTGGAAATTATAACCTTGATATGTTATATCATAAATTACTTGTGGATTTGAAAGATTGACTTGGAGCATTGATATTTCAGGACTAGTAATCAGCCTATATGCTGAAGAGCCCTCTTTTACATAAATTTCAATGTTGTATTTTAGAGATGTAAATGAACTAATTAGTGGAATTTCATAATTATTTTGTAAGTTTACCCCATCATTTACACTTGTATATGCATCGACCATTCTAGCTTTAATACCGCTCACTGTTGTCGAATAAACATATTGATTACTTGCAGACTTTGAAGAAGTTAAATTATTGATTCTATTTGCCGCATTGATGTAGAAAGATTCTAGGCGATACCCAAAGTCAGCTATAATTTCAACTTCAAACTCGGCATGATGTTCAATTGCATCAGAGGTGGTATATATTGTATATCCACCATGTGAAGTGGGTTCTTGCTTTAATTGATATTTTCTTATCTTATATGTAACACTTATGTTTATATTACCAGTTGCATTTTGTATTCCAATACGGTAATCATATAGACCATATCTAGCAATGCTTAAATCATCTGCACCGTTGATTACATAAGAGATAATTCCCCCGAAATCTTCCATAGTCACTTGAATTGTACTAATGTCATATCCAGTAGGAGCAGTGATATAAATCATTACGCTATCATCATCGCTTAGACCCATATATCCATATGCATCTATTGTTTGTACTTTTGCTAAATTAGTTCCAGAACCTTCAACTGGAATTAAAGAGTTTAAAATAGATGTTCCATAACTATACGATGGATACATAGAATTTGGTGCATACATTGAATTTGCACTATCATCATTAGTTACAATTTTGATTCCAGCACTATATGTTTCACCATTATGTAAATAACCTTTGTTATATTCTCTTTCAACCGTTATATCATATTTATTTCTAGCAATTTCTACTCTAAAACTAATTGGTGTTTTAATTCCAGATAAAGTATACGTAATATTTTGTTTACCATTGCTGTCTGTTTGGTGAATGTCATAACTTCCAACAGATGATTGATAGGATAATTGCGAACCATAAGCATAAATAGTTGTTACTAAATCAAAATTCGTAGCAGAATTTGCATATTCTAATTTGGCTAAATATGAACCTTTATCAACTATAATATTTATTGTTACACTTCCATCCCAATAAACTTCTGTTTCACTTAAAGATATTGTGGAATTTGTTATGTTTGTTGCCATTTGAGTTCTAATGGCATATTTACTTTTTGTAAATGATGCAGCTAAAATAAAGCCTTGATGCGAATTGTCAGTAAAGGAATATTCATTTTCAGGATTATCAAAACTAACAAAAGAATTTCCTTTTAGTATGCCTGTTATCTTATATCCTTCCTCTTCAAAGTATGGTCTAACTTTATATCTTAAACTTGTATTATGGGTGGCTATTACATATGGATATCCATCAAACCCAATACCTACTGAACCTGTGCTAATATCTAACATTTCACTTGAAGTCACATGATATTTTGAAATATCCCAAATTATACTTCCGGTAACTGCATCTTCTACAACAATTTCCCCATATTCTCCACGATATTTTATGTTACCTGATTCATCATATTGTAGCTCCCCTTGTTCATTGCGATCTTCAATTATGCTATAATCTAGTGACACTTTATAGGTTTTTATTTCAAACAAAGAATTTGCAACAACGTTTCCAATTACAACTGCTCTGAAAGTATTTGCCCTAACAGAATATTGCCTATCTATTCCATTTATTTCAAAAATAGTTCTTTCATAACCAATGCCAGGCTCTAAAGCAATTTCATAACTTAATCCATACTCATACATACCTTCTGGTAACTCAACTGTTAGATTTCTATCATATGGATTATATGCAAAAACCTCGCTTCCGCTTCCTTCAAATGGATATTTTGCAGTATCTGCTATTGGATATAAAGCTCTTGTATATTCAACGCTATAGATCCTTCTAGTGTACTCAACGCGAACATATTCTATATTACACTCTAGGTTTCTAATTAAATATGAGTCACTTTCATCGTTTAAAATCTCATGTGTTAAATCTTGCTCTCCTAAGCTCGCATCTGCATACTTGATATATAGCTTAGAAATATAGTAGCCACGTGCTATTCTTGGTCTAAGATTAACCCTAACATTTGAGCCATGGGTAAAGCCTGTATATATTTGGCTTGGATTAATTTGCCTTCCTGAAATGGCAATAGTTCCAAAATCGCTTGGATTTATATCTATATATGAAAAGTTTGGTGATGTGTTTATAGATTCTAACTTAATCGTATATGTGTTAATTACAAATTCAATTTCTATATCAATTATTGTTTGTCCACCTGTTATATGGTCTAAAACAGCAATATTTTGTGATTTATAGTGTGTGTATAATAAAGTTGGATGAGTGTTTTGCCATTGTTGAACACCATTTATTTTTAATGCTTTGACATTGTATCCATAATTAGATTTTGCATCTATCATTATAAAATCTGTAGAATATAGTATTACTTGGTCTAGTGGTAAAAATGGTGATAAATTTCCGCCCCTATTAATTTGAGCTGTTACACTACCATCGACACTTGCATGTAGTCTTAAACGATACTCTTTTCTTTCAAATTTAACTTCAATGTCAATGTTGCCACTTACCTTAAACGAATATTTCCCATTTTGTAAAACCGTCTCACTGTCATACTCAAAACCATTTATAATTATAACTTTGATAAGGCTCTCATCATCGGGGTCTAACCTTAAATCATATATTTCATCATAATTTGTAACAGTTCCAAGTCCATATGCAACTAAGTCTAATCCTTTAAATAGCTGTATTTCTCCTTGTCCTTGGCCAGTAGAAGTAATATTTAAAACATATTTTTTAGGAGTATATTCTGCCTCAACTAAAAGGTTATATTTCAAGTAGTCTCCATCGCTAGCATAAACTCCACTTCCAATTTGGAATTCAAAAATTCCAGTGTTTTTATATCCTGTATTATTGGCTATGGTGTCTGCGTTTATAAAATAGCTTTCCCCATTTTCAATAAATTGTGTTACTGTAATTCTAGAAATTTCATATCCTACACTTGGTGTTGCTTTAACAAACAATGTGTCATCTTCACCGTAAAACTCCACGTTACTAGATATGAGTCCTTTACTTCCACCCTCATCTTCTACAAAAGTTATTTGACTTTTTTGTTTTACAAATATGACCTCAACATTTTGATCTTTTGCTGTTGTATATACAATTTCTCTTGCTAGGCCTGCATCTGCTTCATCATATGTATAGCTTGCTATAATAAGACCATTTACAATCACGGCTTTGACAGCATAGTTTTCTGCTGGTGTAATAATATAATTTACTGCACCTGAATCTACTGTGCCACCACTTAATATTGCTTGAGGCTCTTCATCAGTTGTATATGCTGCAACTGTACCTTTAGTGGTTCCACCATCTAAATATGTATCACGATATGTTATTTTGTAAGGAGAAGTATCTCCAAGACTTAGTTTTTCAAAAGCTAAAATTATTTCAAGATCAGAGGCTATATTATTAATTTGCAAAGAATATCCAACGTCACTATCTTTAATTATTGTATATGATAGTCCTTCTGGCTCATCTTCACCGTGCACATAATATTGATACTCATTAGCTCCATTTGTAGAATTTATAACCCTTACAAAACTTAAATCTTCAGGTAATCCGTCTTGAACAGCAAGACCTGCAACTTTATAACCACTTCCTGGTTCTACGCTAAGAATCAAAGCATTTCCATAAGATACAGTTCCTAGAGCTGAAAACTCATAACTAGTAAATATAATATTGCCACCATCTATAACAACGCTTGGAGCATTAGTCTCCCCTGTAACAGCTTTTATTGTGTAATTTGCAGTTTTCTTTACAATGCCATCTACTGTGCTATCTGGGTCCTCACCCTCTCCATAAAAAATATACTCATAGCTACTAGAGATATCATCTATCTTTATTTCATATTCGCTTGTGTTATATGGAATAGGTAGAGATGTCCAAGTTGCCTCACCGCGCTTTCTATATCTAATTATTTCAATTTCATAATTAGTATCAGCTCTTAAAATAAAGGTCAAATTTGTACCTCTTTGAATTTTATCAAAAGTACGTCCTGAATCTAGATTATATGTTACATCCTTATGACTTACACTTAAAGAATCATTTGGAGCAAATGTAACGCCATATGTTCTTGGAGCAAATTCAAAGACAACATCATAGTCTTGTTTAATTGAATCAATGGTATAAGTGTAA
Organism: Clostridiales bacterium; assembly: GCA_012800525.1. Taxonomy (GTDB): domain Bacteria; phylum Bacillota; class Clostridia; order Christensenellales; family DTU072; genus JAAZJD01. Next base: position 19,663 of record JAAZJD010000082.1, read on the forward strand.
CTAGAATCACTTGTTGAAGGTATTAGGCTCATTGAATTTACAAGCAATTTATATACGTAATAGTTATCTGTTGTTAGTCCATTTATATACACTTTCTTTCCATAGTCAACTTGCATTGGATGAGATACTTCTCCTTGACCGATATGACTAGAAAATATCTTATAATACATTTTTGCAAACTCTACATCAATAGAAAGATCTTCATTTAATGACCTCACCCTATATCTAATGTCAGTAACTCTCGGATCTGCTAAAGAAATGTCTGCATCTACATAATTTACTTTTATTGCATTTCCTAAATACTTATTGGTTAAAACATCATGACTTGCATAAGGATTTAAAATATAGCCATTTATTCTCACACTCTTAATGTAATATCCTGTATTTGCCTTTACATCTATATATGTATCTTCAACACCTTTGTTAAATCTTGCTGATAGACCTTTGTTTGCTATGCCTTCATAAATTGCAGCAACGCCATTTGTCATACCAGAAAGCGGAGTAATTATTTGAACAAGATGTTGAGCTCTTTCATAAATAATTTCAACACTAATATCTGTAGCACCTATTTCTAGCTCAAGTTTAAAGGTTCTAGCATTTTCAGTTAGATTTGGGGCCGCTTCACCATTTATCAAAATGTTAAATATACTATAATTTAGCGGTGCACTAATGGCCAAAATTTTAGTTGAATTTCTTTGAACTGGAATCATTGCTGTCGAGGCTGTAATTACAATTGACTCTCCAACCTCATATCCACCTTCACCATAATCTATGTCATTTAAATACTCAACTGTTCCACTTACGACATTATCACCATTAATTAAATTAATTGCACTATTAAACATCGTATATACAACAGCTACATTTTTGTTTTCTGTTGGATTTGAAAAGACTAAATCATATGTAGTAGCGCCTGGTGCAACAACAACATCGACACCATTAACTTTTAAACTACTTATGTAATATCCCTCATCTGCAACTAAAGACACTGTGTGTTGAGAAACAACATCGCATAAAACCGTTGATAAAATTTCTGGTCCTAAATACCAATCACCATGAGCATCTTGAAGATTCATATGAGCTTTACCAGAACCTGTTGTGCTCACATTCAAATTAATTTTATTTACTTCAAATACTGGATATACGACTAAACCTTCTTCATCTAAAATTGTGTTTAATGTAACTGAGACAATTCCACCTGGTTTATTGGTAAACCAACCAACAAATGTATAATTTTCCCTAACAGCAGGGTTTGGGAAAACTCCGTTATTTTTAACATTCTTTAAGTTGTCTTGATATTTAACTCTTAAGACTCTTGCTTCTTGCTCAGCAACATATCCTTTATTTATATCCATAAAGTCTAAGTCTTCATTTAAGCCCTTTTGGAAAACAACATCATATGTGCCAACTTCCCATATAGCATTTAGTCTAGTATCTTGATCAAATTGAATATATGCATAATTTTCTTGCGTTATAACATGGCTAACACCTTCATGTGTATATTCCCAACCTTTAAAGACATAGCCTTTAGTTGCAAGCACATTATCTTCATATACGAATTTATCGCCTAATCTCTCTCTTTGAATAACTCCTATAACTGAAGACAATTTATTATTAAGCGATACATTGAGATTTTTATTATCACGAACAACAGGTTCCCCAAACGAGTAAAAACTCAAATTAGCTTGTTCATATATTAAATTGGCTCTAATGTAGATATCATCTGCCCCTATGGAAGGCGTAAATGTCAATTGAAATTCATCTGCTGTTATTCCAATTGGACTGTAAAAATCAATAAAACCTTGGCCACCTGCTGCCACTTCAATTCTTTTGCTTTCATCACTTGTATCTACTGGAAGTTCATGCCAATTACCAAGATAATCTCTTATGCTCCAACCTGTAAACATCCTTCCGCCATTAGCTTTTAATCTCAATGTTGCGATTTCTTCTTTTTGGAAAAAAGGTACAGCTTTTGAATAAAAATTTTCTGGTTGCTCAACCATAGCAAAAGCTTCACCATCTCTTGAAGTTATTGATAAATGAATATTTGCCGCATGCTTTTCATACACTGGTATAAAAGTCATATCTTCTGTTACACGAGTTATGTCCTTATCCCAATGAGAAAATTTATATCCATATAGCTTCATTTGATTTTCTTCAAGCCTTGGAGCATAATTTGCAGCACTTTTACCATACTCTACTTTTCGCTCTCTGCTTAACGTACCATCTGGATATTGGAAAACAACAGTTGACTCTCTTCTAGCAAAAGTTGCTATATAGTCAGTTGATGCTTTAATTGCAGTGTCTGTCCTTGTAGGGTTAGGATTCCCATCACTCCATTGCACAAAGATAAAACCTTCATCTGGAACTGCTCTTACCGTAGAAGCATCTTTACCAGCATCAATTTCTTGAACTTTTAAACCTTCAATTCTACCGCCACCACTTGGTGTCGTATATCTTACAGTCAGTTTTGTTGGAACAACATTAAATTTAACATATTGTTTAAATCCGCCATAAACAAGCTCAACATTTTCTAAAAGACCAGGTTTACTTGTATCTAATCCAGAAGCTGTTAACTCACTTAAAGCAACATCTTTTATGCTTCCATCGGAATATTTTACTCTAACAAAAACATTTTTAATATCAGCATCAACACTAATTTCGTTATTATCGCTTTTGGGCATTATAGCTACAACCGTAGGTGCTTTACTAGTGTCAACCTCAGCAAAACGAGGTAAAACTGCAAATGTAACACCGATAGAAAGTATGGCAATAAAAGCAATGATTAAGACACTCAATCCTACTCTTGCATTCTTTGAAAATTTCTTCATCTTTTCTTCTGCCAAGTTAAACCTCTAACATGTTATCTATTAAAAATTCAGAGTACAAATTAAATTTTAAGATGTACACGTATATGTATTATATATTATATAATAAGAGGCTTCAACTCAAAATTAAAAAAATAACATCATTTTTAAAAAATTTCACTTTCATTTCACAGCTAAATAGAAATTTATTCAATGCAAACTTAAAAAACCAACTCAACTCCATCAATGTGTGAAAATTAAAAATGCTCAACTAAAATCTTAGTCATATACAACAATTAGAAGTGCTTCAACTAAAACTTTACTCACTTGTAGCAATTACAAAAATTAAAACTTATTAAAACTCAACTTTTACAAACTGTATAAGGTCTATCGACTGCAATTTTAAACTATAATTTACAACTAAAAATAAAAACTGCTAAATTAAAACTCAACTTTTACAAGCTTTGGAAGTATATCTACGATTAGAAAAGCCATATCTTTTGCACTTTGTTCAAGATTGAAAAAATATTCATTGTTAGCATCTTCACCTGCTAAATCAGAAATCAATCTTATCGCAACACTTGGGATTTCAAAAAATGCAGCCACTTGAGCTATTGCACAACTTTCCATATCACAAGCAATAGCTTTAAAATTATTTTTTATTTCATTTGCTTTTTCTTTTGAACATATAAATTGATCACCAGAAGCTAAAGTGCCTAGCTTTGCATCTTTTACTTCATCTTTTAATAAATTGACTAACTTTTCATTGCTTTTAACTTCAACAATGTTTAAATTTGGAATCAACCCTAAAGGATCACCAAAAGCTGTTGTATCAATATCATGTTGAACTAATGTTTGGGCTATCACTATCTCCTTTGGTTTTACATGCTGAAGTCCCCCTGCAACGCCAGTACTAATTACCATATCAACATCAAACTTAGACATTAGTAAGGTTGCACTTATACTTGCATTCACTTTCCCCACACCGCTCAAAACAATTATGACTTCATAATCTTTGCTAGTAGAAATGTAAAAAGTTTTTCCAGCATAATCTACAGTTTTATTGATATTTAATTTCTCAATAAAACCTCTTACCTCAGCAGGCACTGCAACTATGATACCAATTTTTTTCATAACTTTCGCTTCAAATCAATGTCGTATATATTTAACAAAGTTAACAACACTAAACATTTTATATTGTTAAACCAATTTAGGCAATAAATATCAACAACCAAATTTTAAACATGTGATGCTAGTGGTTTTAACATTTAACATGCTAAAAATGTTAACCTAAAAAAATTTTATGTATATTTTATATATTATTTTATGACTATTCTTACCATATCAAAGAAAGAAGGATTTAGTCTAAAGATTTTACATAATCATAACTAGCTACATTCTCACCACATCAAGGATACTTTGACAATTCACTTCATCTAATCTAAAGATTTTACATAATTATAACTAGCTACACGCTCACCAATCAATGATACTTTGGAAATGCACATCATTCTAATCTAAAGATTTTACATAATCATAACTAGCTATCTTCTCGCCAATCAATGATGCATATAACTCTTCCGATTCTGGCACAGGTTCAAACGGTCCAATATCTGGTGATTCTTTGTTAAAGTTATATCCCACCATGCGATTATTAGGAAGTTTTTCAACATTAGTTCCACCTATTACTCCAAGACCTAATTTAATTAATGCAAGGGTTGTCTTATCTGCACCCTCAACATCAAAAGGAAGATCCTGACTTAAAAATTCATCATTTAAGTGCAAATTAGAATAATCGTTTTCTGAAACGCCACCTAAAACAAATAACGCCATCGAGGCATATTCTTTTTTGCCATAGCGTTTGAATAATTGCCTCCATTCAGGAGCATCTAAAATTGCTCTCCAAAATGGTGCTACAAATTTCATCAAGCCTTCAATTGCACTGCTTTGTCTAGGATCTGATGTCCCTAAAACCATTTTAAATACTGAATGAACTACACCTTCTAAACTATCTTTGTCTTGCCAGTTATAAAAGCGATTATCACCTTCAAAATATACATGCTGCAATGAATTTTTCCCAACAGCTTGAGCTAGATTATCAACTCCATCAAAACCAATTGCTATACTTGGAGCTAAAGAATTTTTAAATACACAATTTTTAACTACAAAACTATTATCTTCTAAATGTGCCCCTGCAAGATTTCTAATGAATACACCAGTATACAAATTGTCCCCGACTATTGAGCCTTCCAAGAAAATATTGCCTGGTCTTCTAATTTCCATTCCAAAAGTACAGTTTTTAATTTGAACATATCTAAAAACTTGATCTATTTTCATATCATAAGAATTGATACCAACACACATATTAAATAAATCACCTTCAGTTCTATATTGCTTTGTTGTTTCAATAACAATATCATCAAAGATTATTTGATCAGTTTTATCAACACTACCATCATCTAAAATTCCTCTACCATATTCACTTGAAAGCTCAATCATCGGATAGGCAAAAAGCTTTTCAGTTCCAGTCTCACCACTTAGAGAAAAACCGTTACCCCAAAAGTTTGAATAGACTTTTAGTGATGTCATTTCATCACTTGAAATCTTCTTAAGTTCAACCTCAATATCTGATTGAAAAACAACGTTTTTAACTTTATCTGAAAAGGCTTTTTTAAGGTGTGCAAGATTATAAACATTTATAGCCTCTACATCATCAAAGACTTTAAATGTATAGCTTCTTTTCATAGTATTTAATGGATATCCATCAACTGCCATATATGCAGTTAAGGTAACATTATCTCCACAACCAGAATCCAAAAATTTAATTTTTTGAGCATTGATGACTTCTACCTCGTCATCTTTTTCAATTTCAATAACCCCTTCTTTAGACAATGTCCAGATAATATCAAAACTACTATCATCATCAATTATTCCAATATCCATAGTGTCTATTTTTTCTACATTTGAAAGTCTAGATTCCATTTCTACTTCTATCCCATTTTCATATCTTTCTCCACCTAGATAAAAGTTTTTTGCCCACACTCTATCTTGTCTAATTCCCCTATATTGATCTATAAATCCAAGGCTCATTTCAAAGTTATTTCTAAGCTCTCTAACAATAATTTTCTTGCTGATTGTTTTATTTTTATATGTAGCACTTACCGTAACCTCACCTGCTTTTTTAGGATAGAGATGCCCAGTTTTTTCATTAATTTCTAAAACTCTAAAATCGCTTGTTTGAAATTTTATATCTTTGTTATCATCTATTTTTTTAAATGGTTCAAGTTCGCCTAAAATAAGTCTATACATGCCATTATTTGTATATACCCTACTAAGTCCATCAAGAAAACCAACCTCATTTTCATCTACAGAAAGAACCTTTACTTCTATTGATTTTTCTCCATGTCTTACAACATATCTATCTTCATTTTTTTCAATACTAACTACATCTTGTATATCTTCAAAAACCAAATTTTCTCGAACCCAATTTTCATTAATTTCACTAGATGTATATGCAATATCTCTTTTTACAATAGCATCACGAAAATCTAACAATGCCCTTGATTGGCAATATCTACCGTCTTTTCCATATGCTCCTACACTAATTTCCACAAGTTCTCTTTCTAAAACAGTTAATTGCCCGTTATCATCAATATCTACAACTCCTATAGGACTTGTTCCCCATTCTAATGTATCTTTTTCAAATGCAATTATTGGATATATTTCGTTGAGTAATTTTGTACCGCCATATAGTTTCGTAGATTCAAATGAACCTAAGCTTAAGTTATTTCTTTTTGCATCTAGTACATTTATAGATGTTATACGTTTTGAAATAATTTCAAAATTCAATTGCCTTTTGATATTTATATTTGCTTTTGATGAGATTACAACTTGCACATAGCCTACTTTTTTAGGAATTAAACTATATCTGTTCTCGGTATTTTCTATTTTCTCAATTAAAATCTCGCCGACTTTTGAGCTAGCTATAGTTTCAACAATTAAGCCTTTTTCTCTTGTAATTTCTGGGAATATATTAATTATTAAAAAATTATTTTCATCATCAATAGAAACTTCTATGACTTCATTGTCTCTAATAATCTTATTAAATCTACTTCTCACTTCAATTTCAGTAGGATTATCTGGTGTTCTCACAGCAATCACTACTGAAGCCGTGTTTAAAGCAAGTATCAGTATGATTGGAATAATCAATATTAAGATTATTAAAGTTTTCTTTATATTCATTTTTACGTATTATTAGATAAAATTTTATGTTTAGTGTTTGATTGAAATATATCACAATAACTTGAAAAAGTTAAACATTTAGCTAAAAAGCAAACAAAAGGCCACTAATAAACATTTAAGTAACTACAACATATAAACAGCTAATGTCAAAATAGCACTTCTCTAATATTTTTGTGTTTTGACAACAAAAAGGCTGTTAAAAATTTTTTAGTTTTCTTAACAGCCTTCTTAATATCAAAAAATCTTTACAAGTTGACTATGCCTTTAATTACTCACCTAGAGGAGGAAGGGAAGGTTTATGTCCAACAAATGTTATATAGCCATCTTGTGGTAGACCTACCATGCCATATTCCACGGTGCTTGGATTAATTCTTTTTACTCCAACAGTATTAGGATCTGAGCCATCGGTAATTTCACCCTTACCAATTTTTCCAAGGTTATTTACTACCTTGCTAATTTCTTCAGCTAGTCCATCCATAAGTTTATCTAACTTAGCTTCACTTGTAGTTGCATCTTCTCCCTCTTCACTAGCACCAGCTTTTTGTAAAAGTGCACCAATGATAGCTTGAATAACAGGGTCATCTTTATCATTTATTTTAAGCTCATCTGAAGTTACAGTACATATGCCTTGATTATCTGCAGTTATATTAAAATATGCTACTGCATATATTTTCTTAGGGAATGTTACAAGTGGTATATTTGGCAAATCATCTACAGGAACTGCAAACGAAGTAACAAATCTAAGGCTTCCATTTTGTTTGATTGTAATTTCTTCAACAGCTACACCCATATCTTTAATCACTGAATTATCGGTTTTTTCAACTCCATCACTTAACATATATGCTAAAGTTGTATCTTTATACACAATCATAACATCAGATTCATACTCCACTTTGTTTTCTAAAGTAGATGAGGCGTTTGTATAGTTTGATCCCGTAGTTAGTGCAGCCACATTATCTCCTTCTTCGCTAGCATTAAATGCATTATGAACAACATCTCCCTCTTTTACAGTCGATAAACCTTTAAAAGATTTATAGATGTCCCAAAACCTTGTATCAGCAAGACCCATAGTTTCAAATGATTCTTCTCCAAATAAAGGTTTATCATGTATCTTGAGTTGCCTTGGCGTTCTAGTGACTAATACACCTGCTGCGATAACAAATATCGCTATTATAATCGCTATTGCGATTAACACTTTAAATAGACATTTCATTATTTACCTCCAAGCACACTTTGTGCTTAATGTTTATACTTTAATTCTATTATCAATTTGGTGTTTTGTAAATAGCAAGCAATTTACATGCCTAAAACTTCTATTAAAAATCAAAAAAGATTAACCAATATCTAATAATATCTAATTAAAATTTAAAAACTTCTCAATAAAACCAAATAAGTGCTGTTTTAAGGATACGGAATAGCGGTTTCACCTGTTCTGGCTCAACAAAACCAATAAATACTATTTTAAGAAGAATACGGAATAGCGGTCCACCTGTTACTAGCTCAATAAGATCGCTGTTTTAAGAATACGGAATAGCGGTTCCACCTGTTAAGGAATTATACATTTCATATGAAGCGGGAACTGGCTCTAAGGGTAGGACATCTGGTTTTCCTTTAGAAAAATCATAGCCTACTAAATGGCTTTCATAAAGATTTTCAACTGCGCTTCCAGATGCTATACTTGCAAAAAGTTTAAAAATATCTAAAAAACTACTGGTGCTTTCACTTTTTATAGGCAACTCTTTCGTTACATATTTATCGCCAAGTTGAATTTTGCTAATATCATTTTTCGCAGTTAATCCGTATGTAAAAACACCAACAGAAGCATATTGTTTACCTTTGTGCCACATAAACAAATTCTCTACTCTCTTATCTTGCATAACCTTTTCCCAAAATGGAGATAAAATATTTCTCAGGCCATCAAAAGTACTATCATCAGGAAAATAGCTAGCAAGTATCACATCAAATAGTCTTTGAAATTGTTGTTTATCTTGCCAATTATAAATTCTTACATCACCCTCAAATTTGAGAAGGGGTAGTATGTTTTTTCCTTGGTGTTCACCAGCAGTTTCCAAATCATTAAATAAAAACATAATACTTGGTCCACCAGAATTGGTAAACACAGAATTTTTAATAATTAATTTATCATTATCTATATTTTCATGCCAGTCGTTATAGTATATAATGCCAAGAAAGCCACAATCACCAATTATCGAACCTTCTATTTTTACATTAGCACTTTGTCTTATTTCCATACCAATTTCACAGTTTTTTAATTGAAGATATCTAAATCTTACAGGAGTTTTGTGTATTTCCTTTGCACTAATTCCTGTACTTGCAAGTTTGGCAGTTTCTTTATCTAAAAGAGTTGGTACGGTCATAATGATAAGGTCATCAACTATAATTTCATCATCAGGCTTAGTGTTAATTAAATCTCCTCTTTCCGCATCATAACGAACTAATCCCCATTTTGCCCAATTTGTAGTCTCTAAATTTTGAGAAAGAGTAAAGCCATTACCCCAAATATTTCCATATGTATGGAAAAAAGTAGCATCATTTGTAGCGCCATCAAGCACTATATCTGATTGATAAACCATATCCAAAACTTTTTCTATATAAAGCTTACGACAACCTATAGCATTTGTTACATTTACCGCATTTGGTCTGTTCAATATTTTAAATGTAAAGCTTCTCTTGAAGTGCTCTATTTTATTTTTGCCATCCGACATATATGCTGTTAGCGTTACACTCTGTCCTAAACCTGTGTCTAAAAATTTAATTTTAATATCATTTTTGTCACCGATAGGATATACCCTTTCAACTTCAATTACACCTTCTTTATCATATTCCCATATAATGTCAAAATCTGCATTATCATCTTTTACAAAAAAGTCATATGTATCAACAAAATACATGCTATCAAGTCTTTCGTCCCATGAAAGAGTTAAGTCCTCGCCACCTTCAATAAACCTTGTGCCCCAAACTCTATCTTGCCTTATGCCTCTAGCTTGATCAATATAATCATGTTTTAAGGAAAAATATTCTTTAACTTCTCTAACTTCAATATCTTTCGTGTACTCTTTATCAAAAATAAATGCAGAAACTGTACAAGTCCCATTTTTTATAGGTTGTATGCAGCCATTATTCTCATTAACTTTCAATATATCAGTATTGCTAGAAACAAACCTTACTTCACCATAATAATCAGAATAAATATCAGTTAAATCAATAACTTCTCCATTTTCTGCTTTTGATAAAACTAGTCTTGGAATAGATGTATTTGTGTATACTTTTTCTATTCCATCTGAAAAATATATGTCACTAGTAATATTGTCTACTACCGTAACAATAACTTTTCTATCATTTGCTTCAACACTAAATTTCCCACCCCCTAATTTAGTAATTGTTGCACTATCTCTATACTCTTCAAAAACAATATTATTTCTAATCCAGTTTACATCTACACTTTCAGTAGTATGCACCAAAGTTCTATCAACAATAGCTTTTGAAAAATCTATATACGTTGTTGCTTGAAGTGGAACACCATCTTTTCCATAAGCTGTAAATGACACTTTAGTCTTCACTCTATCTTTGATTATGATATGACCGTTTAAAACTTCAGCAGCTCCAAAAGGATCAAAACTCCATTTGGGTGTAATATAATCTAGTGCATCAAATGGCTTAGCGTAATAATCCAAATAATATGTTTCACCAAACTCATAAACTGCTGCACTTTGAATATTTGAGGCACCAAGTTGTCTCCTTTCGGAATCCAAAATATTTACTTCAGTAATTGCATTAGACCTTACCATAAAAGAGACTTTATGTCTTAAAGATACATTTGCTTCTGCTGAAAGAATTAACTCTACATATCCTGCTTGCTTTGGTATTATTTGATACCTATTGGTATTGCCAATTCTTTTTAACTCAAGTTCACCTGTAGAATTTGAGGTAACTTCTGGTTTATTTATATTTTTGTTTTTTGTGATTTCAGGGAATATATTTATTATGATAAAATCATCATCTCTTATTAAATCTAATTCCAAAACTTCGCCATCTTTAACAATGACATTATTTTTATCTCTAATCTCAATTTTAGTTGGATTGTCGGGGGTATTAATAGCAACAATTGTATTAGCTCCATTTAAGGCTAATATTAAAATCACTGGGATTAACAATATAACTGCTATTAGAAACTTTTTCATATCAATATTTTGCCCATAACATTTGAATACTGTCAAATATATTAGGCCATCTAATATTTTATATTATACTACCAATTCAAATTAAAGGCTAAATAAAAAGTTAAATAATTCTTGAAAGATAAGGTGTAGCTGCCCCAACTCTTAGTTAATCTACATCTCACATAATACTCCAATCTAAATTAAAGGCTAAATAAAAGTTAAATAATTCTTGAAGGGTAAGAGGCAACTGCTCCACCTCGTAGTGAATCATACATCTCATATGATGCTCCAATCTAAACTTTAAAAGCTAAACAAAAAGTTAAATAGTTCTTGAAGGATAAGGTGCGACTGCCCCACCTCTTAGTGAATCATACATCTCATACGACGCAGGGACCGGATCTAAAGGAAGGACATCTGGCTTTCCTTTAGAAAAATCGTAACCCACCAAGAAAGAATCATAAAAATCTTCAATGTTTATTTCCAACACAACACTCACAACAAGTTTAAATAATGATATAGTACCTTTTGTATCTTCGTTATAAATTGGTATTTCTTTTGCTGCATATCTATCGCCTATCTGAAGTTTGCTCATATCATTTTTAGCTGTTAATCCATATGTAAACATTCCAACTGAAGCATACTCTTTTCCTTTATGCCACATGAACAAATCATTCATTCGTTTATCTTTCATAACGCTATTCCAAAACGGACCAATCAAACTTTTTATTCCTTCAAACTCTGCATCAGCTGGGAAAAAACCAGACAATATTGCATCAAACATTCCATCTAATTGATTTCTATTTTGCCAGTTATAAAACCTTACATTTCCTTCAAACTTTACATTTGGCAAAATATTTTTTCCCTGATGCTTTGCGCTTTCATACATTTCACGAAATAATAACGTTATACTTGGACCTAAAGAATTTGTAAATACTGAATTTTTTAAAATGAATATATCATCATCGATATTTTCATGCCAGTCATTATTTCTACTTATTCCTACAAGTCTATTGTCGCCTATTATGCAACCATCTACTATCGAATGAGCAACCGACTTTATTTCAATACCAAAATTACAATTTTTGATTTGTAGATATCTAAATACAACTGGAGTTTTAGGTATGTAACCTATCCTAAGACCTACCCCTGCAAGTTTTGCTATATTTTTATCTTCAAGTGTCGGAACAGACATAATAGTAAAATCATCAAATATAATTTCATCATTTGGCACTGTTTCAATCAAACTAGCCCTTGATTCATCAAAATCAATTAAATAATCCCATTTATCAGGAGGATTCGCTTCTAAATTTTGAGTAACAGAAAAACCGTTGCCCCAAATGTTAGAATAAACTAACAAAGATCTGTGATACGTATCATTACTATGCACTATGTCAGACTGAAAAACCATATCAACAGCTTTTAATTCATATGCTTTATAGCACTGCAAACTATTTGTAACATTCACTGCATTTAGCCTATTTATTACCTTAAATGTGAAACTTTTCTTAAAGTGTTCTATTTTATTCTTCCCATCAGACATATATGCTGTCAATGTAACACTTTGCCCTAAAGCAGCATCTAAAAATCTAATTTCAATATCATTTTTTTCACCAACTGGATATAATCTTTCAACTTCAATTAAGCCTTCCTTATCAAGTTCCCATATAATATCAAACTCTGCATTATCGTCTTTTACAAAAAAGTCATACACATTAACAACTTCCATTTGGGCAAGTCTTTCTTGCCATGGTAGAGTTTCATCTTCACCACCTCTAATAAACCTGGTCCCCCAAACCCTATCTTGCCTTATGCCTCTAGCTTGATCGATATACTCATGTTTTAGTGAAAAGAGTTCTTTAACTTCTCTAACCTCAATAGTTTTAGTATATTCCTTATCAAACACAAAAGCAGAAACTGTGCATGTTCCATATTTTTGTGGTTGTATGCAACCGTTATTTTCATTTACTTTTAAAATATCAGTGTCACTTGAAACAAACCTTACTTTTCCATAATAATCAGAGTAAATATCAGTTAAATCAATAACTTCTCCATTTTCCGCTTTTGATAAAACTAGTCTTGGAATAGATGTATTTGTGTATACTTTTTCTATTCCATCTGAAAAATATATGTCACTAGTAATATTATCAACTACATTGATAACTACCTTTCTATCATTTGCCTCAACACTATATTTCCCCCCTTCTAACTTGTTAATCATTGCATCATCTCTATACTCAGGAAATACAATATTATTTCTAATCCACTCTTCATCTACACTTTCAGTAGTATGCACCAGGGTTCTATTAACAATAGCTTTTGAAAAATCTATATATGTTGTTGCTTGAAGCGGAACGCCATCCTTTCCATAAGCTGTAAATGACACTTTAGCTTTTACTCTATCTTTGATTATGACATGACCATTTAAAACTTCAGCAGATCCAAAGGGATCAAAACTCCATTTTGGACTAGTGTAGTCTAGGGCATCAAAGGGCTTTGCATAATAATCTAAATAATATGTTTCACCAAATTCATAAACAACTTCACTTTGGACATTTGATACCCCAAGTTGTCTTCTTTCGGCATCTAAAACGTTTACTTCAGTAATTGCATTTGATCTTACCATAAAGGTCACTTTACGCTTTAGGGAAACATTCGCTTCTGCTGAAAGTATCAACTCAACATATCCTGCCTTTTTTGGTATAGCTTGATACCTATTGGTGTTATCAATTCTTTTTAGTTCAACTTCACCAATAGAATTTGCTGTAACTTCAGGTTTGTTTATATTTTTATTTTTTGTAATTTCAGGGAAAATGTTTATTATTATAAAATCATTACGGATTAAATCTAACTCTAAAACCTCACCATCTTTAACTATCACATTATGGCTATTTCTAATTTCAATTTCAGTCGGGTTATCGGGGGTATTAATAGAAACGATAGTGCTAGCTCCATTTAAAGCTAGGATTAAAATAATAGGTATTAAACATATCACTACTATTAAAAACTTTTTCATATCGTTTTCGCTTTCCCCTTCAGTTGCTTATTATAGCTTAACAACATTATTTATTGTCTATAGCTAAACTATTTAGTTGTTAATAGAATAGTATTTTTTTCTTAAATTAATCTCATATCGTAGGATTGCATAAATAAAGCCTAACATGGTGAGAGAAAATATTACTAAGATAATTAATTTTAATTGTGCCCCAAATATCATGCCAAGCATACCAAGTAACAATGAAACCAACATTCCAGTTGTTACAGCTCTTGTGGTATTTACATTATTGTTTTGAATCTCTCCACCGTCACCTACTAAATTAAATGCAGGTTTATCAATGTCTGTGCGCATAGCAATTAAAGTCAATGATATTGAGTTTAATTGAACTATTACAAATGTTATTAGAGCATAATTAACACTCATTTGTTTTGCTCCAGCAATTACAACAAGGCTTATGCTATTTGCAAGGAATGAGACAATGAAATACATTGTAAACTTTGCAAACAATTGCAATCTTATTTTAACAGGAGCTGTTTTAGTTAAATAAAAACTATGACCTTCCCTACTTACTGTTGTAGCAGCAAAAGAAGTAATTATAGTTGTAAATACCATCATAACAAGCAGTGTTACACCAAAAGTCATTCTCTCGCCTGATTGTTGTCTTGCTAAAGTTTGAACTATGCTATTGCTAAAAAACACCATTCCTGGCATTGCACATGCTAAAACAAAATATTGAAATGAATAGTTTACTGAACGGAATACTTGAATAAATTCTTTATTAAGCAAAGTGAAAAACACGGGTCTAACTGTATTTCTTGTCTTTCTTTTAAATGCACTTCCTTCAATTTCTACATTTATTAATAAAGTTTTAAAATACAAAGTTTCAACAATTAAAAATGTAAGTGCAATTCCCACCCCTGTTGGAATAAGCAAGAATGGATATGCCATATATAACTTTTCACCAGTTAAAAGGTCTGCAAAAGCTTTAGGATATAAATATCTAGAGGCCATCTCTATTTTATTTACAATTTCTTGATCAAAAACAGAAAAGTCTTGCTCTTTCATATATACAACCATTTTATTGAAAAGCATCATATAGCCTGCAAATAATGCCATCACTATAATTGCAAGAGAAATTATTATTAAGATAAACTTATTTCTTATCTTATTTGTCAAATGCATAACAGGAATAGCTAGTACATTTGACAAACAAAAAGTTATTAATACCATAAATATTACCACTAGTGGTGCTCTATACATAAAAGCTTTGTTAACCGTTTCTATTTGGGTATAACCATATAAGAAAGGGATTAATATTAGAATGGTTGTGATTATTTGCCTAATTAATAAAAATAGAATTTTGCTTGTAAATATTTCATTACCTGTAAGTGGATATCTAATTAAAATTTCATTATCACTTTTAAAATATAGAACTTTGATAGTTCCACTTGTACCAGTAATTGTCAACAATGCAAACACAACACTAAAGAAAATAATTAAAGCTTCATATGCAATACCAGCGGTTTTGAACATACTAAAATATATTTTAGATGCAAATAATGCAAAAAAGAAAAATGCTACCACAACGCCTGCATACATAACAAGCTTAAACCAACTTTTGTAATCTTTAACTCTAAAGTTACCAAGGCCTGTATCTTTTATTTCAAGTTTTAATAAAGTAAATATATTATTCATACGACTAATTTTTATCTATCCCTAAGACCTCATCTCCAAATATTTATTCATAGGTCCAATTTTTGTATATATAATCTTTTCCACAAAACTAAATTTTTATCTCTTACCTAATCTTATAATTAAATCTATCGTTTTATATGTAGGACCATTTCCTATCTTCAAACTTATCTTTTACCTAATCTTTGGATTAAGCCATCATTTTATATATGTGACTATTTTATCTATCTTCAAACTTATCTTTTACTAATTTTTCTAAAGCCAAATCTTCTTCTGACTTTGAGTCATTTGATGATGTTATTTTTACAAATTGCTCTTCTAGCGTCTTTTTATTTTCCGGTATTTTTAAATCAATAACACATTGTAGCTTGCCATCTTTTATAATTGCAGCCCTATCACAAACCTTTGCAACTAAATCTAGATTATGGCTTGAGAAGAAAACAGTATTACCTTCTTCACAGTGTTCATTCATTCTCTTTAAAATCTCTATCATAGATTGATGGTCAAGTCCCATCATAGGTTCGTCTAATACCCAGAGCTTAGGATTGTGAATTAATGCAGCAATAACACAAATTTTTTGTTTCATACCATGAGAATATGATTTTATTTGCATATCCACAGCATGTGTTAATTTAAATTGTTCAACATATTTATCAAAACGCTCAGCTCTATTTCTTTTGTTAACTTTATAAATATCAGCTGTATAGTTGACAAACTCCCTACCCGTCAACTTTTCATAAACAGCATGGTTATCTGGCACATAGCCCATATTCATTTTTGCTAAAATTGGATCTTTTGAAATATCATATCCACAAATTCTAATTGTTCCACTCGTAAAAGGATATATTCCTGTCAAACATTTAATCGTTGTAGATTTTCCTGCACCGTTTTGTCCTAAAAAGCCAAAGATTTCTCCCTTCTCTAAAGTCAGGGACAAATCTTCAACGGAAAATCTTTCACTATTTCTATATTTTTTATATAAATGCTCTATTTCTAGCATATCAACTCCTCCATATTTTAACCACTACGGATATATGTCTCTACTTCTTAAATATACATTTATAATTATCTTATGTCAATTTTTTATTATATATATAAAATTTTAGACGTGTTGGGTTGTCAAACATCTGTTACACTTTCCCCATAAAAAAAGCATTTACGACTTCGTTAGGCGATTTCCACTTTAATGGTCGCATCGGATATGTGTTTGATACTCGATTGTAACGCCTTAATTGTTCACGATAATCTTCTAGATTGTAGAAGCTTCTACCTTCATAGAACCATTCAGAATCTTTTCTGTGACTTCTTTCTACTTTCCCATTGTGCCTAGGTGTAAAGGGTCTAATACGCTTGTGTTTAATACCAACGTGAGCTAAATATTGTTCGAACAATGTTGGCTTGTAGTCTACACTTTTACCTAAGTTAGGAGAGAATGCTTTAGTAAATTCTTGACCATTATCCGTTTGCACGCATTCAATTTCAAATTCAAAAAATCTAATCACTTCTTGCATAAATATCATGGCAGAATAGGTGCTGTTATCTGAGAATCCCTGCAGATATCTCTGCCTAGAATATTCATCGATTGCTGTAAACTGGAAAAGTTGATTTCCATGTCCTAAGGCTTTCGTGCAATCCTGAGGCACATATTTGACATCTATCTGTATCCTTTGACCAGGTCTCTCCATTTTTTCATAGGGTTGAGGTATATACTTTTTCTTCTTTTTTCTCTTTTCATTAAAGTAACCTAATCTCTTCATTACACGATATAGTGAAGATATGTTTCGTGTATAACCTCTTTTAACTAACCTAATCCAAAGCATAGTTAAGCCTAATTTAGGGTTCCGCCTTCGCATATCTGCAATCAGTTTAAGTTCTTCTTCAGTATGCTGATTAGGATGACTATGGGGACGTCTTGACAATTCCATTAATGACTTAACATCACCCGTATAACGTTTCCGCCAGTAGTAGATCCACTGTCGTGTTTTCTTGTATCTAATGGCAGCTGCTGTAACGCCATAATTACAAGAATACTTAATTAC